>JBFIHF010000347.1:0-6720 GCA_041601915.1 Bradymonadaceae bacterium
CAGCATCCGCGTGGTACAGCGTTGCATCGCGACACGGCTCGCCGGACACTGAGACCGGCGGGACCCTCGACGGAGCACCGTGGTGATCTTCAAGTTTCTACGAGATCGGCGACGCAAGGGGCTGGCGGAGTTGGAGATTCCCGATGAGTGGGTCGCGATTCTGCAGGAGCGGCTGAGCTTCGTGAAGGAGCTCCCTGAGGATGAGCTCGAACGATTCCTGATGCACACGAACGTGTTCGCCCGCGACAAGGTCTGGGTCGCGGCCGGCGGCCTCGAGGAAGTGACGACGGAGATGCGCGTCGTGATCTCGGGGTGCGCGGCGCGCCTGGTCCGCAACCTGCGGTTGGACGCCTACGACCGCCTCACCGAAGTGGTCGTCTACCCGCGATCGTTCGCGCTGGGTGCCGAGGACGACCGCGAGGTCCTCGGGTTGGCCCACCCGTGGGGCACCGTCGTGCTGGCCTGGGACGCGGTGAAACGCGGTATCGCCACCCCCGACGACGGGCACGATACGGCGATCCACGAGTTCGCCCACGCCCTCGATGTCGAGGACGGTGTCTACGACGGCACGCCGATCCTCGAGAGCGGGGCGCACTACAAGGACTGGGTTCGCGTGCTCGGCGCCCACTTCGCGCGCATGCAAGACGCGCCAGGCGAAGGCGTCGTGCACGAGTATGGCGCCACCAACGAAGCGGAGTTCTTCGCCGTGGCCACCGAGGAGTTCTTCGAGCAGCCCCACGATCTTCGCCGCCGCGCCCCGGACCTGTACGACCAACTCGCCCGATTCTACGCCGTCGATCCCGCCACGGAGCCCCGCGAATGAACAAGATCGTCCCCGTACTTCCCATCGATGATGGGGAAGCCGCCAAAGTATTCTACGCCGACAAGTTGGGCTTCGAGGTCGACTTCGAACACCGCCACGAACCCGGCTTCCCCAACTACATCGGGGTCAAGCACGGCGAGCTGTACCTGCATCTGTCCGAGCACGCCGCCGGACATCCGGGCAGCGAGCTTTACATCTTCGTCGATGATATCGCGGCGTGGATTGCGACGTTCGAGGCCAACGGAGTTGCGCTCGAGTCCGGACCGACGAAGCAGCCGTGGGGCAACACGGACGTCGTGATCAAGGACCCGTTCGGCAGCACGCTGCGCTTTTCACAGATCGGCACCGACGAGCGTCGGTGACCGCGGTCATTGGGCGGCGACGGCCTCGATGATGGCCGAGGCTTCACCGACGCCATCCTCGGCGTGGAGCGATGCGGCGAGGTCTTGCACCCGTTCGTTCCCCATCTGGAGCGCGCGCGAAATCGCGGCAGCCAGTGTTTTCACCGTCACCTTGCGTCGCGCCGGTGCCGGGTATCCCAGTCCCATCCGTTCGGTCGCGGCCGCCCAGAAGAACTGATCGGCGAGGTGCGGAACGATGACGGACGGCACACCGGCCCGAATCGCGGTCTGAGTCGTGCCCGCCCCACCATGATGAATGATCGCGGCGCACCGCCCGAAGACCCGAGCGTGTGGTGCGCCGACGACGAAATGCACGTCGTCCGTGGCGGGCGGCGACGCGCCCGCGGGCTGCTGAAGGATGAGCCGGCGCCCCACGAGCTTTGCCGCGTCGATCAGCAGCTGCGCGTCCGCTTCGCGGCGGGCGCCGCTGCCGCCGGCCATCGATCCGAAGGTGGCGTAGAGCGCCGGATCTCCGGCATCGAGGAATGCATCGAGCAGCGGGTCGATGTCCGCTGCCGCCGTGGACGGCGCGACCCAGAAACCCGTGAGGTGGTGATGCGCGGGCCAGTCTGCCGGGCGCGGGTGCAACGCCGGGCTGACCGCGACGAGGTTCGCCGCAGCCGAGGGCCACACATCGGTGAGCACCCCGCGCGACGCAGGCAGGCCGGCTGCCTTGCGCATGCGGTTTGCCGGCGGACCGAACACGCTGCTGATCCCGCGGTTCGCTAGCCACCACGCCAACGGTTGCAGCGGCCCGAAGCTCGGCATGCCCGTGGGCGGATGCTGTCTCGTCGGCAGCAAGTCCGGCGTCAGGAATACGGACACTTCCGGCTTGTCCGCCTGCTCGGCGGCGAATCGCGTCATGTAGAGGAAGTGGTGGCGCACGACGATGTCGCTCCAGCCGACGAGGTCGTCCGCCGCGTCGCGCATCGCGTCTTCGCCCACCAGAAACCCTTCTTCGAGCAGCAGCCGCCCCTGCGCCATCGGGGACGAGAGCTCGATGACGCGATTCATCAGCGCGTCGCCGTCGGCCTGAGTCATGTCGGGGCCCACGCGCTCGAGCGTCACGCCAGCGGGGGCGTCGTAGTGCCGATCCGCCTGAGTTGTCACGACCAGACGTACTTCGTGGCCGCGGCGGGCGAGCTCAGCGGACAGCGCTAAGAACGGCTCGACGTCGCCGTGACTGCCCCACGTTTGAAGACCGATTCGCATGAGCCTGAGATCCTAGTACTTGGCCACAGTGACTTTGATCGGTTGACGACGAGGGCTGGGCGACGAGGTCGAGGCCGTCCGACGCAGACGATGCTGCCGTATCGTCGAGGAGGACGGCGAAGAGATCGTCGGTCAGAACCGACGTCAACTAATCAAAATCACTGTGGCCAAGTACTAGCTCTGCCCGCAGCGTTCGTCACCTCAACCGCCATCGTCGGGACAATCGGCGAGCTGGACCGCGGACGGTAGCTCCAACGCCAGCCCCTCGACGTTGCCGAGCTGCTCGATGATGAGATCGACGACCGCGGCGACTCGCGGGACGTGTCGCATCGACCGCGCGCACGCTAGATGCATGACATCGGACGCGGGGAGTTCGAGATTCGTGGGCACCTCGACGAGCGGTCCCCACGGCGTGGCGGGATTGTCGATCCGCGCCAGTACCATCGCGCCGAGGCCCGCCTCCACCGCTCGCCGTTGAACCAAGAAGTCATTGGACGCGAACGCGATCGTAAACGGATCGAGCGCCGCCTCGAGCTCCGGGCGCGGTGTGACGTGTTCCATCGGGTAGGCCCAGGTCACCCAGGGCAGCGATGACGCGTCCACGACGCCCGGCGGTAGCCTCTGAGCCAGCGACGGAGCGACGAACACGCCGACCTGAGTGCGGAAGCTCGCCAACACCACGAGCTCGGCTTGCGTCGGCTCGCGCGACCGAATCGCGAGCTCCGCCTCGCCCCGGGTGAGATCGATGTGCTCGACACCCGAGACCACGTCGAGCCGCACCTCCGGAAGTCGGTCCGCCGCGAGGCTCGCGAGCTGCACCAGCACTTCGAATGCCACCCCCGGCGGGGCAGCGATGCGCACCACGCCGGTCGGCGCCTCTTCCCATCCCGACGCGGCGCGCTGCATCTCTGCGGCCCAGCGTGCCATCTGCTGCGCCGGCTCCAACAGGCGCGCGCCGTCCGGAGTCAAGTGCGCACCATCGCTATCGCGCCGAAACAGCGCACGCCCCAGATCCTCTTCGAGCGCCGCGATTCGCCGGCTGACGGTCGGCTGGGTCAAGCGCAGTCGGCGAGCAGCCGCGCTGAAGCTTCCGAACTCCGCCACCGCAATGAAGACTTCACAGTCCTGCCAGGGGATATGCATACGCGTATGGATACCCACGAACTTAGCCGATTTCCATACGAAATTTGAATAGGCAAGCTGAGAGCGGAAACCACACGGAGGCAAGACCATGAACCTCACGAACACCATCGCAGTTCTAGCACTCGTCGCCGCGGGCTGCGCGCAGACGTCGCACACCACGCAAGCCGCCGCGCTCGGCCAACCGGCCGACTGGGCCTCGTTCGTGGACCGACTCGACGCGCCGGGCCCGATCGAGTTCGAGCGCATCATCGCGGCCGATTGGGAGGTGCCTCGCTCGGGCCTCATCAACTTGAAGAACGACGCCGCCCAAGCGGCGGGACTCGAGGACGGACCGGAGCCGATTCAAATCTACATGTACGCGATTCGGCATCCGCAGCACGGCCTCTTCCTCATCGACACAGGGGTGGACCGGGCGACGGCCGAAGGCAACAAGCGTGAGATGGCGGCGTCGTGGCTGGTGCGCAGCGCGATGAAGCTCGACAAGCTCCGTGTCCACGTCGATACCGCGACGTGGGTTGCGCGACAGACCGAGCCGCTCGCGGGGGTGTTTCTCACCCACATGCACCTCGACCATGCGATGGGGCTCCCCGACGTCCCCGATGATGTGCCGATCTACACGGGACCCGGTGAGGCGGGGGATTCGAAGTTCCAGAATGTGTTCGTGCGCGGCACGACGAACCGAACGCTGCGGGGCAAATCGCCCGTCCGCGAACTCTCGCCGGCTCCCGTGGCCGGATCGGGCTTCGACGGCCTCGTCGATGTGTTTGGCGATGGATCGATGCTGGCGATCCACATCCCGGGTCACACGGTCGGGTCGATGGCGTTCCTGATCCGCACGACCGCGGGGCCTGTGCTGCTCACGGGCGATGGTTCTCACACCGCGTGGGGCTGGGACCACGGGGTCGAGTCCGGCACCTACAACGGGGACACCGAGGCCGCGCGGAAGAGCTTCCTCAAGCTGCAACGCTTCGCCGAGGCGCACCCCGAGGTGGCGCTGTACCTTGGGCATCAGGACCATGTCAGCCACGCGTCGGCGGAGTCGGCCACGCCCGGCCAGCGGACGCGCTTGAGCGACGTCCGCGAGGGACTCGCCCAAGGTCAGGGGTCCAAGACCGCCCCAATCGTCGACGCGCGCTGAGTCACGATCACGCGCACCGCGTCGAGTTGCCCTGTGGAGTGCGAACCCTCGCCGAGCAGAAGCGTCGCGGGGATTCCAATGTCGTCACTGTCGTCGGTCATCACTCGAATTCTATCCGTCGGCGCCGAAAACAGCACGACGCAAGACTCTCCGGGGGGCGATCTGGGGGCTGCTATCGCACGTGCGCACCCGTCTAGAACTCAAGCGGCGCAACGGGTCGGTGCTCGCGGTACATCCGCAGCGCGTACTCCCCCGCGGCTTGGTCGCGGTAGCGCGCCACCAAGGTCTGCGCCTCGAGGTCCAGCTCGTCGATGGTCGGCAGCGCGCCTCCGTAGCCCTCTTCGGGGCTCACGAGGATCGCGGGCGCCAACATTGCTGCGAACGTGAGGTCGGCCGCCGTGAAGTGGTCTCCCACGAGGAACCCCGACGCGCCGAGCCGCGACATCGCGAACGCCACCTCGTCATCGATGCGCTCCGTCGCGCGCTCGGCGCTGTCGCGCGACAGGCCCAGCGAACGCGACAGGGCGCGCTTGCCGACCGGGTACACCAGCGAGAACAACCGCGCCTCGCGCCGCGTTACGTTCCGATTCGCTAGACGCTGCAGCAAGCCGTCGTGCCGCAGGGCGTGGAAGTACGCAACCAATCGGGTGTACGGACCCAGTCGGTCGCCGAAACGCTGGACCAACTCGTCGACCTCCGCGCTCGGAAACAGGGTCCGCGCCGGAGTGGCCTGTGATGACGCAAATTTCGCGATGTCCGTGGAATCCGCGACGTGCTGACCGTCGGCGCAGATGAGAACCGGTGTGCTGAACCGGGTCGAGACTCGGTCGGCGCGCCCACCGCGACCGCGCGTCGCCAGCGCGACGGCCGCCGATGAGAAGCCGGGCATATGCCGCTCCTCGCGAAACGGCACCCCGCAGTACTGCAGTGCCCAACGCGCCTTGTCGTTGTAGTGCGAAAAGCTGAGCGTGATCAGTCGATGCATTCCTGTCCTTTGCCGCGAGACCCTTGCGACGATGACCTGGTGACCCCACAGGCGTCCGGTCGACCGCTGTGAGCGCTCAGACGGGTCGTCGGCGCCGCCCAACGAGCAGCAGCATGAGCAACACGACGAGCGGATCGCCGGTCTGGCTGGACGCGCATCCGCAGCCACCAGCCTCGGTGCTGCCGTCCGGACGGAGCCCCGGTCCGGCATCACCGCCTGGGTTCGACATGTCCGGGCCGACCGTGGGTCCAACATCGGCGCCCGACATCATGCCACCCATGTCGCGTGGTCGCGGGCCCGTCCCTCCATCGGGCAGGGAGCCGCCCATGTCAGGTCCACCGGTTCCCATGTCCCCTGCTGGGGTGGTGTAGGACTCGCCCTTGAAGTCCGGTGCGAGCACCCATCCCGGGTTCATCGCGGCGAACGCGTAGGCTCCGACGTCGGCGGCGCCGCCGCGATCAGTACCGTTGAAATCGAACTGCGTCACCTGAGCCGCGTCGCCGGACCCGACGAGGGCTCCGCCGGCCGCGGGGAACACGTCGCTGGGCATGCCGAACTGCGCCGCGACGAAGTCGGCCGCGAACGTACCAGCCATCAGTCCCGCGTTGGGACCATTCAGCCCACCCTGCCCGACGTTGCCCGACACGGTGATGCCGTTGAGTGTGCCGACGACCTGAATCGCGCTGCCGTTCTGGGAGTACACGGCGTTGTTCGACAGGATGACGGTGCCGACGGCATTGCGCACCGCGATCGCCGTCCCGGCGTTGAGCACCGTGTTGTGCACGACGATGAGATTCGAGGGCGCGCCCGCCTGGTGGGGCTGCATCGCGATGCCGTTGCCCCCAGCGCCCAGGATGATGTTGTTGCGGATCGTCGCGTCGGCCGCGGACTGAATCGCATTGTCCGCGCAGTTCCACATCACATTGCCTTCGATGACGTTCGGGGCCCCATTGCCGACCGTCGAGTACGTGAGGATGCACGGGTAGTTCGTGTCGTGAATCACGTTGTCGCGAATCAC
>JBFIHF010000348.1:0-6713 GCA_041601915.1 Bradymonadaceae bacterium
GATTGCGCGCGATGACGGTCGGCGATGGCTCGCGTGGTCACACGACCGCGGCGGCGTGAAGTCCGACGACGCCGGTCTCACTTGGACGCCGATCAAGCTCAGCGACGGACTTCGCGCCGCGCTGTCCGCGACGACCGTTCGCCAGGTGGTCGCCGAAGCGAGCGACACGATCTATTTGCTGGAGGAGAGTCGCGACGCGCGCGCGCCCGCGCTGTTGTGGCGATCGGAAGACGACGGCGAATCGTGGACGACGGTCCACGCGTTTCCGCGCGATCGCGCGGCACACGTGCTGATCCGCGCGCGTCCCCCCAACTATCCCGGCGTGTTGTTCGCCGCCCACGCCGACCAGTTCCTGCGGTCGACGGACTCGGGCTCGACGTGGACCCGAGTCGAGGGGCCATCGCGGGGGAACCGCATCATTGGACTGGCGATGACCGAGCATCGCGTGGCCCTGCTCCTCGACGCGCGCCGGCGCCTCGAGGTCGTGGTGCTCGACGGCCTCGATCTGCCCGGCGCCAAGATCTCCCGACACACAGTGATGCCATCGGGCGACGCCGTCATCGATCCGGAGGACATCACGCGCTTCGAGTTATACGACCGGCGCATCCTCATCGCCGGCAAGCGGCGCATTTGGACGGGGACGCTGCCAGCCGCTCAACGTGCCCTCGGTGATGGCCTGACGTTCCTCGCCACGTTCGCTGGCGCACTGTTACTCATCGCCGCTGCGTTCGCGTTCATGCGATCCGCCACCGCCTCAGGACCCTCGAAGTGAGACGCCGGCGCCGGACTCGGTCGATGGTCGGGCTTCTTACTTTGATCCCCCCCACAATCCCAGTATCATCGCTGCCGAGACGGCACTGATGAACGCTGGAGAGAGATGTCGATGAAGCGCACCCGACTGCCGACCATTGTTTTGTTTTCGACAGCCATCGCTGCTGCGGCATGCGTGCCGGATCCGTTGGATGGATTCGACGATATGGGCACCGCCAACAACAACCCCAACGCGATGCCTGGGGACATGACCACGACGCCGGACATGGGGGGTGGAGGCAACTTCAACCCCGAGTTCCTCGCTGTGACCGCGATCCTCCGACCCAACTGCTTGATCGGGGGGTGTCACGGCAGTCCGGCCGCTGTGAATGATCCGTTCGTGGTGATCAACGGCACTCTGGCGACGGACGCCGAGTTGCAAACGATCCTCTCCAGCACGATTCCGACGGTGTCTGGGTTGCGGCTCGTGACGCCGAGCAACGCGACGATGAGTGAGATGTTCATTCGTGTGTCGAAGCCCGCCGGAGATCTGAAGCTGATGGGGGCCGGCCAATACGGCGCCGCGGCGACTCCGCTGACGCCTGCGCAGGTCACCGCGATCCAGACGTGGATCGCGAACGGCGCCACGTACACACAGTGAGCCGGAGCGCCGCGCTCGCGCTGCTCGTCGCCACCGCTGTCGCCCTGCCCTCCGTCAGCTCTGCGCAGAGCGTCCTGCCCGACGACTTCGAGCTCGACAAGCCAGCACCGAAACCCAAGCCGGAACCGAAGCCCGAGCGCGACGCGGAACCCGAGGCGAAGCCTAAACCGCGGAAGTCCAAGTCCACGGCCGACGAGCCTCGGTCCGAGGAGCCGGTGCAGACCCGCAAGAAAGTCCAGACCCGACCAAAGATCAAGAATCGCCGGCTGTCCTCCGGGCTGGGCTTCACCCTCACGCTGGGCGGCCTCGCCACGTTGCGGCGGATGGAGTTTGCCGGAACGGACCACCGCATCGCGCACCAACCGGGCCTGTACCTCGGGGGCGTGATCGGGGCCGTCCAGCAGCTGTGGATGCTGAAGAAGTCGAAGAGCCACGTGTTGCTGGAAGCCGAAGGCGGGTTCGGCTCGGCGAAGAACGGCAGCGTCGAGCCGGCGCTGGGACGCGCGCTCACCACCGAACACGCGTACCTGCTGGTGCTCGGCGTGTTCGAAAAGCCGATTCATCCGACTGTGGACCTGCGCCTGGGGCTTGGCCTGAGCGCGTTGAGCTACACGGTGGAGTCAAACCCCGAGTACACGGGGCACCGCTATCTGTCGCTCGCGGCGAGCTTCGGAGCGGCATACTGGATGTCGACGAAGACGAAGATCGGCGCGAACATCGTGTTCCTGCCGGGGCTCAGCACCAACCAGTCCG
Organism: Bradymonadaceae bacterium; assembly: GCA_041601915.1. Classification (GTDB taxonomy): domain Bacteria; phylum Myxococcota_A; class Bradymonadia; order Bradymonadales; family Bradymonadaceae; genus JBFIHF01. The sequence goes on from JBFIHF010000348.1 coordinate 2,165, forward strand.
CGGGCGGTTACGGCTCGGCGCGGTCGTTCGGGGGGCGCTTCGAGCCCTACATTTCGTGGCGCTTCTTGCAGCCGGAGCCGCCGGACCGCTTTGGCAGCGCCGAATTCGGCGTGCGGTACTCGTATGCGCGATTCCAGACGTCGATGCCCGAAACGCAGGCACTCGGGGACCTCGCTCGGACCTCGGACGCCGCGCACACCCTGACGTTGGGCGTCTCATACAACCTCTAGGGCCCCCCGTAGGGGTACTACGGTGGCGAGTTCAGTGAGCCTTCCAGCTCAGAACGAGGAGCCGGGCTCTTTGAGGAACTCGAGTTCCTCAGGCGTCGATTCACGGCCGAGGATCTCGTTGCGGTGGGGGAATCGGCCGAAGCGCGCGACGATATCGCGATGCTTGATCGCGTAACTGACGTTGTTGGGCAGCCGCGCGATGTCCGGATAGTGTTTCGCCAACTGCTGGAACAGTCCCACGCACAGATCCTGGTCCTCCAGGGCTTCGGAATGCATGAGCGGCATGTACACGGTGGCGGCGTGGTCCACCCCGAGGCGGTAGTGCAAGCCCGCGTCGAGAACGCGATGGGTGGCGGCGAGCGCGAGCTCGTCGGCCTCGTACATCACGGCCGTGCCACGCCCGAGATTGCGTGAGAACTGGTCGAGCACCACGATGTACGCCACGAGACCCTCCGCTGACTCCAACCACGCGTCGTGCGCCCCGCCCATCACCGCACGCCGTAGCGCGCCGAACTTGGCCTCGATCTCGGCGTCGAACGCGTCGGACTTCTTCCACCAGCGTGCGATCGCCTCGTCGCCGGCCACCCCGCGCTCGTCCAATGGACCAAACCAGAACTCCAGCACCGCATCGATCTCGGACATGATTCCTCCTCGTCCCTCGGATGTAGCGCGCCGGACGCCGGGGCGCAACGCACGACGGCGCCTTTGAAATGGCGTAACCGCAGGTCCGGCACTATGCTGGGCGCGATGAACAAGCTGCTCGCACTTCTCGTCGCCGCCGCCGCCGCCGCACTGCTGGCCTCGACGTACATGATCTTCTTCTACGCCCCCGTCGAGATGACGATGGGGATCGTGCAGAAAATTTTCTACGTGCACGTCCCGGCCGCGATGGCGATGTACGGCGGATTCATCATCACTTCGGTGGCGAGCCTCGTGTACCTGCTGCGACCCCGACGCGTCTTCGACATCGCGGCGGTGATCGGGGTCGAGATCGGCCTCGTGTTCGGGGTGTTCGTCCTGATCTCGGGACCGATGTGGGCCTACAAGGCCTGGGGCAAGGCGTGGGTGTGGGACCCCCAGCTGACCGCGACGATGGTGCTGTTCCTGATGTACGGCGGGTACTGGCTGCTGCGGCTGTTCAGCGGCCCCAGTAAGCGGGTCCGAACGATCGCGGCGGTGCTCGCCGTGGTGTCGGCGGTCGGCGTACCGTTTGTGCACTTCGCGGTCCGGCTGTGGGGCGGCATCCACCCCACCGTGGAGCGTGACGGCGGCGACGGCGTCGCGGCGAAGATTGGCGCGACATTCGGCATGAGCATGCTCGCGACGTTCCTACTGTTCGCCTGCTTGGTATGGCTGCATGTCAACGTCGCGCGGCGCCAAGACCGGGTGGACCAACTCTACATTGACGTCGAAGACATCCTGAGGAGTCACGCGTGAAACGACTGATCCCTGCGCTCGTCCTCGTTGCTGCGCTCGCTCCTCAGTTTGCGTGGGCGCAGTCCACGGCGTCCAAGGAGACGGCGGTGACGGGTGGCACGCTGGTCGTAATCACCTACTTCTGTTTCGTGGCGATGATGATGGGCTACATGGCGCTACTGAGCTTCCGGCAGCGCAAGCTGGACCGCGACATCGTCGCGCTGGAGAAGCGCCTCGACGAGCTTGCCGAGCTTCAATGATTTCGACCGCGCACATCTTTTACATTCCGGTCCTCGTCTTGGTCGGGCTCTTCGCCGGCTACTATCTGGGCCGTTCATCGGCCGATCGAGAACGGGCCGATGAAGCGAAGCGGCTGGCACGCAAAGCGAAGCTCGGGGGCGGGAAGTAGCGCCGACCCCGTGTGACCATGCCGAGCACTACGTTTCCCCACCACGAGCCGGTCAACGTCGGCGAGCTCGCGCTCTCCGCGCAGCAGATCATCGATCTGCTCGCTGACCGCATCAGCGACCGCCGGCGCGCCCGAATCGACGCCGTCGTCGACGAGCGCGTGTACTCGATCGTCCCGGTGCTCGATGGGCTCTACGATCGCGGCAACGTGTCCGCGGTGATGCGAACCGCGGAGGGCCTCGGCGTCGGCGAGCTGCACGTGATCGAGAGTCTGGAGGACTTCAAGGCCGCCAATCGCGTCACGCAAGGTGCTGAGAAGTGGCTCGACGTCCGCAAATGGCCGGCGCCGGCCGAGTGCCTGGCCGACTTGAAGTCTCGCGGGTTCCAGGTCGTGGCGACGAGCCTTGATGCGGCCAAACCGCTGGATGAGGTGGATTTCAACCGCCCCACCGCGCTGGTGTTTGGCAACGAGCGAGACGGGGTATGTCCGGAGGTCCTCGCCGCAGCGGACGCGCGGGTGATTCTGCCCATGGGCGGATTCGCGCAGAGTTTCAACATCTCCGTGGCCGCTGCGCTGATGCTCTATCACGCACTGCGGGAGGGCGCCGGTCCGGACCTCGACGCCGATCAGCGCCGACTGCTGCGCGCGCTGTACTACATGCGGTCCGTGGAGCACCACGAAGCGATCATCGCACGCAGCCTGGGCTGACGGGGGGCGTCAACGCTCCCACGGCTCACGGGTGTCGAACGCGCCCGCGTTCACGGCTTCGCCGAGGGTATTACGCAGCTCGTCGAGGTTCACGTACGCCGCGGCAGACACCGCGATGAACGTGTATCCGAGGCCCTCGAAGTGCGCGCGAAGCTCCGGCTCTCGCTCAGCGACCCACGGCAAATCGATCTTGTTGAGCACCACGATCATCGGGCGTTCGGCCAGCGAGGCATCGTAGGCGGTGAGCTCGGCGTTGATGCGTTCGAAATCGCCGATCGGATCGCGCTCGTCGTCCTGATCTTGGAGTTGTTCGGTGACTTCGATGATGTGCGCGATGAGATTCGTGCGCTCGACGTGTTTCAGAAACTGAATGCCGAGCCCGAGCCCCTCGTGGGCGCCCTCGATGAGCCCCGGAACATCGGCGATGACATACTCCGAGTAGGCGCCGAAACTGACGACCCCGAGGTTGGGAACCAGCGTCGTGAACGGGTAGTCCGCGATCTTGGGCCGTGCGTTGGAGAGCACGGAGATGATCGTGGACTTGCCCACGGACGGGTACCCCACGAGGGCCACATCGGCGATCAGCTTGAGTTCCAGCTGCAGTTCGCGAGACTCGCCGGGCCATCCCGGTGTCGAGCGCCGCGGCGCACGATTGGTGGACGTCTTGAAACGAGCGTTTCCGAACCCGCCGTCGCCGCCCTTGCCGACGACGAAGCGCTGGCCCTCTTTGGTCAGATCGGCGAGCAGTTCGGACGTCTCTTCGTCCCAGACGAGGGTGCCGACCGGCACGCGCAACACTGAGTCTTCGCCGCTACGTCCCGTCTTGTTGTTGGACCCACCCGGCTGACCGTGTTCGGCTTTGATCAGCGGCGTATGCCGGTAGTCGGCGAGGGTGTTGCAGTTGGTGGTCGCGACGAGCACGACGTCACCGCCTTTGCCGCCGTCGCCGCCGGCCGGGCCGCCGCGCACGACGTTCTTCTCGCGCCGGAACGTGGTGAGGCCCGCGCCGCCGTTCCCGGCGCGAATCGAAACTCTGGCTTCATCGACGAACATCTACAACTCAATAAAAAACCCGGCCGGGGCCGGGTTTGGAAACCGTTTTGCGTGGTGCCTATTCGGCAGCGGCAGCGGCTTCTTCCGGCAGGATGCTGACGTACTTTCGGCCGCCCGCTTTGACTTCGAACGTCACCGCGCCGTCGACCAACGCGAAGAGCGTGTAATCTCGACCGACCCCGACGTTGCGGCCCGGACGAAACTTGGTGCCGGTCTGGCGAACGATGATACTGCCCGCGAGGACCTGCTGACCGCCGAAGCGCTTGACGCCCCGACGTTGGCCGGGCGAGTCGCGGCCGTTTCTGGAACTTCCCTGACCTTTCTTATGTGCCATCTCGAACTCCTATCAGGCGCTGACGTCAGTGATTCGGACGCGGGTGAATTGCTGCCGGTGGCCTTTTTTGACCTGGTAGCCCTTGCGGCGCTTCTTTTTGAAGACCATGACCTTCTTGTGCTGTCCGTGCGCGACGACGCTCGCCTTCACGGAGGCACCGGCGATCATGGGTTGCCCGATCGTGAGATCGGATCCGTCGCCGAGGGCCAGCACCTGATCGAAGACGACGGTGTCGCCTTTGTCCTCAGGAAGCTTTTCGATATCGAGCTCATCGCCCGTTTGCACGCGGTATTGCTTGCCGCCCGTCTTAATCACTGCATGCATCGCAGACACTCCAGTCATTTGCCGGCGCCCAAAAGTTTTGCCGCCTCGAAGGACGCCGAACCTTATAGATGACGA
>JBFIHF010000349.1:0-6694 GCA_041601915.1 Bradymonadaceae bacterium
ATCCGCGGCACCGATGCGGGCCACGTCTGGGTGGCCGGCAACGATCAGGTCCTGCAGTGGGATGGTTCGCGGTGGATCGAGCACGTCGGCTTCGACGCCGGCGGAGCGGAAGGGGAGGATTCCGTCGCCCTCGCCGCGCGCGGCGACGAAGCATGGGTGTTCCGGCGCGACGATGTCTTTCACTGGGACGGCGCGGCGTGGAACCACGTCGGCCCCCAACGGCATGTGGTTCGCGTCGGGTGCGAGAACAACGAGCTCGTCGCGATGGCGAGCTATCCACCAGCGCTACTGCGCGGCGAACCGGATCAGTTCACCTCGATCGGGGACATCCCGACGGACACCGAGGTTTCGGCCGCGCGGGGATGGATGACACGGGAGAGCGACGCCTGGGTCATCACCCATCAGCTCCCGTTCGTGCACCGCTGGGCCAACGGCGAGCACGTGGTTTCGCTGGACAATCCGGGCGTCCAGCTCCTCGACATTGAAGCATTACCGTCGGGGGAGGCCTATCTGCTCGGGACGACCACCCTGTTTGTGCGCCGCCCCTGAGCCCGTTAGAAACAACTTTCACGAGACCGGTTGGCACGTTAAGGTCCGCGATTTGGCAAGCCTCATCAGGGGAAATCGTGAAAAGTCTTCTCACAGTGTGCCTGGTAGCCGGCGTCCTCGCGAGCTGCTCGAATTCGGACGACAACAACCGGAACAGCCTGCTCAACAACCCCGAGAACAACGTGGTTGAGACGATCGGGCCGGATGGCGGTGAGGTGAGGGAGTCAGGTGCTGTGGTGAAGATTCCGGCAGATGCCCTCGGCGAAGAGGTCGAAATCGGCATCGCCGAGCTCTCCTCGGCGGCGACCACGCGACTCGCCGCCACGCTGGACGCGAACCTGGAGCTCGTGAGCAGCTTGTACGCGGTTACACCGCACGGCACGTCGTTCGCGCGGGCGGTAGCCATCGAGATCCCCTACAACTCGACCAGCGAGGGCCTTCGGTTCGTGCGCCTCGACGACGAGGACGATACGACCTGGGAAGAAGCGACCGGTGCCCTGTTCCGCAGTGGGCGGGCGACATTCGCAACGACCCGGTTTTCGGTCCTCGGCGTTGTGGCACCGATCGGGACCGTGACGAACAACGACACGGGCCCGACCGACACGGGCGCCCGCGACATGGGTGTGACGACCGATTAGAGCGTCGACCGCTTTGGAATGCACATCGCCGAGATGGCGTTGAGGGGCCATGGCCACGCGTATCCTCTTCGTTTGCAGCCGCAACCAATGGCGCAGTCCCACCGCGGAGCGGGTGTGGGCGCGCGAGCCCGGGATCGAGGTGCGGTCGGCGGGGACCAGCGCGAAGGCGCGACGCTCGCTGACCGAGGCCGACCTGCGGTGGGCCGACATCGTGTTCGTGATGGAGTCCCGCCACGCCGAGATCATCCGCGCCGAGTTCGGGCGACCGACGGTGCCGATGGTCGTGTTGGACATTCCGGACGAGTATCGCTTCATGGACCCCGAGCTGGTGGAGATGCTCCGCGTGGCCGTCGCTCCCCATCTGAAGCTTCCGTGGTCCTCTGATCAACCGCTCGATACCGAGCGCGCAGCGCGGATTTTGTCGTCCGTCGACGCACGGTTCGCCGACGTATCCCTGGCCAAGTTGGCCGGCGGTTGGGATTTCGACACCTTCCTCGTCGACGACTCTTGGATCTTTCGGTTCCCAAAGCGTCCGGAGGTTGGCGATGCGCTCCGCGCCGAGTGGCGCGTACTGGACGCCCTCGCGGGGGTCGAGTTGCCGTACGAGGTCCCCAATCATCTGTTTCGCGTCGAGCCGACGCTCGAGTACGACCGGCCGTTCTGCGGGTATCCGCTGTGCGAAGGGACCCCCGTCACGGAAACCGGCGAGCGACTGACGACCGGACTGGACACGTTCCTCGAGTCGCTCGACCGGTTCGCCGGCCTGCAGGTCGAGGTGCCGGAGGAGGGGAGCCAGGGGCACGATGACTGGGCGCGCGAGTCGCACCGGCGCATCCAGTCGCTCCGGACCGCACTGGGCGATGCGCTCGCCGACGCCACCGCGAACCTGTTGGCCTCGACTCCCCCGCCACGACCGAGCGCGTTCTGCTGCACAACGACCTCGGACCGGAGCACATCCTCGTCGTGGATCGTCGAGTGACCGCGGTCATTGACTGGGCCGACGCCGCGTACGGAGACCCCGCGGCCGATGTCGCCGGTGCGGTCCTCGTGTGGGGCTACGACGCCGTGCGTGCGGCGCTGCGCCGTGATGACGGCTTCTGGGACCGCGTTCGACGGCGCGTGGCGCTGGCCAGCGTTTCGTCGATCTGGTTCGGGGAGTGCGAGGGGCGGCCCGACTATACGCGGGACGGCGTGACGGCCCTCGAGTCCGTCGTCTAGGTGACTGGTGTTTTTTGCATGGCGCGCCTGAGGAAACAGCCGCGACGATCGCTGCGTCGTCGCTCGTCGACGATGCCCCGCTAACCGCCGATCGCTTTCGAGTTGTTCTGCCGTGTCCCGTTCGGCAGACTCAGAGGAATAGCAAACAGCGGGAGGGGAGATGGAATTCAAGGTCGAGCACCCAAGTCTGGCGTCCGAGGATGTCGTGATTCGCACGTCGCTGCTGACCAGCACGAAAGTCATCGTCAACGGGATGCCGCTGAAGGGGAAGTTCGGCGGCAAGTACGAGGTTCCCACGGCCGGAACTCCGGTGAACCTGCAGGTCGTGGCGGTGATGTGGGACCCCGTCCCGTCGCTCAAGATCAACGGCGAGAAGTACCTCTTGCAGCCACCGCTGCCTTGGTACGGCTACGCGATCTGTTCGATGCCGCTGTTGCTTCTGTTCATCGGAGGAGCGATCGGTGCGATGTTCGGCATGGCGGGCTTGATCGGCAACATCACACTCGCCCGGTCGTCATTCAGCCTGCCCGTCAAGGCCGCGGGTATCTTCGCGAGCACGACGGCCGCCGTGGTCGCATGGCTCGTGGGCGCCGTCGCGATCCAGGTCCTCGTCAACGCGCTCTGAGCACCGCGCGCCGTCCCGACCTGACAGTTCCTTACATCGACCTCCATGTCGTGGCCGGGGCGACACGCGACTGCTAACTTGTTTTAGCAAACACGGTGGTAGCGCGAGGCAGCACGATGATCGGGACACGAATCGCCATGCTGTCTCTGTTGCTCGCGTCGGCGTGCGGGGACTCCGTGGTCGACCTGCAGGGCGACCCCTGGCAGTCGGACAGTGCCGACGCGGGCGGCCAGGTCGACACCGACACCTCCTCCGTGGACGCCGCGCCGGCGGACCCTCACGACGCGGGCTCGGCGGACGACGACGTGGGGAACGCCCAAGCGCCCGACGCGACAACACCGACCGTGCAGGACATGGCGCCGCCCGTCGTGCCTCCGGAGCCTCCGCCATCCAACGCGGCCGAACAGGTCGTGATGACGCTCGCGACGGTCAACATCGGGCGAAACTACAGCACGCGAGCGCAGGTCTCCGCGGTGATTGCGGACGTCCACGACCGCCTCGCCGAGTTCGCGGGACCGAGCTTCGTCGGCTGGCAGGAGATCGGCGAGGGTGACCCGTGCGGCTCCTGCGAGATCGAGATTCTGAACAGCCGGTTCGCCGCGAACCGCGATTGGGACACCCGCCGGCCCCACGGGGATCGGCCCGATGGCGGTTCCGAACGCGTGAAGGTGCCGATCACGACTCGACGGGCGGACAACCTCAACGCGCGGGCGCGGTTCGCGTCTGCCGGCTGGGCCGGCGTGAGCCCGACGAGGTTCGTGACGGTCGTCTACTCGGCGACGCACAACGTCTCGACGATCAACACCCACCTGATTGCCGGGGCGTGGTCGTGCAAGTCTGAGGTCGCCAAGCGTAAGGACTACTGGCGCCGCGGCTGGCGGGCGCTCAAGGAAGAAGTGGCTCGCGAGCACGATCGTGGGCGCAACGTCGTGGTGACCGGAGACCTCAACCGCGGTCGGTCGGCCAGCAACTGTAACCCCGCATGGGATCCGACGAGCCTCCACGGCCGGGCCAAGATTGTGGGTGGGTCGGGCATCGACTACGTGTTCGCGGTCCCCGCCGCGGGCCAGAAGTTCGACGTCGACAAGAGGGCTGACGGTTCGGCGCGTCGGGGGTCGATCAACCTCGGCATCGATTCGCACAACGCGCACTGGGTGCGCGGGCAGTTCCTTCCGAAATGAGACGACCCCTGACGAACTCCACACTGCTTGTCGTACTTGTCGCGCTCCTCCCCGCGTGCAGCGCGGACCCCGTGACGTCCACGGCGGGCGATGCCGACGTGGGTGTTGGACTCGATCTCGGGGCAGATTCTGCGCAGCACGACGCGGCCGAACGCCCACAGGTCGAGATGGGCCGCGACCCTGCCGATGCCGAGTTTGTGGATATTGTGGCGGATGCCGACTTCGGCGTCGTCGATGCCGGCGCGGACGCTGGGCCGACGACGATCGAAGATCCGTCGCGCTCCTCCGAGTTCCCGCTCGCCGATCCGGACACCGTGCTCGCCGAAGACGGCAAGTACATCACCTACGGAACGACGGTGCCGGCGGGGCGCGGCCGGCGCTGTGGCGGAACGGGACGTCTGTCCGTGCCGTACCTCGAGCACGGTTCGGGGAGTTCGGTACGAATCGACGATTGTGCGGCCGGCGACGCCTTGCCTGGCGGTCCCGGTGGTTGGGCCGAGCCTGGAGGCGCGATCTGGGCGCCCGGGGTCGCCAAGTTCGGCGATCGGTACTTCATGTACTACACCGCCAGCCGTAACGGCTCGGGGCAGAAGTGCATCGGGCGGGCGACGTCGACCGGCGCGCGCGGGCCGTTCGTTTCGCGCGGCGAGTTCGCGTGTCCCCCCGACGGTCGTTGGGCGATCGATGCGAATCCGTTCGTCGCCGGTGGCGAGCTCTACGTGACCTATCGGGACGACGCGATCACCTCGTTCCCGGAGACGGGGATCTCCGTCGTGCGTACCGACTCCGAAGGGCGCGCGGTGTGGGCCACACGGCGAGATGTACTCGCCAGTACCGACATCACCTGGGACACCACCCGCATCAGCGGAGACACCCGCGTGATCGAGAACCCCTCGATGTTCAGGAGCGAAGGCGTCTGGTACGTCGCCTACTCGGGGAACAACTGGGACAGCGCGCGCTACGCCACGGGGATTGCCGAGTGCGGCAACAGCCCCCTGCCGGCGAGTCGGTGTCAGCCGATCCGCATGGGGGTCGCCCGGCCGTACCTCGGGTTTACCGGCAACGGTGGGCTCGATCCGTATCGCGGTCTGCCGGGCAACCACCAGGGGCCCGGTGGTCTCGACGTCTTCGAAGCCGCCGATGGTACCCAGCGCGCAGTATGGCACTGGTGGAGCCCCTCCGACACGCAGCGCTATGTCGTGATCGGTCGCTTTCTCCGCAACGCCGGCGGTTTCTACGTCGGTCCCTGACGCCGTCCGCACATCAGCAGGAACACCAGTCACGTTGCATCATGCAACTCCCCTACGTTTTGCTCTTGCCGAGAAGCACCAACAGGGAACCCCCGATCGCCGACGCGATGCCGCCGACGATGTACCACGTCGTGGCGTCCGTGAACTGGCCAGTGAAGAAGTGGCTGAAGCGATCGGCGACCGAGTCCGATGCATTCATCCCGACGGCAAACAGGACCACGCCGAGGAGCAGAAGGCCGATTCCGACAACGCGTTGAGCATTCATGACACAACTCCAGAGCAATGACGCGGCCGGTGCCGGCGCCGGTGGCTCCGTGCGATCGCAAGCCTCATGCCAACCTCAGTCGGCCGCTGGAACTCCGTAGCTTTTCGGGGGGTTGACGCGGATCGGTCACGACACGCGGCCCTGAGCGTGTCGGCAGTGCCAATCAGTACGAAGCAGATGCCATCATTCTGACGTACGCCCGCGGGAGCGTCGCGACGGGAGGGGGCGGTCTGCCGCGGGTCAGGTCACCGACTGAAACGGGTCAGCCGGTCCGTGATCGCGCGATCGCGGCGGATTGGTGGGCGCTGAGCGGCTCTGGTGGCGGACTGCAGCCGAGTCGTTGACAGCCCAAAATTCGCGAATTAGCGTGGCCATCCGCTCGGGTTTCGCTTCGGCACCCGAGCTGATGAACGGGTCGCGTTCGTCAGGCGGGAAGTCCGTCGTATCCGCAAAGTACGCCTGAGTGTCGCGATTCGCGCACTTCGACCGAGCCGTACAAGCCGGGGCTACACTGCTCCAGCAGTGGAGCACTCACAGCGGATACTGCCATGGCAACGAACAACCACATCACTCGCAAGCAGGCCGAGAAAGAGATCGAAAGCACGTTCGGCTTCGTGCCCGAGTTCTACAGCACGATTCCGGACAAGGCGTTGCCGGCGTACTGGTCCGTCCAGCGCGACCTCGAGCTCAACCAGACGGTGCTCGACAACAAGACCAAGGAGCTCATCGGGCTCGCGGTCGCTGCTCAGATCAAGTGCCAGTACTGCACCTACTTCCACTCCCGCGCCGCGCAGTCCTTCGGGGCCAGCAACGAAGAGATCAAGGAAGCCATCGCGATGGGGGGGACGGTGCCGCTGTTCTCGAACAGTCTCAACGGGATGCGCTACGACATCGACAAGTTCAAGCGCGAGGTTGAGCGGGCCGTCGAGTACGTCGGTAAGCATCAGAGGAAGTGAGTCCACGTACCG
>JBFIHF010000350.1:0-6648 GCA_041601915.1 Bradymonadaceae bacterium
CTCCTGACGAAGCATCCGATGGCCCGACGAAGCCAGGAACAGCGTCGCACCGAAACGAACGCGAAACTGATCGACGCGACGATCGGCTCGCTCTGCGACATCGGATACGCGGCGACGTCCACCTACGCGATCTGCCGGCGGGCGGGCGTCTCTCAGGGGGCGCTCTTCAACCACTTCGACACGCGACTCGACCTCATCGTCGCGGCGACCGAGGCGATCTGCGCCGGTCACCTGCAGCGCTACGACGCCGCGACGAGCGGTCTCGGCGAGCTGGCGCGTGGAAAAGTGCGCCTCGTAGTCGAGTTCATTCGCGCGTCGACCCGCACCCAAGAACACGCCGCGTGGCATGAAGTGATGGTCGCCGCGCGCACCGACGAAGAGCTGCGATCACGCGTCGCGCCGTCACTGCGCGCGTTCGAACAAGCGCTGCTGCAGACCGCGACGCGCATGTTTGGACGCGCCGAAGACGACGGTCTCGGCGTGGTCGTCCTGTCGATCCTGCACGTCTTCGACAGCGAAGCCGTGACCTCCTCCGTCTCTCCCAGCGAGAAAATCGAGCAGCAGCGAATAGTTTGGGCGACGGCGCTGTTGAAAGCCGAGTTGGAACGTGAAACCAACGGGACCGAGCCATGATGACGCACCTCAAATCCCATTCGACCATCACCACCGCACACGCGGTCGGTGCCGGGCCGTGGTGTGTGACCTGAGTTAGAACTCATGGCGAGCGACACGACCCCCGGCACCGACAGGTTCCGGGGGTTTTTTTTGCGTTTTGGGCCACACGTATGGTGGCTGTAGCTCAGTGGCAGAGCGCCGGTCTGTGGCACCGGAGGTCGCGGGTTCGAATCCCGTCAGCCACCCCTGCACCGATAGCTCAAGTAGGCAGAGCGCCGGATTCTTAATCCGGAAGTCCGGGTTCGAGGCCCGGTCGGTGCATCCACAATCAGGCTTGTCGCGCGTTGATGAAGTGCAAGAGGCTCGCGGTCAGCATCGCGACGAGGTCGGCGTCGGCATCCAGGAGCTGGATGTGGACGACGGCCTTCTCGTTGAGAACCTCAATGGTGCCGTACTTCGATAGGGTTCCGATCAGCTCACTGGCTTCGTAGCCCTGCAGCAAGTGCAGGTCGGCTTCATCGGCGTACTCGAAGTAGACCTGATCGTCGATGTGCTGACGGCCGACCTGCAGCTCCTTTTTCACCAACTTCTTGATGATGCTTCCGTAGCTCTCGGCCCGGAAGGCGAGCTGGATCGTGGGCGCGTGGCGGGGCGGCGCTTCAATCTCCAGTGTCGTCGCGGCGCGCCGGACCAGTCCGAAGTCCAGAGCCCGCAGTCCGTCGACCGAACGCCCCCAACACGTGCCGCAGAGCCGAGCCTCCGGGTGCTTCCATTTGTCCGCTTCCGCGCTGCAAATCCAGCAATCTGCCATCTGATACTCCTACACGAGACGAGGCGGCGACGGAGCGGGTCGATACGGTCTGCCCGTTTCCGTCACATCGACGCGATGTTGCACCGAAGTCCAAGACGCTCATTATCAGGGCTGGAGTCCCGGCTGTCCAGCGAGCGGCCTCGCGATGCGGCCGATGTGACTTCCCCGACGAACGTTGTTATAGACTGCGCCGTACACCCGGAGGAGTTATGCAGCGATTGCTGATCGTTACGCTGGCGGCGGCGGCGTGGGGATGTCCCGCGGACGGGCCCGATGACCCGATGTCCGATGCGTCGGACACGTCGACGGCCGCCGACGCAGCCTCGATGGACATGTCAACGCGGCCGGACACCCGGCGGTCGGACCCCGATATGGGGGTGCCGTTGCCCGCGATCGAGTATTGCCAACTGCAAGCGCAGAGCCCGGCGATGGCGACGGCCGGTGAGGCGTCCGATGGCCTGTATGCGCTCGTGTTTCACAACGGCGTCACGAACGGCGCCGGAGCGGGCGCGGGGCTCGAAGGCGAGTTGGGCTGGGGCGCGGACGCGACATACGCCGACTTCACGTACACACCGATGAGCTACAACGTCGATCTCGACGGGCTCGAACCGGGTGACCTCGCCAACGACGAATACGGCGCCGCGCTCACGATCCCGACCGGCGGAACGTATCGATACGCCGCACGCTTCCGCCTCATCGGGGCCGCAAGTTGGACCTACTGCGATCTGGACGGCAGCGAGAACGGCGTCAGCGACGACCAGCTCGGAAGCATCGAGGTGCGCGACGCCCCGGACCGCACGGCCGTCGACGCATGCAATCTGCAGTTTCCGCACATCGTCGAGAACGGCGAGGTCGGGACGGCGCGTCAGTTCTTCGGTCGCGTGACCGAGGTGGGCCTCACCGGCGGCGACACAGGCAGCGTCGACGTGCTCGCGCAGCTCTTCGTGGGCCCTGTCGGCGCCGACCCGCGGGCGGACTTCGGCGCGTTCGAGGCGATTCGCGCCGACTTCATCGCCGGTGGTCTCGACGTGGGCCCCGATGAGGCCGAGTACGTGGCGATGTACGCGCCGGCCAGCGCCGGAGAACTCGCGTTTGGCTACCGCTTCAGCCTCGACGACGGCGCGACGTGGACGTTTTGCGGGCTGCAGGACGATACGGACCCCTCGGGCGAGTTTACCCCGACCCGACTCGGAGCGCTGACCGCGGCGAACACCCCCGACACGATCGACTTCTGCCACGTCTGGCAGGATGAGCTGACCGACGACGCCGCCGCGGCCAACCTCCCCACGCTCACCGTCGAGGTCTTCGAGGCACCGCTCACCGTCGAGAATGCCGGAGCGAATGCGGCGCAGCTCGAAGTGCAGAGCGCGGCGATCCCTCGCGAACTCAATCCCGCGTTCAGCGCGGCAACGTGGACCGATCTCGCGTACAAGGATTTGCGCGCCGGATTTCCCAGCAACTATGAGTATGAGGGCGTGGCCTACACCGCGGCAAACCATCCGACGCCCGGGACTTATGCGGTCGTGGCGCGCGTTCGAATCGCCGGTACGAACACCTGGACGTACTGTGACACCGACGAAACGGCGCCCGAATTTCGCGTCAACGCAGCGACGAGCCTGACGGTTACACCGTAGACCACACGACTAATCTTTACGCCTCGCACCCGACTTCCTAGAGTCTCTGCATGTCTCTGCGCACCCATGCTGTTGTTGTGCAGCCCGAACGATGGACCGGAGCGCCGGCCGAGTTGGCTCGTGTACTCGCGCCGTTGGTGGGGATGGAGGCCGCGGCGCTGGCCGACGCGTTGGCACGCGGCCCGATGACCGTGGAGGGCGACCTCAGTGCGAGCGAGGCACGGGCACTCGCGGACCGCCTCGCGACGATGGGAGTCCCGGCCGAGGTCCAGCCACCGATGCCGATGCTGGCGCGGCCCGCGGGGGCCGGCGGACTCAAGATCGACGGCGCGCGCATCACCGACGAGGTCCCGCGCACGCGCAGCACGACGATGATGGGCTTCAAGCCGATGGTCACCGACGAACCGGACAACAGCGGCTGGGGCGCCGTGTTCCCCGACCTCGCCGCCAAACCGGTCCCGGCGCTGACCAAGGCCGCACCGCGTTCCCTGGACGACCTCGAAGATGTCGATGCCTCGCCGCCGCGTGGAGCGCGCGCGGCGCCCGTCGAACTCACCCCTCCGCTGCGCCGAGAGACCGGCGCAACACCGGCGCCGGCGGCGAAAACCGGTGGGCCGCCGGCCCTGCCGATCGCGGCGTCCCCGCCCGTCGCGCCGCCCGCCAAGCCGGTCGCTGTGACGCCATCGGCAGCTGTGCGCTCCAAAGCGCCGATCAAACCGAGCGGGTTCGATGGCTCGAAGCTCGCCGCGCTGCTGCCCTCCGAGGAAGTCGAACGCCCGCCGCACAAGCCCGTCGGCTACGACCCACGCCCCGAGCACCACCCGCCGTTCGCGGTGATGTTTGCCGTAATGGCCCCCGGCGGCGGCCATGTGTTCAACGGATACGACGACGAGGCGATCGACGTGGCGTTCCGGTTCTGGGCCGTGGTGCCATGGGTTCAGTCCGTCCGGCGTGCGCGCGCCGATGCCGAGAAGATCCGAACGTTCTGGGCCCCTCGCCCCGACGACGGCAGCGGGCTGCGGGCGTTCAAATTCGTATTCTCATTCTGGCTCTGCGTCGGCTTGATCGCCGGCCTCCTCGCGTGGGGCGTCCCCGCGGTCGTCCGCGCCGTCAGCCACGAGCCGGTGGAAGTCGGGATCGGCCCCGAGCAAGTCGCGACATCCTTGGAGAGCGCCGTGACACGAGTCTTGGGTGCGCGCGTCAAGGCGCTGGGCGCCCTCGAGCGCGCCTCGGCAGACCTCATTCCGGAGCCCAAGTACACGATGACCGAAGCGGAGCGCTCCGAACGCCTGTTCGCGATCGGCTACTACGAGTGCCAACGCCGCGCGTTCATGATGTGCGAAGCGATGATGAGACGCGTGCTGGAGCTCAAACCCGGATTTGGCCCCGCGATCCGCCTGCAGGCGTGGGCGAGCGTCTCGAAGAACGGGCGCGTCGAGGTGTTCCCGGCGATGGCGGTGGTTCCCAGCTTGAACGAGATCGAGCTCAACAAGATGCGTGAGGAGATGATCCTCGAAGGTGAGCACGTGCCGCCTCCGGCTCCACCCGTGCCGGCGGCGGCGGACGCTGGCTCAGAACCCGATCTAGGCAGTCACGAATGAGCATGAAGTTTCGCGTAGTGTGCGACGACTCTGTGCACGAGTTCGAGTTTGATCGCGAGCGTGTGACGGTCGGCCGCGGTCCATCCAACGACGTCGTGCTGGAGGACAGCTTGGTGTCGCGGCGTCACGGTGCGTTCGAACGTCAGACCGACGGCCGGCTGATCTGGAGCTGCACCGGCCCGACGAGCTTCCACCGCGCCGGTACCGTGGTCGACCATACGAGCGACGACGAGCCGCGGCGTTGGGAACTCGCCGACGGCGATGTCGTTCAAATCGCGGGCGCCGAGGCGGCAATCGCGATCGAAGTCCTGACCGCCGAGACCACGCCAGCACCGCGGCCGTACTTCGTCGATCTCGGCCCGGCGCCCGCCGACCTTGGGGCGATTCTCTTGCCGCTCGCCGAACGCATGGCGCGCGAGGTCCGGCCCGACGCGATCCTCGAGGCCTTCACGGCGATGCTGCAGCACGCCGGCCTGTCGCGGGGCGTTTCGACGCTCGTCGTGCTCAGCGGTCCCGACGAGTTTCACAACGATGCATGGGCGTTTGCCGACGACGAGGCGTGCGGACTGACCGCGGATCCCACGTCGGTCCTCGGTGTGACGACGTCGGAGATCTCCGAACGTTGGCGGTCGAACCACTGCCTGGCGGTGGTCGGAGATCAGGTGCTGATCCCGGTCGGGGATGGCTCACTCGACGCGTTGATCGTGTATCGCGCGGCGGGGCTGGGTCCCGACGCCGTGCGCACCGCGGCGGCGGCCGCGACGGCGCTTCGCCCCTTCGCATCGCTCTTCGTGGCGCGCCTGCGCGCCGAGCGTGCGCACGGCGCGCTCGTGGAGGAGAACCGCTACTTTCGAGGCCGCCAGCGGCAGCACTACCTGTACAAGGAACTCGTGTGCGAGAGCCGCGCGATGAAGGCCGTGCACGACCGCCTCAAGCAGATGCGCAACGAGGACCGCCCGGTGCTGTTTGCGGGCGAAGCCGGTACGGGCAAGGAGCTGCTCGCGCGCCTGCTGCACCATGAGAGCCCTCGCACCGACCAGATGATCATGCGCATGAACTGCGCGGAGTTCGCCGATGAAACGGCCAACTTCGAGTTGTTCGGTGTCTCCGCCGACGGCCACGCGGCGCCGCGAAAGGGCGTCTTCGAACTCGCGCGCCAGGGCACGGTTTTGTTGGAGGAGATCGATGTGTTGCCCCCGATGGTGCAGGCAAAGCTCTGTCGCACGCTGAAGGAGAACGAGGTTCGACGAATCGGTGAGTCCGTCGGGCGGCCCGTCGGCGCGCGGGTGATCGCGAGCGTGCATCGCGACGTCGGAGAGTGTGTGGCCGAGGGACGGCTGCGCCGCGACCTGTACCTGCTGCTGCGCGACCAGACGATCGTCGTCCCATCGCTACGAGACCGCCGCGAGGACATCCTTCCGCTGGCCCGCAAGTTTCTGGGGGTCTACGCCTCCCGCTACGGGCGACGCGTCGATGGGTTCAGCGCCGAGGCGGAGTCGCGGATGCTCGATCACTTTTGGCCGGGCAATGTTCGCGAACTGCAGGCGCGCATCGAGGCGTCGGTCCTCGGGACCAACGGCCCGCGCGTGGGCGTGGCGCAACTCGGCCTGAGCTAGCTGTCTATAACATCCGCTGGTCTGCTGGTCCGCTCGCTGATCCGCTGGTCCGCTGGTCTGCTGGTCTGCTGGTCGCCGGTCAAATTCAAACTAAGAGCCGCACTCGGTTCATGGAGCCACCACGCGAAGCGTCGAGCAACCTCGAGCCTGCTGGTGAACCGCGGCCTCCCCCGTGAAGCGCGAGTGCCTCGGGCGCTTCGCGTGGTGGTTCTCTAGTTGGTGTGTGGGTCTTAGTTTGAAATTGACCAGATGGGATGATGCCCGAGCCAGCCCGGCCGCGGAGTCGTGCGATGGGTCGAGCCTAACGCAAAATGGGACCGCCCCTTATCGTGTACGTGGTCCAGCAAAGCTGGCCACAAACTGCTCGCAGC
>JBFIHF010000351.1:0-6645 GCA_041601915.1 Bradymonadaceae bacterium
CGCGCTTCGATCGGGTTCGCGTCTGGCGAGATGCGTGCGTCGCGCACCCCGCCGCCCAGCAAACGTCGGACGAGGAGGTGATCAAGCTGTACTACGACTACTCGCGCGGCATGGGAAACGGGGAGCTCGTCGCGGACCGCACGCGATCCTCGTTCGCGATGGAACCGCACTGGAGCGTGCGCCCGTTTCCCCCGCGCGGCAAGCCGTCCGTCGGTGTGACAGACGCCGAGCTCGGCTTGCTGTAACGGTCGCTGACGCCGCCGACAACACGCGGTATGATCGGTGGGTGGAAACATTGATCCGAGCTGTAGATCGCCACCATCGTCTCGTCGTCGCGCTGAGCTTGCTGCTCACCGTCGTGGCGACGTTCATCGTCGCGACGCGATGGAACATCGACTCCGACTTCAAGGCGCTGCTGCCCCAGGATTCGCCGGCGGCGGTCGCGATGACCGAGGTGGGCGATCGCATCGGGTCCGGTAGCGCGCTGTTCGTGGTCGTCGACTCGCCGGACCGCGCGGCGAACATCGAGTTCGCCGCCGCGTATGCGGCCAAGTTGCGCGCGATCGACGAGGTTGCGCTCGCACACTATCACAACGACAAGGCGTTCTTCGACCAGCACGCGCTGCTGTTTCTGGACGTCGACGACCTCGTGAAGATCCGCGAGCGCCTGCAGAAGGCGCTCAAGGAGGCCAAGAAGCGCGCCAATCCGCTGTTTGTCTCGCTCGACGACAATCCGCCGCCGATCGAGATGAGGACCGACGACATCGAGGCCAAGTACGCGGGGGAGAACGCGCAGGACAAGTACAAGGAGTACCTCGTCTCGGACGACGGGTACTCGCTGACGATCATCGTGCGGTTCGTGGAGAGCTCCACGAACTTGCTCGCGACAAACGCGTTGCTCGACCGCGTGAAAGAGGTCGGCGAACAGCTCGATCCGGCCTCGTTCCACCCCGAGATGTCGATTGAGCTCGGCGGTGGCCTCGTGAATCGCAAGCGCGAGTACGACTCGCTGCTCGGCGATGTCCAGATCTCGGCGATCTTCACCATCGTGGCGCTGTTCCTGGTGATCGCGCTGTACTTTCGCCGCTTCCGCGCCGTGCTGCTGGTGCTCGCCCCGCTCGCGATGTCGGTGCTGTGGACGCTGGCTGTCGCGCTGCTGATCTTTGGGGCGCTGACGACGATCACGGCGTTCATCTTCGCGATCCTGCTGGGGCTGGGGATCGATTTCAGCATCCACCTGCTGTCGAGCTACGACAACGATCGTGCCCGCGGCATGGACCGGCTCGCCGCCCTCGTCGAGACGTACCGGGGGACCGGTGCCGCGACGATGCTCGGCGCGAGCACGACGTTGGGTGTGTTCGTGGTCCTCGCGTTCGCTCAGTTCCGCGGACTCAGCCAGTTCGGTGTCGTCGCCTCGATCGGCGTCGTCGCCGCGGCGGCCGCGATGCTGGTCACGCTGCCGGCCCTCATCACGACGCTGGACCGTTGGGCTCCCGCGAACCCGGGCGAACGGTTGCTCCCCTTCGATGTCGATGCGTGGTCCCGTGGCAAAGCGTGGACGGTGCTCGGTGTCGCGGCGCTCTTGACCGCTGCCGCGGCCTGGTCCGCGCCGAACATCGTGTTTGAGGAGAACTTTCGCGATGTCGCGAACATCGACTGGCCGTGGCTACCCGAGATCGACGTGAACGCCGCGCGCGAACACGCCGAGGTGCAAGGCTGGCGCATGGCGATCTTGCGGTTCCGAAAGGGCCGCGAGGTCCGCGCCGCGCTGCAGCCCGACTCGTTCATCATGGACCGCGAGCAGAAGGACATCGGTAAGAAGTACTCGACCGCGGTGGGGACGTTACAGACGTCGACGCCAACGATCGTGCTGTTCGACACGCCGCCCGAGGCCGATCGCGTCTACCACGCCCTGAACACGGCGATGCAGACCGAACAGGTCGACACGATCAAGGGCGTCGCCTCGATCTGGGCGTTCGTGCCGCCCGCCGACGAACAAGCGAAGCGCATCGTCGAGATCCAGGCGATCCGCGACATGATCGAGCGCGAGAACATCAAGCGGTTCACCCAGGAACAGCGCGATCAGATCGAGGAGCTGCGGCCCAAGCTGCATGTCGAACCGTTCACGATCCACGACCTGCCGGACTGGTCGAAGCGCCTGTTTCGGGAGGCCGGGCCCAAGGCCAAGCCGCCGTCCGCCGGCGAAGAGTTTGCGTTCGAGTACACGGTCTATCTCAACGAGACCGTCGATTCGATGGTCGGCAGCGACGCGCGCCGGTTCCTCACCGACGTCACCACGATTGGCCAGCAGGTGGGGCTCGACCTGCGGGTCGCGAGTGCGTCCGTCGTCTACGTCGCGATGCTGGACAACATCAAGTCCGACGGCACGCGCATGATGGGCTACGCGCTGATCCTCGTGTTCGTGATGCTCGTGATCGGGTTTCGTGACCCGCGTCGCGCCATCATCGCGCTGTTGCCCCTGACGTTCGGTGTGATCTGGATGGTCGGCGTCGCCGCGTTCCTCGGGATCAAGCTCGACTTCTTCAACGTCATCATCCTGCCCGTGATCATCGGCATCGGCGTCGACGACGGCGTGCACTTCTACCATCACTGGCTCGAATCGCGGTCCGCCGGCGCCTCGATGCGGCAGGTCGGCGCGTCGGTCACAATGACGTCGATCACCTCGATGGTCGGCTTCGGAGGACTCGCGGTCACGGACTACGCTGGGCTCGCCACGATCGGCCACCTCGCGATCTGCGGTATCGCCACGACGTGGCTCGCCACAATGCTGATCATGCCCGCGGTGTTGCGATTGCGTCAGGAAGGCTGAACCAAAACCCGAGAACCGGTACGCTGAAGTCATGCAACGACTCGCTCTCTGCCTCGTGCTGCTGCTGACGGCATGCCCGGATCCAACCGAGCTGCCGGACCCCGTCGATCCGCCGGACATGTCCGTGATGCCGACGTGCGCGGATCGCGTGCTCAACGGCGACGAGAGCGACGTCGATTGCGGCGGCGCGGACTGCGCACCGTGTGCGGTCGCCAAGACGTGCCGCGACGCCAGCGACTGCGAGTCGCAGTCCTGCGACGACGAGTGCCTCGCCGCGACGTGCTCCGACGACATCCTCAACGGGACCGAAACCGAGACCGATTGCGGGGGACCGGCCTGCGCGGCCTGCGAAATGGTCGGCGGCGATGTCGGCGAGTGTGGCGATGGTGTCGTCGAAGGCGACGAAGAATGTGACGACCAGAACGACGATGCGACCGACGACTGCATCGCATGCGTGCAAGCGACGTGCGGCGACGGGTTCGTGCAGTCGGGTGTCGAGGACTGCGACGATCAGAACGACGACGACTCCGACGACTGCGTCGGCTGCAGCAGCGCGCGATGCGGGGACGGCGCCGTGCAGGTCGGCGTCGAAGCGTGCGACGATCAGAACAGCGTCGACAACGACGGCTGCGTGAACTGCGTGATCGCGACGTGCGGCGACGGCGTCGTTCAAGCCGGCGTCGAGGCGTGCGACGATCAAAACAGCGACGACACCGATGCCTGCATCTCGTGCGTGGCCGCGACGTGCGGCGATGGCCTCGTCCAAGCGGGTGTCGAGGACTGCGACGACAGCAACGCCGACGACACCGATGCCTGCGTGATGTGCAGGACCAGCCGCTGCGGCGACGGGTTCACCCAAGCGGGCGTTGAGACCTGCGACACGGCCGGTGCCAGCGCGACCTGCGACGCCGACTGCAGTGCCGTGGTGTGCGGGGACGGCGTCGTGAACGCCGCGGCGGGCGAACAATGCGACAGCGTCACAGGCTGTGGTGCGGGCTGCCTCTGGGAACCGCTCACCTACGTCGTCGCGAACAAGAGTGGGCTCGTCAATCTCGGCAGCGACTGCAGCACCACCGACACGTTCCCCCACGCTTGCGCGCTGCTGCTGTCGTACGGCTTCTTCTGGGTCGATGCGACGCCGTACACTCCGCGGGCGGTGCGCGTGGAGTTCAGCACCGGCAACTACTGCAGCACGTCTCGCACCAAGAACACGATGCTGAACAACTCCGCGTCCGGGCAGTTCGTGCTCGCCGACGCGCCGTGCGCCTGCGAGTCACCGAGCCCGCCCGTCAATACGTGGGACCTGTTCAATGTGCAGTCGTATGTGCCCGGCGCTCAAAACACCTTCACGATGCTGAGCCAGAACGGTTGTGAAGGGATCGCGCTGACGAGCGGCACGTTCTACGCACGGATCACCGTGTCGCCCTGACGGGAGTTACCTTGCGGCGCCGGTCGCGGCCTCGGCGAGGCGTTCGCGGCTCTTCTTGAGCACGCGGCCGACGCGACGGACGGCGTCGAGGCTCGTCTCGACCTGCGCGAGCAGCTCTTCCTGCGACGACGTGTTCGAGGCGCGCTCTTTCTGGATCTGCTCCAGCACCTCCTCGACCTGGCGGTAGAGGCGATCCCCGGCGTTCTCCACGAACGCCTTCAGGCTGTCGCCGTACTCGTGGATCACGCGCAGCAACTCTTCTTCGACCTTGCCGCTGGCCTGCTCGATCGCGCGCAGCCCCTCTTCGCGGGCGCGCTCCTTGAGTTTCGCGTCGACCTTGTCGCGCAACAGAAACGCGAGCACCGGTGCGGCAAGCGTCAGCAAGCCGCCGACGAGCGCATTGGCGAACAGGAACACGGACACGCCGAACGCACCGAGCGCAAACACGCCCACGTCGTACGCGATAGTGTCGACGTCGAGGTCGAGGTCCTTCGACAGCCCCAGCTCCTGGCGCAACGCCTCGACGGTGTCCTGCAAGTTCTGGTTCGTGATCTCGATGACCTCTTCGGCGAGCTCCTCGAGGTTTCGCGCCGTCTCCGCGCCTTCGCGCTCCAGCCAGTCCTTGAACGTGTCCTGGATGAACTGCGGCAGGTATCGCTTCACTTCGCGAGCATCGGCGCGCTCGATCTCGATCGGCAACGCTTCGAGGAAGCCGTCGCGGAACGTGCGCAGGTTGTTCTTCGCCGTCGCGGCGATCCCTTTCGTGCGATCGTCGATGAGCTCCAGATTGTCCGCGATCAGACGGCGGGACTCGTGCAGCCGCGACTGGACGGCTTCGATCCGCTTGTCCAGATCCTTCGCCTCGAGCAGATACCCCTGGCGCTTGATCGCGAGGTTCTGCTCCAGCAAGGCCGCGACGCGCAGGCCGCCGGCCAGCGCGCTGTCGACGATGATGTAGCCGCGTTGGTCGTCGAGGAAGCCGACGAGGTATTCGCGAAACGCGACAAACGCCGCGGGCGCTTCGAGTCCCGCCGACGTGGCGTCCAACGCCGCCCGACCCGAAAACGCGAATAGCTCGACGTCGCCGATGAGCCCCTTGAGGCGCTCCCGCGCGTACAACTCGACTTCGCGCGCGTCGTCGTCACCGAGGGCGTCGATCTTGTTGAGCACGAACACGATGCGGTCGCGGTTCGCCTTGAGGAGGCGGTCCTTGATGAACACGACCTCGCTCTTCTTGAGCACCTGCGTGGCATCGAGCACGTACACGATCACGTCGGCGCGCGGCAGGTAGCCGTAGGTGATCTCGACCTTCTGGCGCGAGATGTCGTTGACGCCGGGTGTGTCGACGAGCGTCAGCGAGTTGGCGAGGAACTCGTTGGGGTGCGCGATCTCGACCCAATCGGGCTCTTTGCCGTCTTCTTCGGCGTGTTTGACGACCTCTTCCATCTCCTCGAAGTCGATCTCGAACGGCGTCCCGTCGTGGGCCGGCTTCACGCGCACGCTGCGCTCGTCGCCATGCACGAGGTGGGTGATGACGGCGGTCGTCGGCGTAATGCCCACGGGCAGCACGTCCTCGCCCAGCAGCGCGTTCACGACCGTGGACTTGCCGTGGTTGAACTCGCCGAGCACCACAAGGGTGATCTTGCCGCTCTCCAGCATCGGAATGCGGTCCCGCACGACTTCGCGATGCAGCGACGCGAGGCCGGTGCTCTGAGCGATCTCGCCGAGCTCCAGCAACAGATCGGAGACCTGCGCGACGGTGACCGGAAGTCGGGTCGGTGCGCCTGCCGCGGGCGGTTCGGCCACTGGCTCCGGCTCCGCGACGGGCTCCGGCTCCGCGACGGGCTCCGCCGCCTCTTCCTCAGGGTCCACAGCGGGTTCGGGCTCGTCGGCGTCCGGCGCCGCGGCGTCTTCGGCGTCTTCGGCGTCTTCGGAGGCGTCGTTCTCAGGCTCGGCGGCGTCGTCGTCCGACTGCTCCTCGGATTCGGCGTCTTCGCCTGTTTCGGCCTTGTCGTCCGACTCAGGTTCTTCGTCGTGCATCGAGCGTCTCCTTCAAAAAAGTGACCACGCGCAGCCGGGGTTCGTTAGCGCATCATGTGTTCATCTGACGGTCGAAGCGTTCATAGCGGCCCCCGGAGATCCATCCCATGTGGCGATCGGGCGTGTGAAGCGTGCATTCACTGGGCGGCTCGTCGTGACCATGGCGCGCCGACAAGCGGCGTGCGGGTCCAGGGAGGCCAGCGGTGCTCTTCGCACTCCTATCGACCGTCTAGGGTGAAGCTTGTCGGGGCTACGGAACGAGACGTCACGCAGATGAAGCATGCGTATCTACTAGCCGCCACGCGCGGTCACAGAACTTGTATGACCTCGTCGACTTCCCTGTCAA
>JBFIHF010000352.1:0-6644 GCA_041601915.1 Bradymonadaceae bacterium
CGCTCGCCACCTGCGCCGGCGCGAAGCGCCAGGCGCTCGCCACCTGCGCCCCGGCGCGAAGCGCCGCGGCGCTCGCCACCGAGGCCTGTAGCGGGCTCCGCCCGCTACAGGCCTCTCACGCGGATTTGGGTCATGGTGATCTCGTCGTTTTTGTTGATGTCGACGAGGTTCATGTAGAGGTGATCGGGGAAGGCGCCGGGACAGCCGACTTTGTGGGAGCCGAAGGTGTAGTCGACGCGCATGAGCTGGTGTTTGTGGCCATGCAGAATCAGGGCGTTCTTGTCGAGAAGTTCGGAGGCGGCGAGAAATTCGGTGACCCCTTCGGCGGGGTCCATGAGGCCGCCGACGTTTTCGATGTTGAGACCGTGCCAGTCCGCGGAGATGTGATGGTGCAACACCATCACCGCGCGCATGCCTCGCGTCGCAGCTTGCTGCTTCTCAATGAACTCCAGCTCTTCGTGGTAGATGCGACCGACGGAGTTCGGCATGAACGACTCGGCAAAGTGGCGGTCGTCCTTGCGGTCGCGGTTGGTGTCCAGTTCGATGAGCGCGACGCCCTGCGGCAGAATCTTGAGGCGCGGGGCCCGTGAACTCACGACGTCGAAGTACTTCTCCATCGGGTCGTGCGAGAATCGCTCGTACAGATTGAAGCGGTCGTGGTTGCCGGGCACGATCGTCAGATTTTCCGGGCCCGTCCAGCCCGTGACATCGAGCACGGCCCGCATCTCGATGAACTCCGGGGCGAGCCCGCAATGGGCCACATCGCCGGTGACCACGAGGTGGTCGACATCGAGAACACGCAGGCCCACGAGCGCCTTCTTCAGCAGGTTCGTGTAGAGCGGTCGTGACGAGCGGTAGCGGTGATTGAGCTGGTTCGCGATCGCGTTGATGAGGTGCGAGACCTCACCGAAGCTCTGATTCGGATTCATGAAGTCGCGCAGCCGCGTCGGCAGGTCGATCTCGCCGGGGACGTGCATGTCCGTAATCTGCGCGAGGCGCAACTTCACGTCGTCGCCGCGGTGCAGGTCGTGGCTGGACTGGCGATCGGTGGACCCTTTCCACTCGAAAAACGAGTTCGGGGTCGCGCCGGAGGGTGCATGTTTGGCGACGATCAAAAGCGTGGCTCCCAGGCGACGTACTTTCTGGCGAGGAAACGGTCCGCGAGGACCGCCTGTGCTGATTCGCACAGATCATAGACCAGCGAGACGTTGAACGAAGCACCCAACACCCCGTCGGCGGCGGGCAGAATCGAGCGCCGCACGAGCCGGGCGAACGTGCGCTCGGACTGCCGATTCGTGCCGAGCCGGCCCAGCGCCGTCGCGAAGGCGCCCGCGCTGGAGCTGACACTTCCGAAGCGGTCGAGCAGGACCCCGAGCATCGGTCCCGCCATTTGCGACATCACCCCTTGGCCGAGCGCGGCGAGCAAAATCGATCGGCGCACGAGGTACCGCTGCAGCCGGCGTCGGACCTCCTCCGGCGCTTCGCCTTGCGCTTCCACGCCGCCCAGCGCCACCGCAAGGATCATGATGGGCAGCTCGGGCACGTCGCGCGGATCAAACCCGTAATACCAGCAGTGTCGCGCGCACGTATCGGCCACGAGCGCCATCACGACGGGCACGTCCATGATGGCGCTGAGGCCCGTCGTCGCGGGCGCCAGCGCGCCCACCGCACCGCCGGCTGCCGCGGCGAGCAGCAGATCTCGCTGCCGGCCGCGAGCCAGCGCCGCTTCGATCTTGGTGATCGGTAGCTGGCCAATCTGCTCCCACGACTCGACGGACGCTCCGACGCGCCGCAGATCGTCGAGCACTTGCGACCGCAGGTCGTGCTGTGCGGCGCGGTCCTGCAGCGCTTCCAGCAGCCGTCCGTTCAGATTTGCCAACAGATTCGAGCCACCGACGTGCGTCACGATCAACTTCTCCGGCAGCTCCAACGTTCGCAGCGTACGGGCCAGGGAGTTTGGGTTCGTGCGACTCGTCTGGAAGTAGCGCACCCGAGCCGCGGCGTCCTTGTCGACATGCACGATGCGTACGCCCAAGAGGTCGGCATCCCGCGCCCCGAACGTGGCTTCGTAATCGCCGACGATCCGGAAGACCGCGACGTCGGCTTGCGTCACGTCGTTGTGGCGCTCCCACTGCACGTCCGCGGCCCGGGCACGTACGAAGCGCACCGCGACAGGGTCGACATGGCAAACCCGCACGTAGAGCGTCAGCAGGCGCTCCGTGAGCGGATCGAGCTGCTCCAGTCCCGTGAGGAGCTGCGGCAGGGGCTGGCCGACGAAGCGAGCCACGACGAGTTCCAGCAGCCGCATCGCGCGGAAGGGGTTCTCCCGCGCCGTCTGCTCGACCTCTCGCACGAGCCCCTCGAGGGCCGTCCGCACCGCCGGGAAGTGCGCAGGGGACCTCGCATTGGGCGCCCCCAGTTCGTCGAGCTGTGCGGCGTGCAGGTGCGCGATCCGCTCCGCCGACGAGTCATACAATCGCCGTGCGTGAAATCGACGGAGCTCCGCCTGGTGCTCCGGATGAGCGAGGGTGAGCCGGATCGCGGCGGGAATGATGGACTCCAACCATGACGAACTCAGCTCGCCGCCCACCGCCGCATCGGCGATCAGGAGCAGCCACGGCGCGTACTCGAAGGCGCGTTCGGTCGCCGCGCGATCGCAGGCGCGCTCGAGATTCGGGCGCGGATGGCCGGTGTACCAGGGGTCGAAACGCCGGACGAGGTACAGGCCGCCCATCAGGGCGGCGACGTCCCAGAGCTTGGCGTCCAGATGCAACATCGCCAGCGCGAACAGGTTCCGGCTATCGCTGACCTCGGCCTCCGCGGGGCTGCGGCCGAGCGCTCGCACCAGATCGTAGATGAAGTGAATGCGCGTCGGCAGCCCCATGTGCTGCAACAGCGCCTCGGCGCGCTGTCGTTCGATCGCGTCACCGTGGCGCCACAGGGCGATCGCGGCGAGCGACGCCTTGGGGTGCAACGTCTGGCGCACAGCGCGGCTGGAGCACGCGATCATCCACAGCAGCGCCCGGTCGTCGGCGTCGAGCTTCCGAAACTCGCGCTCCCGCAACAGGTCCCAGAGCGGCTGAACCTGCAGTCGCGACGAGCGGCCCGGGATCCAACGGAACCCCAGTCGCCGGGCGAGGTACGCGATGAGAATCTCGCGACGCTCTTTGGGGTCGTGCTCAAACCCGGCCCGCACCCGATCGCCGAGCTCCGCGGGATCGAGGTCCTCGTAGAGCTCCCACCGCGTTCGCAAGTCGCCGGGCAGCGCCTCGTAGGCCTGGACCACGGCCTCGGAGACTTCATCGATCCCCGGCTCTATGCGTACGTCAAACTCGGTGTCCATCCGACCAAGTTAAACCTCAACTCCCAAACGATCCACTGCGGGACACGATGGGAGGGGATCGGAGCCCACAAAGATCGTCCTGGTTACTCCGGCAGCGTGCACTCGGCCCGCACCAGGCAGTAGTCGCGCTGGTAGCACGAGCTGCTGAGGCACTCCCGATCCTCGTCGCACTCGGCGCCGGGCGGACGGGCGGGTTCGCACACGCTGGTGCCGGACGCGCAGTGGAACCCGCGGGCGCACACGTCGTCGAAGGCGCCGCGGCAGGCTCCTCCGGACTGCAGGCGTGGCACGCAGGTGTAGTTGTCCGTCGAGCAGTAATGGTCCGCGTCGCATTCGAAGGTGTCACGGCACGCTTCATTGGCGCCCCGGCGCGCCACGCAGGTGTTGTAGTTCTCGCAGAACAGTCCGGCGGCGCACTCCTCGTTGTCGCGGCAGCTGGTGCCCGCCTCGCCGGGCGGCACACAGATGTCGCGATCGTCGGAGCAGCGCAGGTCCCCGGGGCATGGGGTGTCGTAATCGCACGGCGTCCCGACGGGAAGCGGCTGACAGACCCCGTTGAAGCACGTCGAGTTCGCACATCCGGTCGTGCAGGCCTCCCCGACCTTTGGCAGCGCAAGGCAGCGCTGCTCGCCGCTCGCCTCGTCGTGTGTGCACGCCGAGCCGGCAACGCAGGTCTGCACACCGCGCTGGAACGTCGTCTGGCAGACCTGGCCGACCTTCGCCTTGGCTTTGCACGTGACATTGTCCAACAGGTCGCACCACGAATTGTCATCGCACACGCGCAGCCACGCGCAGCGTTCCCCGGCCCGCGCCGGCGCGCAGGTCAGGTTCATGATGCGGCAGGTCCCCTCGATGCACAAAAACGGCTCCTGACAGCTCTCGATCCCCGTGCAGGACGCGCCCGGCGCAGCCTTCGCGGCGCACGCACCGTTCACGCATTGCGCCGGATAACACTCGAAGGAGTCGCTGCACGCGTCACCGATCTGCCGGCCGGCGCTACACGTGCCGTTGATGCACTCCCCGTTGCCGCACTCGAAGTCGTCCTCACAACCGGCTTGCCCGCTCGATGTGCACTGGCCCACCGGGCACCCGCTGCACTCGCAATTCGGCGGCTGACAAGCTCCCGCACAGACCTCGCCGGCGCCGCAATCCGCGTCGAGGAAACACTGACCGTCAGACAGCCCGCACGTGCCGTCGATGCACGCGACGGAGGCACACTGGCTCTCTGAGCTGCAGGCTTCGCCGTCGGGCAGTCCGCAGATCTGGGTCCCGTCGTCGCAATTGCCCCACTCACACGAGTAGTTGTCCGTGCAGGGTCCGCCGTTGGACGCCTGCGGTTGGCAGGTGCCGTCCTCACACGCCAGCATTCGACGGCAGCTCGGCTGTTGGATCTCGGTCGCATACTCGTCTTCACACGGATCGCCGGCTTTTCCGCCCGGATCGCACTCCCCCCAACCCCCGCCATCGCCGAGGCGCTGGTTGCAGAACTCGCTCGCGCACTGCGAGTCATCGGAGCAGCGGAAGCCGTCGGCCTCCGGGGGGGCACATCGATACTGGGTCCCGTCGTCATTGCCTTTGCACCACAAGTCCTCCCGACAGGGCAGTTCCATGCACGAGTCGCCCTCACCCTGGCGGTTTCGACAGACACTGCAGTAGGTCACGCCAAGCTCGCGATCACCGCCGCCGCCGGTGCAGTACAGGCCCGGTGCGCAATCGGTCGGGTCGGAACACTCCTCGTCGAGACCGCGGGTCCCGACCGGCTCGCCACCGTTGTCGTCGTCGTCGAAGTCGAGCGCCAGGACCCGATCGCAGGGCGTGCTGCCGCCGCGGGCGATCTGCTCGCAGCTCGCGTCGGCCAACCACGCCTTGCACGGCCCGACGAGGTCTCCGTCGATCTCGGGGACGCGCTGCTCGACGCTGTATTTGGTCACGTCGTCGCCGAGCTCCTCGTCAGTGAGCCGGCAGGTGAACACAAAGTTCAGAATCGCCACGCACTCGTTCTGTGATCGATAAGCGATCGCGGAGCCGAACGCATCGGGGCACCGGTCGAGCGTTTTGCACATCGAGCCGAGCACCTCCCCCAGCGACCCTTTCGGCGCCTCGTAGTCCTCACGACCGTCGCCGCCCTTCTTACAGCCACTCAGGGCCAACAACAGCAGCATCAACGCAAGTAGCGCAGGTCTCATCATGATCGACTCGAGGTGAGGTACGTCCACAGAGACTACCGCCAATTCACGTCGCGTCACAACACTTCGCAACAACGGCGCGGAGCCTGTATCGTAGCGCCTCCCTGAAAGTTGAGCCCGTCATGCGCACTCCGCCAATGATCTGGTTCGGTCTCTGCCTCGTCGCGGCGAGCTGCGACTGCGACGCGAAGGGCCCCAACGCGCTGCCGGGCATCGATGCGAGCCGCGATGTGCCGCGGGGTGCGGACGTCCCGGACGCGGTGGACGTTTCGCCGGGCTGCGACGGCGTCGCCCATGCGCCGGTCGAGGTCGCGGGTTGGACGATCGTGCTCGAGAGCGGCCAGTGGCGCGCGACGGCACCGGGGGCCGTCGAACCGACGATGTGGGGGCCGTCGGCGTGCGACACCGAGGCGGCGGTACGATTGCTCGATGAGCCGCCGCGCGCACGCCATGCCTTCGGAAACTTCGACATCGACCTCACCGGAGACCACACGTGGACGGCCAACGATGCGGCGGCTCCCGCGGTGGACGATTCGGAAGGCCTCGACCTGACCTACGGCGTCGGCGAGCACACCGCCACGCTGCGGTTCCGGCCGGGGACAAAAGGCGGGCTGTCGATCGACCTTCAGCACGACGTCCAGAGCGCCGAGTTTCGGATTCAGTGCGCGGCCGACGACGCCTTCTTTGGCCTCGGTACCCAGGTCACAGGGATGAACCTGCGCGGACGCACCTACCCGTTGTGGACCCAGGAGCAGGGCAATCGCAAGCCGGAGGGCGGCGGCATGTTTCCGTTCAACAATACGCCCGAGGCGGCCTACGCCCCGATGGGCGTCCTGCACTCCGCCGCCGGCTGGAGCGGAGTCGTCACGCATGACGGCTACACCGAGATGGACCTCTGCCATTCGTCCGCGGACTTCGTCGCGATTCGCTCCCATCGAGCCAACCCGGGGTTCGTGTTTGTAGCGGGCACCCCCCGCGAGAGAATGACCGCGGTCACCGAATACACGGGACGCGTCCGAAGTGATGTCCCGGCCTGGGTGTTCGGGCTGTGGGTCGACTCGGTGACGGGTCCAGCCCGGCTCGCGACGGTCACCGCCGCGCTGCGCGACAACCAG
>JBFIHF010000353.1:0-6610 GCA_041601915.1 Bradymonadaceae bacterium
CACCACCTCGCAACCGCATGGTTGCTGGTGCAACGGGCTGTGAGTCTGCGCGGCGATGCCGTGTTAAAGCGAGCAGGGAGACGCATGACGACGGAATTCGAGGTTGGCGACAAGGCGGTCTACCCCGCGCAAGGGGTGGCCGAGGTCGTCAGCATCGACACCAAAGAGATCATGGGCACGTCCCAGACGTTCTATGTTCTCCGGGTGCTCGACTCAGACAAAAAAATCATGATCCCGGTGCAGAAGGTCGACGATGTCGGCCTGCGCCAGATCATCTCCGACGGCGGTGTCGACGAAGTCTACGACATCCTGCGCGAGCGCAACGTCGATCTCAACACGCAGACGTGGAACCGCAGGTACCGCGCCTACGTGGAGAAGATCCAGACCGGCTCGCCGTTCGAGATCGCCGAGGTGCTTCGCGACCTCAATCTGCTCAAGGCCTACAAGACGCTCTCCTTCGGCGAGAAGAAGATGCTCGACAACGCGAAGCGTCTGCTCGTTCAAGAGCTCGCGATCGCCAAAGACGCGACCGAAGAAGCCGTCGCCGACGAGCTCGAGACGATCTTCGCGGCCTGAGTCGTTAGTTCGCGGGCCACGCCGTGCGAACGTGATCTTGTCCGGCCGAGTGACACCCCACGCACAATCCCAACCCTTGGCCCTCGAACTCGTTCTGGGGCTCCGTGCGGTCGAGCACCTCGTACCAGTACCAACTGTCGCCACCGTCGGCGTCGCTCGTCTTGACCATTGCGGCCCATCCGACCACGAGCCCTTCGGCGTAGATCTCTTTGACGGCGGACGACGCCTCAGGGTGCACGGCGTTTCCGGCCTCCAGCGACGCCGCCAGCGGTAGGTTGACGTAGACGCGGACATCGGCGCCATGCGGCCCCGCGGTCGGATGCACCGCCGGTTCGCGCTCCCAGTCTGCGTAACGCTCGTCTTGCAGCCACGGCAGAAGTGCATCGGGGTTCGTGGGAACTTCGCCCACGAACCCCGGATCACTGCTGCACCCGACGATCAAGACGCTGATCGCGAGGGCACGTTTCATCCGTCGATCCGCAAGCAGCACGCCGACAGACAATAGTAGGACGTCGTCGCCGTCGCGGCCGGACAGTCACTTTGACCGTTCGGACACGGCGTGAGGCCGCTGTCGCACTGCACCCCAGAACCCGTGCCGGAGCCGGAGCCCTCGCACGTGTTGGCGGCGCCGCACGTCCCGCGGCAATCCGCGTCGGTCTGGCACATGTCGTCGTTGTAGCCACCACCGCCGTATCCTTCACAGGTGTTGGTGCCACCACAGATGCCACGACAGTCCGTGCTGTCGGTGCAGTTCTCGCCGACGTAGCCGCCGCCACCGGTACAGGTCGCGTCGCCGCCGCAGGTTCCGCGGCAGTCGAGATCGGACTGGCAGCCGTCGCCGGCGTCGCCGCCACCCCCGAATCCTTCGCAGGTGTTGGTCCCGCCACAGATACCCTGGCAATCGGCGTCCGCCACGCAGGGGTCGCCGCTGAAGCCGCCGCCCGTGGAGCAGCTCGCCGGCAGATCCGCGGCGGTCTTGCCGAGGCAGATCTCGCACTCGCCGCACTCGTTGAGGCAGGCGGTGGTCTGCACGCAGGTGTCGCACTTGTCGATCTCGGCGAGGCTGCAGTCCCCGCCGATGCGGATGAAGGCGCTGCCGGCGTCGGTGGTGACCTCACAGCACCCGAAGCAGTCGCAGCCGTTGGGCGTGCGCGGCCGACAGAAGTCGAAGCAGTCCTGCGCAACGGTACAATCGGCGTCCGTCAGCGGGAGGTCCCCCGTCAGGCAATCGGTGTGATAGCGGCAGTGATCGTCACCGGCGCCGGAGTTGCCGTCGAAGAAGCAGTCCTGCCACTTCGGATCCTTGTTGTCGCCCGGAATTCCGGTCGCGAACGTGCCTTCGTCGTTGTCGTAGGCGCCCGTACACTCAGGATCCGCGCCGTCGATCAGGCCGTCTCCGTCATCGTCGAGGCCGTTGTCACAAGCGCAGGGCTCGCTGCCGCACAGCGTCTGGCCGGAGCCGTTCGTCGGTGGGACGAAGACGCCGCCACCCGCGCAGGTCCCCATCTCGCAGAAGCCCTGACACTGTGTGTCATCAGTGCATGCCGCGCCGTCCGCGAGCCCGCCCGCGACGCAAACTCCGGACGCGTTGCACACGCCGTCGCACTGCGCGTCGCTCGTGCACATCGAGCCGTCGGGCAGACCGGTCGTGGTGCCGTTGTTCGGTGCGGTGGTGCCGTTGTTTGGCGTGGTGGTGCCGTTGTTCGGCGTGCTGTTGGAGCTGCTGTTTGGCGTCGTGTTGTTGGAGCCGTTGTTGCCGCCCTCGCACAGGCCGGCGCCTCCGCATACACCCAGGCAATCTTTGTCTTTTTCACAGGCGGCCCCGTCGGGAGCCCCCTCGTCACACCCACCGCACGCCGCGAAAGCAGCAACGGTCGCGACGAGCGCACTCAGAATGAAGCGTCGAATCAACATGGCTACTCCGTGATCGTGAAGGGGATCGTGAACTCGATCGGGTTTTGATATTCGCTGTGATCGTTCTTATGCACCTTGACGATCAGGTTGTGCGCGCCGGCCGCCAGCACCTCCGTCGCGATCTCCATCGCGAACATGTCCGGGCTGAGGCCCGACTCCAGCAACTGGTGATCCGCGTCCACCATGTCGACGTAAATGTGGTAGTGGCCGAATCCGTCGACGTGGGGCCCGCCGATGTTGTCGGGGTCCAGCGTGAAGTTCGTCAGCTCAGTGAACTGGAACGTGACCATCGTCCCCACGACGCCCTGATTCGGCGCGATGGAGGAGCGCACCGTGATCGCGCCGGGGTTCGTCGTGTTGTTGGTCCCCGTCGTGTTCGTGGTGTTGTTCGTCCCCGTCGTCCCGGTCGTATTGTTGGGACCCGTGGTGCCGGTGGTGTTGTTGGGACCCGTGGTCCCGGTGGTGTTGTTGGTCGCCGTGGTGTTGTTGGGCGCCGTCGTGTTGTTCGAGGTGTTGTTGGCGGTGTTGTTCGGCGTGTTGTTCGGTGTCGCCGTGTTGTTGTCATCACTTCCGCAGCCCACGGCTACGAACATCGCGATTGTGAGCAGAGCTGTCTTACGCATTTCTTGTCCTAGAGTGGGGCAATCTCGGAAGGCGACCTGACTTCGGACAGGTTACAACGTGTCTGGAGTCATCGCAAAAGAAGCGCGCCCCACTATCCACTGGTGGGGCAAAAGGCGTAGTCGTCCAGAATACAAGCCCCCCGATGGGGGCCCGAAGTCTAGTACTTCAGCCCGAACGGGGTGAACTTGTAGTCGAGGACTTCGAAGTCGAGCACGGCCATCGCCACCTGCTCGTCACCATCAAAGCCCAGATAGGTCGTGTAGGTCCCGAGGTCGACGTCGAAGGCGAGCAGATTCGCGGAGGCGGCCGGATCGAGGCGCAGATTCGCCACTTCGACCTCGGCGCCGGCGCGACGATTGCGGCGCAACTCGCGGCGCAGCGCCTTCTCGAACTCGGCGTCATCGGCCTGCATGACGCTCATCAGCACGTCGGCCGCCTCGTCATCCATCAACGCGACGACGTGCGATTCGACGTGCGCGCCGAGCCGCTCCCCCGCCCAGGACGACTGCTCGTCACCGGCGAGATGGGCGATCTCCCAGCGATGGGGGCGCTGCTCGGAGAATTCGACCACCACATAGGCCGGTCGGTTCTGCTCGCGCATCTTCGCGATGATTACGTACACGGCGAACGTGCCGGACGGTACCGTGACGGAGAACGCCTCGGTCTCGGGCGCCAGCAGCGGGTCACAGACGATGAGCCGACCGGTGGGGAGGTGGAGATCGGGGACGCGCCGCCGTTCGAGCATGATCTCATACCCGGCCGCCTGCAGAAGGTCTCCCTCGTCCGATAGATTGAGCGGATTCGGAATCACGGGCATCTCCTACGTCACCGAGTCCCGCAGGCTTCGACGATCGCGACGAAGCTCTCCGGTTTGAGACTCGCGCCACCCACCAGCGCCCCGTCGATATCCGGTTGCGCGTACAGGTCAGCGATGTTGTCGGGTTTTACACTTCCGCCGTACTGCAGACGGACGGACTCTGAAATCTCCTGACTGTACAACGCGCGCAGCAATGATCTTATTTGCGCGTGCACTTCCTGAGCCTGTTCCGGACTGGCGGTGCGGCCGGTCCCGATCGCCCAGATCGGCTCGTAAGCGATGGTGACACTTGCCATATCTTCGGCTCGGACCCCCCGTAAGCCGGCGCGAATCTGGCCGTCGACTTTCGTGTTTGTGCGCCCGGCCTCGCGCTCGTCGAGCGACTCCCCCACACACAGAATCGGGGCGAGGTCGTGGCCCAGCGCCGACAGCACTTTCTGGTTCACGATGTCGTCGGTCTCGCCGAAGAACTGCCGGCGTTCACTGTGGCCGAGAATCACGTTCTTGCACCCGATGTCGACGAGCATCAGCGGCGAGGTCTCGCCGGTGTACGCGCCGTTCTCGGCGTGGTGCATCGTCTGCGCCGCCAGTGTCACCGAGCTCCCGTGAACGACCTGCGCGATCTCCGACAGCCAGATCGTCGACGGGGCGAGCGCGATCTCGACGCCGCGCACGCCGCGGACACCGTCGAGCACCGCCGTCGCGAGGTCTCGCGCTTCCCAGCGACCGAGATTCATCTTCCAGTTGCCCGCTACAAACGCTGTTCTAGCCATGGCCACCTCCCTGTGGTTACCCGCGTCGGGCTATTTCTTGGTTTCGTCGGAAATCTGAAGGTACGTGTTCACGACCTGCGGCATATCGCGCAGCATCATCAGAAACACGCGGGTCCCCTTTTCCGGTGTCCGCACCCACTGCTCCCACTTGCGCACCGCATAGACGCTGAAGCCGTAGGCGTCCGCGAACTCTTGCTGGGACAGGCCCAGCTCGCCGCGGATCGCCGCGACGTCGACTTCGTCGGGCTCTTCGAACTGTGGGACCGGGATGTCGGTTCGGTCGCGCATCGCGTTGACCGCGACGTCCAATCCGTGGATGAGTTTGCGCCTGTAGTTGCGCTTGCGCTGCGTCATTACCGCCTCCATGGTTGACGAAGCCGTACGGTACCCATTGGGGTATGGACGTGCAAGTGCCCACGGCGCGTTTGTGCTCAAACCCGGTCGCGGGCTAGCCTTTCAGCAGCCCAACGAGTTCCGCACCGCGGCCCGGCGGGTGACCCGCCGTGTCACGCAGACGCAACAGCTGGGCCTGCAGCTCTTCGATCTCCGCCTCGAGTTCCAGCACCAGGCGCGGCCCCAGATCGTGGAGCTTGCGCACCGCCTGGGCCAGACGCGCGTCCATCGAGGGAGCACGGCGAATACGAGTGGTGTCGGGTGGGGTCTGGTCGTTCATGGCGCCCTCCGTGGCAGTTCGCCCGGAGGCGAACGGTACGAGTTCACGCCGTCGGCGGAGCATCCTTGCTCCGCGACCTATCGGTTGCTCGATGACGTGAACGAATCTAAATCCAGCTTAGACAACGCAGATCAGCGCACAAGAAAAAAACCGCGCCGCCGGCCTTACTTTTGGCGACCTTCGATCGCGAGCAACAGCACGACCGCCGCAATGCCGAGCCGTCGATCCAGCGTTCCGCCGGTATCCATCGAAAAATCGACGTCGTACTTCGCGACGAAGGGGTTGAAATGCTGGTTGAACGTGCCCACGACGTGGCCGCCGATCGTGACCGTGAAACTCTGCGGCACGAGGTTGTTCAGCAGCCGTCGAACCAGCGCGAGCGCCATCGAGTCCTCCTCGGCGGTGCCCGTCACCTGGTCCTCGGCGTCGAGGAACTCCCATTTGTCCCGCAGGATCGAGGCGAGGCCCTTGCGGCGCAGGGCGCCAAGCTTCTGTCCGTCCGTCGTCGTGACGTCGTAGGTCCCCGAGAAATCCAGCACCGAGCGCGCCTGAATCGTCATGAGCGGCTGGTTCTGCCCTTCGTCGGCATACACCGTGATCGCCTCGCGCAGCTTGAACGCCTTCTGCTTCACATAGAATGCGAGGTTGCCGTTCGGCTCGTAGATATGGAACGCGTCGCCGAGGAACTTGAAGACCTTCTTGCGAGCCAGAAACTGGTTTTGCTCGAATCGCACCATCGCGCTCATCGTTCGCTCCTTCTACTTGGTCCCGAACATCCGGTCGCCCGCGTCGCCGAGGCCCGGAAGGATGTACCCGTGGTCATTGAGATGCGAATCGATCGCCGCGGTGTACACGTCGACGTCGGGGTGGTGTTCCTGCAGATACGCGACGCCCTCCGGCGCCGCGAGCAAGCACAAGAACTTGATCGACTTCGGGTTCGTCGCCTTGACGCGCACGATCGCGGCCGATGCGGAGTGTCCCGTGGCGAGCATCGGATCGACGATGATCACGTCGCGCTCCTCCATGTGCTCGGGAACCTTGAAGTAGTATTCGACGGCCTCCAGCGTCTCCGGGTCCCGGTACAAGCCGATATGGGCGATTCGTGCACTCGGTACCAGTTGCAGGATCCCCTCCAACAGGCCGTTGCCGGCGCGCAGCACGCTGATGACGCACACCTTCTTGCCGTCGAGCATCGGCGCCTGCATCACCTGAAGCGGCGTCTCGATCTCGACG
>JBFIHF010000354.1:0-6588 GCA_041601915.1 Bradymonadaceae bacterium
CATGAACTCAATCAACCGCTGACGAGCCTGCTCGGTTACGCCGAGCTGCTCGAAAAACGCATCGGCGCCGACGACCCCAATCGCCGGGCGGTGGAGACGATCCAGCACGAGTCCAAACGGATCGCCGACATCGTGAAGAAGATCGGTCAGATCACTGAGTATCGGACCAAAGAGTATGTCGGAGGCACCCGGATCGTCGATCTCGACGGTGCGTCAGAGGTCCAGGACCTCGGCCTTCGCCCGCAAACCGACGACCCCGAAGACGGCCACTGAGCTCGAAGTATTGATGACAGACGCTGTAGATTTCAAAGGGCTGTTTGAGACGCTTCCCGACGCGATCGCCGTGTGTGACGACGACGGCAATGTCGTTGCGATCAATCGTCAGGCGCGCGCCTACCTCGCCGTTGACGGCACCGAGGCGCTGCGCATTGAACTTCACTCCCGGGAGACCGTGCGCCAGATTCGGCTCACCAACGTGTCCGCCGCGGAGTTCTTCCTCGCCGACGTGGGTGTGCACGGCGCCCCCCGCTCGCGGGTGTCGGCCTCGTTTCATCCGCTAGGCCCCGGAGCGGGCTACCGGGTCGTGTTTGCCGCGGGGCCGGACGGCCGCCCGGTCTCCGTGAACATCCGGATGCTCGAGGCGTTGGTGAACGTCGGGCGCCATCTCGACCTGTTCAAGACCGCCGACAAGACGCTGGCCCTGTTCGCGGCGAGCTTCGTGGAAGTCTTTCCGACGTACAGTTTTAGGGTCGAAGTCGCCCACGGGTTCGTGCACGAACATCCCGGTTGGGCCGACGCCCAGTGCAAGCCGAACGGCGCGGTGGACTGGGGGCACGTCCGGACGGATGCGCTGTCGTTTCGTGGCGCGGTACGCGGGTGGCGCGTGGCGATCGCCGACATCGGTAGCCTGTTGGTCGAGCGCGCCGACGACACCAAGTTTGGTGTCTCGGAGCGGCAGGCGTTCGAGACCTTTACCCAGCAGCTGGGGCTCGCGCTGTCGAGGATCGTCGGGGACACGAGCAGCGACGCGATGCTCGTGGGCCCGATCATCGACCAACTCGATGCGATCGTCATCGTGTGCGACGCGCGCCGACGCGTGCTCGTGTCGAACCGGACGTTCGAATCGATCGTCGGGTCGACGACCGTCGTGGGTCACGACCTACTCGAGTATTTCGACGAGAGGGAGCAACCGAGGCTGCGCATGGCCGCCGCTTCGGTGATGGCCAGCGGGGAACCCGAACTGTTCGAGGCCCACCTGCGCACGACGAATGGCCGCGTGGCGTTGCGGATGCAACTCGCGCCGGCGCGCGGCCGCGACGGCGCGGAGGGGACGACGGGGTTCGTCGTGACCGGCCAGCAGGGCGAGCTGAGCCTCGTGGAGCTCGAGGAGCGCATGACGCGTGCCGAGCAGCTCATGAATCTCGGTGAACTCGCCACCGGCGTCGCCCACGAACTCAAGAACCCGCTGACGAGTATCCTCAACTACGCGGAGTACCTGCTGGCGAAGTACCAGCCGGGCACGGAGGTCGTCGCCAACGCGCGCGCGGGATTCGACGAGCGGGACGCCCAGCGCCTGGAGCGCATCATCGCCGGCGTGGCGCAGATCGACGACTTCGTCAAAGACCTCGTGACGCTGGCTCGGCCCAACGAGGGGCAGGTGGCGCCGGTGAACGTGCACTCCGTCATCCACGAGTCGGTGATGATGTGCGAGGTCGCGCTGGCGCAGGCCCGGACCACGGTGAAGCTGGAGCTTGCCGACACGCCACCGATCGTCCCGGGGTTTCGAAATCAGCTCAAACAGGTGTTCGTCAACCTCGTGGCGAACGCTGGCAAGTCGATGCCTGCGGCGGGCGGAACGATCGTCCTTCGCACCGAACTCGTCCGCGGGCGCGTTCTGACGCACATCGTCGACGATGGGGCGGGCATGTCGCCGGAGACGCTCGCGCGGATCTTCGAGCCGTTCTTCACGACGCGCCAGACGCGCGGCGGTTCGGGGCTCGGGCTCGCGTTGGTGCGCACGATTGTTGAGCGCCACGGCGGCGAGGTCACCGTCGAGTCGGTGCTCGGTGCCGGAACGACCTTCACGGTGGCGCTACCCACGGTGGACGAGTAATGCCGCAAGCAAAGCCACGCACCTACGTCGGACTGCTCGCGGTGTTGAGCGGCGCGGCGCTGTTCCTGCTCGTGGCGCCGGCGGTGGAGCAGGAAGCTCACTTGCGGGCCGTGCGCGGCAGCGACCCCGCCGCTGTCACCGAAGCGCTGCGTCGCCTGTGCTGGGTGCGCACCGGCGTGCAGGGACTCGACGAACTGCTCACGACGTTGCCGCCCGACCACCGCAATGAAGTGCTCGGCCGTGCGAGCGATCTCGGCTGTTTGAAGGAGCTCGCGCCGGAGCATCGCGCCACGTACTTCTTGATGCGCGACGGCGAGGTCGACCGCGCGGCCGGCTTTGCCGAGGCGGCGATCGGTCCTGCGATCGAACTGCTGGATGCCCACGATCCCGCGCAACGCGAGCGCGCCGCCGAGGTGTTGCTCATCGTCTCCGCGCGCCTGAGTCCGACGCAGCGAGCGCGGGTCGTCAGTGGGATCGAGGGGCGAGAGTCTTCAAAGTTCGTCGACGCGCTGCGCATCGCGCTGGGAGCGACGGCGCCCACCACGACCGCGCCGCTCGCTGCGCCCCCCGATATGGGGCAGGTCGAGGATCTGTCCGTCGCGACCGAAGTCGACAGTGGTCAGGCGCCGGACGCCGCGAGGGTCGTGGATCATGTGCCGGACCGGCTCGTGCCCGCATTGAAGGCGCCGACGATGGACGTCCCGCCGATGGGCGTCTTGTACCGCCCGACACCCGCACCGAAGAAGCCGCCGGCGCCCGCCGCGGCCCGGCTACCGCCGGTAGTCGCATCGACGCCGGCGTCCGACATGGGAGCCCCGAGTGACTGACGCGATCGTCGCCATCATCTTGTTCACGCTCATCGCGGTCGGGGTGCTCGCCGTGCAACTGGTGAACGCACTCGCGCGCCGGCGGTGGCGTGCTCACGATCAGTACCCGTTCCTCGTGTCGGAGCTGGGATTCGAGCGCACCCAGGATCGGTTCCTCGTGGACACCCGCATCCAGCGCTACGCCGGGAATCACCGCGGCCGGCAGGTCGAGATCGAGGTCGGCAGCGGCTCGCACGGGGTGTACCTGCGTCTCGACTTCGAGTTCGAGAAGCACATCGACCTCGGCCTGCGGGTCTCCAGCGAGAGCGAGGACGGCTTCGGGTCGCGACTGCTCCGTCTCAAGGAACTCGAGATCGGCCACCAGCACTTCGATTCGCAGTTCATCTTGTTGTGCCGGGATGAAACACGGCTCAAGGAGCTGCTCGACCCCGACGTGCGCAGGATGTTGCTCGACCTCAACACGCGCGTGCGTGAGCTTCGACTCAACGACAACGGGCTGCACCTGCAGCTCTTCGGTGCCATCGAAGACGACGTCGTGCGCACCACGATCGACCTCGGCGTGCAGCTCGCCGGTGCCGTGTACGTGCGGGCGTCCGAGTTGCAGGAACAGCGTCGAGAGGAGATCGCAGCGAGCGGGACCTTCGCGCCGGTGACGGGGTCGATGGCGGCGATCGGCATCGAGGATGCTCGATGATGGGTTGGGTCGCATTTGCGGTGATGCTCGTGATCGCGATCGTGCTGGCACTGGCGTTGAAGCGCCGCAATGACGCCGAAATGAGCGCGCTACGCGAGCAATCGCGCGCCGAGGTGCTCGACCTGAAGTCCGAGGCCCGTGGTCGCGTCGATCGGCTCGAGCGGGAGGCGGGCCGCAGCCGGAACGATAGCCGGGACCAACTGCTCGGCGAACTATTGCCGGCGTTCGACGCGCTGTCGCTGGCGCGGCAACAGATTCTCGATGACGACGTGGGGCGAGGACTGGATCTGGTGGTGGCCGACTTCGCCCGCGCCCTGGAGAAGCACGGAGTCGAGCGGATTGCGCCGCAGCCCGATGATGTCTTCGATCCGGAGGTTCACGAGGCCGTCGAGACGTTGGAGTCCGATGAGCTGACGCCGGGACGAGTGGGGCGCTGCCACCGCGAGGGCTGGCGCACCGACGCCAAGATCCTGCGCCCGGCGTTGGTGGGCGTGGTGCGCGCGCCGCAACCCGAGGCCGAACCGGTCGCCGAACCCGTCGCCGTCCGCGGCACCGAGCCGGAGTAGGACTCGGCCCACGGGGCGACCGGCTCGTTCACCCCGCCGATTGACACCTGTCGGGAGCCCGTGATAGCAAGGCTGAGCGCGTTTTTGGCGTGTTTTTCGGCGGCGTAGCCAAGTGGTAAGGCAAGGGCCTGCAAAGCCTTGATTCACCGGTTCGAATCCGGTCGCCGCCTTGCCGATCACGGTCGGGGGTCCTCCGACCTTTTTCGTTCAGGCTCATAGTCAACCAATTGGTTGACCCAGTACCGAGCGACGAATTATCGTGACCTCGCTCAACCAGCGGAGTGCCGATGGAAGTCTCGCGGAAAGTGATGGTCCTCGATGGAAACATCATGGACGTCATGAAGGCGGAGAAGAACCTCAAGAATGGCGGATACGAGGTCGTGACGCTTACGACCCCGAACGGTGCGTTGTCGAAAATCGACTACGAGCGGCCGGAGATCCTGCTGCTCGATTACGAGATGGCCCGCCTCAACGTACACGATCTTCTCGAGACCTTGCGGTCCAACGAAGACTACGATGACTTGGTCATCGTGCTCTACAGCGACCTCGACGCCGAGAAGCTGCAGAAGATCTGTATCGACAACGACATCAATGGCTACTTCTGCAAGTCGATGGATATCACGCAGATCGCCGAGTTTCTCGATAACTTCTACGAGTTTTGATCGGCATCGGCGGCCATTTCCGACAGTCGGATCAGGTGCCGCGTATCCGGGTCGAGCCACATCACGACAAAGCCAGGCGTCGTAATCACGACGAACTGTAGAATGTGCAGCAGGCCGGCGAAGGCTGCGACCTGCACGCCGGCCACTCCGTCGATCGCGACGAACAGCGCCATCCCTCGCAACGCAAAGAACTCAAAGTTGCCGGCCATCGCGGGACCGGCGGGGATCATCAACCCGATCACCATCACGGCGAGGATCGTCGTCGTGTCCCACAGTCCGACGTCGAACCCAAACCCGAAGTGGGCGAGCAGGAACATGCTGACGACGTTCGCGACCCAGTAAGCCGCGGTCGCCAGCAGAAATCGCAGCAGCGACCGCCCGGCGACGAGTCCGCGAAATCCGTCGATGAACGCCTCCAACAGGGCGAGCACCCGGGTGGTGAGCGCTTCGGAGATCGGATTGCCGATCCGACGCAGGAGCCGAATCGTCGGATCGCGGGTCCAGATCGCGCTGAGGCACACGATCAACGCCGGGATGAAGACCGCCGCACTGATGAGGCCCGTCGTGTGGGCGAACGCCGGCGAGGCGCTTCCCTGGTACGTCGCGAGGGTGAGAAACAGGCAGCCCGTGACGATCAAGCCGTCGACGACACGCTCCACGACCACCGTGCCGAGCACCGCCGACATCGACAGCGAGGTGCGCTTCGCCAACAGGAACGGCCGGACGAACTCTCCGAGTCGAAAGGGGAGCAACAGGATGGCCGCGAACCCGACCACCGAGACACGATGGACGACCGCCGAGTCGACCTCGCCGAGGGGTCGGACGAGTTCGTTCCATCGCAGGATTCGGGCCGCATGACACAGCGAATACGCCGCGACGTAGATGAGCGACCACAGCGCGATGTGCGACGGGTCGGCCGTCTGCGCCCACGCATCGACCTCGCCCCACGG
The DNA here is from genome assembly GCA_041601915.1 of Bradymonadaceae bacterium. Lineage (GTDB taxonomy): Bacteria > Myxococcota_A > Bradymonadia > Bradymonadales > Bradymonadaceae > JBFIHF01. The sequence goes on from JBFIHF010000354.1 coordinate 5,813, forward strand.
CAGTTCGCGCGCGGTCAGATACAGAAACGCCACGCCGATGAGCGTGGCGATGCCGAGATAGATCCAGAACCGTCGCAAACGCCTAGTCTCCGGTCTCTCGACGTATCCGATCCTTCAAGTCGTCGAGATCGCTGTCGACCTCCATCTTGCGGAAGCGCTTCTCGATGTCGGCATGACTCGGTTCGGTGGCGCTGTCGGCGCTGGAGGCGGCTCGACTCCCGCTGCCGCCCGCCGCGGCGTCCTTGAGCTTCTCCTTCTGACGCTGCACCGACCGTCGCTCCGATTGCAGCCGCTCAAACTCGTCGAGGTAGCCGCGAAGGATCGCTTCGGCTTCGGCACCGAGGTCCTGCTCGTTCCACTCCCGCGCCATTTCGAGTCGGCTTCGCCAACGCGCCTGCTGCTTCTCCGTTTCGGCGAGCTTCTTCTCGATCTCGCGCTCGGTGAGGATGAGCCCCGCGAGCTGGTCCTTCGCTTCGGCCTTGGAGATCCCTGTGTAACTCGGCTCGTCAGTGCGAGTTCCGGTCGTTTCGCCAATCGTCTCGAACGGACTGTCCTGAGCGGGAGCGTCTTCGGAATCGGCCGGCGGATCGTCACCGGGCGGGGTGTCGCCGGGCGGGTCGTCGACGGGGGCCGGGGCGTGCCGCCACGCTTCGCGGTGTTCCAGCGCCGTGATCAACGCGTCGGCGACCTGCGATGATCCCTGGGTCTGCGACAGTTCACCCGCCGCCTTGCGCAGTCCCTCGAGCGTTTCGGGCTCCAACAGGCGTTCGATCTCG
>JBFIHF010000355.1:0-6561 GCA_041601915.1 Bradymonadaceae bacterium
GGGGGACGTGTGCTCGCCGATCAGCTCATGGGGTTCGCGCGACGACTTCGAGGCCTCCTTCTGAACGCGGTCCGCGTTCATGCAGCACTTCTTGTACTTCTGGCCGCTACCGCACGGACACGGGTCGTTTCGGCCGACCTGTGGGGCGGGGGCGTCGTCGTTCTGCACGGTGGTTTCGGTCATCGTCGTCGTCCCTGGATCGCCATCTTCTGCTGCGGCGGTTTATCGAGGTGGAACTGGTACCACTGCATGTTCCAGCCGCGCATCTTCATCTTGCGGTCATTTTGCAGCGCCTTCAGATTGCGCGTCGTCTTCTCGTCGTCCGGCACGTGAGCGATGGCCCGGTTGAGGACCTCAATCGCTTCGCTGCGCTTGTTCTGTTTCCACAGACAGTACGCGTACACGTTCCACAGCAGCGCCTGCTTCTTGTTCGCCTCGACAGCCTCCTCGAACACCTGCTTCATCTCGTCGTGGCGCTTGCGCTTGTAGTAGAGCGTGGCGAGCATCGCGCGCGGCACCCAGTTGCGCTTGAACGAGCGCAGCAGGAACGGCTCGGCGTCGTCGAACTTCTGCGCCGCGAACAGCAGCGTGCCGATCTGCCCGTCGATCTGCGCGTGCAGCAGGAACTGCCACTTCGCCAACGGATACGCGGTCTTCATGATGTCGACGGCGCGTTCGACGTTCCGGTTTTGCAGCTCCGGCTGCGCGGCGAGTACGATCGCCTCGACCTGCTTCATGACGCGCCGCGCGAGCACGAAGAACGTGCTCACAAACGCGATGATACCGGGGACGATGCCGTACCAGAACTCGAAGTCACCGCCGCCAAAGATGAACCCGAAGAGGGCGGTGGCGGCGATCGCGGCGGCAAGAGATGCGAGGAGGTTGTACAAGGGTCGACTCGGTCAGTCCCAGGGAACGGGATAAGCCTGGCAGAACTCGGCAACGTTGCCGCGCAAACGTGCCAGCGCTGCGGCGTCTTCCCTAGCATCGATGGACTGGTCGATCCAGTCGACGATCTGGCGCATCGCCGCTTCATCCATTCCTCGCGTCGTCACGGCGGCGGTTCCGATTCGCACCCCGGAAGGGTCGAACGGCTTGCGCTTGTCGAACGGAATCGAGTTCGCGTTGGCGACGATTCCAGCCTGATCCATCGCGATCGCGGCGTCTTTGCCCCCGATCCCCTTCGATGTGAAGTCGACCAGCAGTAGGTGGTTGTCCGTCCCGCCGGACACGAGGCGGTAGCCGCGCTCATTGAACGCCTCGGCCATCGCCTGCGCGTTGTCGACCACCTGGCGCGCATAGATGGCGAAATCGGGCCGCGCTGCCTCCTCCAGGGCCACGGCGAGCGCCGCGATGCCGTGCAGGTGAGGGCCGCCCTGACAGGCGGGGAACACCGCCCGATCAATCGCCTTCGCGTGCTTCTCTTTGCACAACAACAGCCCGCCGCGTGGCCCACGCAACGTCTTGTGCGTGGTCGACGTCACGACATCCGCCAGCGCGACCGGCGACGGATGCGCGCCACCGGCAATGAGACCCGCGATGTGCGCGATATCGGCGACGAGGTAGGCGTCGACCTCGTTGGCGATCTCCGCGAACGCCTCGAAGTCGATCGTGCGAGGGTACGCCGACGCGCCACACATCAGGATCTTGGGACGGTGCTCCAGCGCGAGCTTCCGCACTTCGTCGTAGTCGATCCGCTCGGTCTCGGGATTCACCCCGTACTGGTGGGCGTCGTAGAACCGCCCCGAGAAGTTGACCTTCCAGCCGTGCGTGAGGTGGCCACCGTGGGGCAACCCCATCCCCAGGATCGGGTCCCCGACCTCGCATAGCGCGTAGTACATCTCGAGGTTCGCCGGCGAGCCCGAGTAGGGCTGGACGTTCGCGTGGTCCGCGCCAAACAGCGCCTTCGCGCGATCGATCGCCAGTGTCTCCAGCTGATCGACGAACTCTTGGCCGAGGTAGTACCGCTTACCGGGGTACCCTTCGGCGTATTTGTTGGTGAAGACGGACGCCGTCGCCTGCATCACCGCAGCCGACGCGTAATTCTCGCTGGCGATGAGCCGAACGACGTTCTTCTGACGATTCTCTTCGGCGCGAATCAGGCCGTATACGGCGGGATCCGCGGCTTCGACCGCTTCCATCCAGGACATCGAAACTCCGTCTACCTACATGAGCAGATTGTCGGAGTCGTAGTAGTTCACGTCCTCGGCTTCGCCAAGGATCGAAATGCGCGCGACCTGATTCAGGCCCGTGCGCATGTCCGTCGCTCGAACGTTCAACATGCCGTTGGTGTCCACTTCGAAGGTGACCTCAATCTGCACTTCTTCGCGGGGGCCTGGCGGAATCTCGGTGAGTTCCAACACGCCCAGTTGCCGGTTGTCCTCGATACGTCGCGAGTTCCCGGAGAAAATCGGCAGCACGACCCTCGTCTGGTCGTCGCGCGCCGTCGAGAACATGCGCGTGCGAGCCAGCGGTAGCGAGCCGTTGCGCTCGATGATGATATCCATGACGCCGCCCACCGTCGCGACACCCAGTGCGTGCGGCGTCACGTCGATCAGCAGCGGGGCGCCACCGGAGAAACCACCGGCCGGCGCCTGGTAGGCCTGCTGTGGCGGCGCGGTGCTCGGCGGCGGGGCGTACGCTGGTTGCTGTGGTTGATGCTGCGGCTGCGGCGGCTGGTATTGCTGCTGCGGCGGGGCTTGAGGCCACGAGGGCTGCGGCGGAGGCGCTGGCGCGCGCGGCGGCACGAAACCGTGGTTGGTGGGCTCGTCGAAGTGATCGCGCGCCGGCGGTCGTGGCGCGGTCGGAATTCCCGACGGCAACCCCGACGGCGCCTTGCTCGGGCCGGGGCGGAACGCACCGGTCGGCTCCGCTTCGTATCCTTCATCGCCGGGGCGGATCTCCGTCAGCTCCGCCTCATCGAGGTCGTCCATCCACGCGTCGTCGTCGAAATCCTCGTTCTGCTGCGACGGGATCGGCGGCAGACCGGGTCGCCGCGGAGGCGGCGGTGCTGCGGTCTCCTCGACCATCGACTGCCCGAAGATCGCCGCGCCGACGGCGACGACCTCGTCGGGGTTGATGTTCATGACCGCCTGGCGGTTGAAGAACTCCTGGACCCGGGAGTTCACCAGCGGGATTCGTGTCGTCCCGCCCACCAGCACGAGGTGGTCGATTTCGGCGCGCTGAAGTCCGGCCAGCGACAACGCTTCCTCGCAGGTCTGCAGGCTCGTCTCCACGATATCGTGGGTCCGCTTGTTGAACGCCTCGCGCGTGAGGCTGAACTCCAGCTCCAGTTCTGTCAGCGTGCCCGGCACCATCTCCGAGACCCGCGCCGTCACGACCTCTTGGTCGCTCAGCTTGTGTTTGATGTCTTGCGCGACGGCCTTGAGGCGCTGCTTGATCGCGTCCTCGCCGGTCAGGTCGTAGCCGTACTGGCGTTCGAATGCGTTCAGCATCGACGTCACCAGCCGGTGGTCGAAGTCGTCGCCGCCGAGGTAGCTGTTGCCGGCCGTCGACAGGACTTGGAAGACGTTGCCGCGCAGCTCCAAAATCGTGATGTCGAAGGTGCCGCCGCCGAAGTCGTAGATCGCGACCCGCTCGCGGCGATTCTGACCGTAGCCGTACGCCAGCGCAGCCGCGGTGGGCTCGTTCACCAGCCGCATCACTTCGAGCCCCGCCAGCTCACCGGCGCGCTTTGTCGCGCGCCGCTGACCCTCATCGAAGTTCGCCGGCACCGTGATCACAGCCTTGCGGACCGGCATCCCGAGGTAGTTCTCGGCGAGCTCCTTCAGGTGCACGAGCACCCGCGCCGAAATCCCCTCTGGCGGATGCATGGCGCCGTACATGTTGATGCGCGGGGCGCCATCGCCGGACGCGACGATCTTGAACGGGAACGACCCGATCAAGACCCTCAACTCCGGACTGTCGAACGGGCGACCGATCAGTCGCTTCGCGGAGTAGACCGTGTGCGAAGGATCTTTGAGCAGGTACGACACGGCCACGTTGCCGACGTCGGTCGTCCCGTCCTCGTGGAAGTAGATGACCGATGGCTGAATCCGATTGCCCGCAGCATCGGGGATGACCAGCGGTTCGCCCTCCAGCACCACGCTGATCACGGAGTTGGATGTACCGAGGTCGATACCTACTACGATGTCGCTCATACCTTTCCCACTTCACGGTCACGCGGATTGTATCGCCGGGACGGCGCACGGCACAAGGTCGGTCGCCACCTACTTCGCGGCGCACCCCCTGTATCCTTGTCGACCGGTCGCGCGTGGGCTAAAAGGGACCGTGTACGGGCGAACTGAATTGCGGTTCAGTGGCCCGAAACGCCGGAGTCGCTGTGGAGTTCTACGAGCTCAGAGACGTATCGATCGGATTTCGCATTGTCTTCATGTTGGCCGTCTTCGCGGCCTTCGCGGGAGCCGGTCGTACGGTGTATTACCTGCTGCGCTACGTGGCGTGGGGCGAAGGCAAGCCGGAGTTCGATCGAATCGAAGAGCGGCTGCGCGGCTTCATGCAGTACGTCATCGGCCAGGGACGCGTGATCGCGGAACCGGCCGGCATCCTGCACCTTTTCATCTTCTGGGGCTTCCTGATCCTGCAACTCGAGACGCTCGAGTACATGGTCCGCGGGTTCTTCTTCGACTTTCACGCCAGCAGCGTGATCGGCGAAGGCCTCTACAACGTGATTCTCGGCGCGCAGGACATCATGGCGGGGCTCGTCGCGCTCGCGCTGGCCGTCGCCAGCGTTCGGCGATTCATCCTCAAGCCCAAGCATGTCGTCGTCTCGTGGGATGCCGCCGTCATCAACGCGCTCATCTTCATGCTGATGGTGACCAAGTTCATCGCCAACGGCGTCGAGATCGCGAACGTGCCCGTCGAGCTACTCGGACACGATCCAGGTTGGACACCGATCGCCACCGCGACCGGCGCGGTGCTCGCCCAGTTGGGCCTCGCCCACGAGGGCCTGTACCACGCGATGTTCATGCTGCACCTCGGGATCGTGGCGTTCTTCGCCAACTACATTCCGCGCGGCAAGCACCTGCATCTCATCGGCGCGATGCCGAACATCTTCTTCCGGAAGCTCGAGCCGTCTGGCGCACTGTACCCGCTGGACATGGAAGACGAGACCGCCGAGTCGTTTGGCGTCGGCCAGGTCGAAGAGCTGTCGTGGAAGCAGCTGCTCGACACCTACGCCTGCACCGAGTGCGGCCGATGCGAGCACTACTGCCCGGCTTACAACACCGGCAAGGCGCTCAATCCGATGTCGATCATCCACAAGATCAAGGATGAGCTGAAGGCCAAGGGTGAAGCGGTCATCAAGAACAACGGCGAAGTCCCCGAGGATTGGCCGCGGCTCGCCGGCGATATCATCACCAAAGAGGAGCTGCTCGCCTGCACGACGTGTGGCGCCTGCGTCGCGAACTGCCCGGTGTTCATCGAGCACGTCGACACGATCGTCGACATGCGCCGCCACCTCGCGCTGATGGATGCCGACCTGCCGCCCGAGGTCAATCGCACGTTCCGCAACATGGAGAACAACTCGAACCCCTGGGGGATCTCGAGCTCCTACCGCGGCGACTGGGCCGATGGGCTCGACGTGCCGATGATCAGCGAACTCGCCGAGCCCCCGGAGTACTTGTTCTGGGTCGGCTGTGCCGGCTCGTTCGATGACCGCCAGAAGAAGGTCACGCAGTCGTTCGTCAAGATCCTCAAGGCCGCGGGCGTCTCCTACGCGATCCTCGGCAGCGAAGAAGGCTGTACCGGCGATCCCGCGCGTCGCATCGGCAACGAATACCTGTACTGGATGCTCGCCACGACGACGATCGAGACGCTCGCGAGCTACAACGTGACCAAGATCGTCACGGCGTGTCCGCACTGCTACCACACGATCGCCAAGGAGTATCCGCAGCTGGGCGGCAACTACGAGGTCCTGCACCACACGGACCTCATTCAGGAGCTGATCGCCTCGGAGCGACTCAAGCTCAAGCCCGCCGCGATGTCCAAAGTCACCTACCACGACTCCTGCTACATCGGCCGGTGGCGCGACAGCTACGAGGGACCGCGCGAGATTCTGCGGTCCGTTCCCGGCATCCAGGTCCAGGAGATGGCGCTGTCGAAACGCCAGTCGTTCTGCTGTGGAGCCGGTGGTGGGCGCATGTGGATGGAGGAGCACGAAGGCAAGCGCATGAACATCGAGCGCACCGATCAGGCGCTCGCCACGAACCCCGATACGATCGCGGTCGCGTGCCCGTTCTGCATGACGATGTTCGATGACGGCCTCAAGAATCGCGGGGCGGACTCGGTCAAGCTCAAGGACCTCGCCGAGATCGTCGCGGAGAACCTCGCGACGTCGGTCGACCATTCGAAGGACGCTGACCTCGCCGCGGCCGAGTAACTCCGAATAGATTCGGATGCTCCGCTGTTGCTCTGCTGGTCCGCAGACTGCTTGCTGCTAAAGTCGTGCGGGACTAGGTTGACCCATCACCGACGCGGACCGCTTGTGAAGTCAGATGCCAAGTTGCTCGACGAGACTCGTCGATTCATCAAGGACACCCA
>JBFIHF010000356.1:0-6554 GCA_041601915.1 Bradymonadaceae bacterium
CAACGTGCGCGTGCCGACGAGGACCGCGTCGTACTCCGCGCGCAGGGTGTGGACATGGGCGCGTGATGCCTCGTTCGTGATCCACGCCGAATCGCCCGTTCTCGTCGCGATCTTGCCGTCCAGCGACATCGCCCATTTCGCCGCAACGAGCGGCCGCCCGCGCTCCATCGTGCTGAAGTAGGGCGCGTTCAGGCGTCGGCTCTCGTCCTCGAGTACGCCCACGATCACCTCGACGCCCGCGTCGCGTAAGGCCGCGAGGCCCGCACCGCGGTGCCGTGGGTTGGTATCCGTGGTCCCCACAAAGACGCGCGCGATGCCCGACGCGAGGATCGCATCCGTACACGGGGGAGTTCGACCGTGCGTGCAACAGGGCTCGAGATTCACGTACAGGTCGGCGCCGTGCGCCTCGCCGGGCCCGAGTTTGGCGAGGGCGTCGATCTCGGCGTGCGCCTCACCAGCGCGGCGGTGATAGCCGCGTGCGATGACCTCGCCACTGCGGGCGACCACGCAGCCCACGAGCGGATTGGGTCGCGTGCGCCCGCGCGCTTGCACCGCGAGCGCGATCGTTTCCCGCATCAGGCGTTCGTGCTCGTGGGTCATTTCAATCCTGCGCGGGGTCGATGTCGAGGTCGCGCAGCTCGCGCAGGAACTCCTGGATATCTCCGAACTCGCGATACACGCTGGCGAACCGAATGTACGCGACGGGGTCCAGGGCCCGCAGCTCGCTCATCACCGCTTCGCCGACGACGCGTGCGTCGACTTCCCGCGCGTTGGTCGCGATGAGCCGTGCTTCCACGGCGTCGACCGCGCGGTCGATTTCAGCGGGCGAAATCGGCAGCTTGCTGCACGCGATCTTGACGCCACGCCGGACCTTGTCCCGATCGTAGTCCTCGCGGACCCCCGTCTTCTTGATGATCTGCGGGAGGCTCTCTTCGATCCGCTCGTAGCTCGTGAACCGCGCTTCGCAGTTCTCGCACTCGCGGCGTCGTCGAATCGACGTGCCGTCCTTGGACTGACGCGAATCGACAACCTTGTCTTCGAGGTGCTCGCAGAAAGGGCAGCGCATTGTCGCCGTCAGCTATCGGGGAGAACAGCGGATTCCAGATCCGAGATCATCGTCACGCGGCGCAGGTGCCGTCCGTCGTCACCGGGGTCGAACGTCTGCGCGAGGAACACATCGACGCACGCCGACGCGACATCGGGTCCGATGATGCGAGAGCCGAGGCAGAGGACGTTCGCGTTGTTGTGACGGCGGGTGGCGGCGGCGCTGACCGGGTCGTTGGCCAAGGCGGCGCGGATGCCGGGGACCTTGTTGGCCGCGATCGACATGCCGATCCCGGTGCCGCAGATCAGGATCCCGAGCCCACCGTGGGCGGCGATCCGCGTGGCGAGCACCGAGGCGAAGCTCGGGTAGTCCACGGCGGTCTCATCGTGGGGTCCCAGATCGACCACACTCATGCCGAGCGAGCGCATCCGGGCGACGAGCACGGCCTTCAGCTCCACGCCCGCATGATCCGCAGCGATCAGAATGTTCGCCGTATCCACGGCTTCGGAGGGTTCGTCCGTGCGCAGCCCGTCGACCATCGCGATCAGATCGGACACAGACTCGATGCCTTCGAGCACCGCCTCGGGCGTCTCGCCGAGCCCAAAGAGCTCCTCGATCCGCCAGATCAGGTTGACGATGTCGAGGCTCGTCGCCCCCAGATCGTCGATGAAACGCGACTCCGGCCGAACTTCGCCCGCCGGCACTTCGAGTGCTTCGGCGATCGCGGCGATCACTCGGGTCCGAGTCGTCATCTCAGTATTCCCAGACCTCGATGACCTGCTCCGGTGTGGCGAGTGCGCCGTACTGGCCACACTCCGGGCACGCGCGGTGCGGCCGACGCGGAGCCTGGCAATGCACGCACGCGCTGACGGTCGGCGCCGTCAGGCGGTCATTGATCGAGCGGCGGGCGCGCGTGCGCGCCTTCGATTTACGTTTCTTGGGAACAGCCATGTGTCATTCCTTCAGCTTGATGGCGTTGAGCGCGGCCCACCGTGGGTCCAGCGCCGCCTCATCCAGTTGTTGCAACGCCGTGTCACCCACGTTGTTGCGGTATGCTTCGTCACACTTCGCGCGACCCTCATCGGGACAGCGCGGAAGTATGGGCAGGTCCAGCAAGATCGCCTCACGCAGCAGCGGTGCGAGGTCGATCTTTTTTCCGACGTAAAACGAGACGTCCATGTCGTCGTCATCGAGCTCCAGTTCTTCGCTCGACTCGTACTTTGCAATCCAGTCCTGCTTCTCCAGCAAAACGAACTCGGTGTCCAGCGCCAGTGTCAGACTCTGGGACTCCAGACAACGTCCGCATTCGTACGCTACCTCGACACCCAGCGCCCCGCGGATGCGGACCGTCGTACCGACGAGATTCACGTCGAACTCCGCCGCCAGCGGGCCCGTGATTCGGTATCCCGAATCTGCGAGCAGCCGCGCCGCTTCGTCCGAAGTCGCCTCGAGGTGTACGGCCCGGAGACTCTCACCCTCGTCGAATTCGTCCAGTTGTAGAATCATGCCGGACATCACTCTCCTCCCGGGAAAAAATCCCTGAGATGAAGGCGCGCAACGCTACAGAGCGGTGCCCGGCAAGTCAAGGCGGACCGTGGGAGCCGCGCGCGGTTCTGTGACGTCGGTTCACGAGGCGGGCACGGCTTCTGCTGGCGTTGCACGTTCGCCCTTTGAGGTCGCTTGACGGGCCCCCCCATGTGCCGACGATACGAGGCAGCTCACCCACCACACGGAGGGCGTGATGATCGTCGCACGTTGGCAGATTGAAGCGAAGTTCGGACACAAGCAGACCGTCATCGACATGTTGAAAATCTGGACCAAGGAGTTTGGGTCGCAGGCCGGCTGGGCGGCGCATAAGGTCCGGACCTTGACCGGGTCGATCGGGGCGCCGGAGTCCCTGGTGATCAGCGAGGTCACCCTCGAGTCCCTCGATGAGTTGGGGGCCGCGTTCGAGAAGCTCGCGACGTTGCCCGGCCACGCCGAATGGGGAACACGGCTCGAACCCTACGTCGTGTCGGGGTCGAACCGTTGGGAAGTGCTGCGCATCGTCTGAACGTGGCCGCACGGCGTCGAAATCTTTGCTTTCGACAACCGCGGGCTTCGTCATACAGTCGCGTCAAAGGCGCCCCCCTGGCCCTGACGGCGGCAGCTGTCGGGTGACCTGAGGACGTTTCGGAACCCGCCCGCGGCAGAGATGGCGATGAACACACGGACCTCCGTCGGCATCCTCTCCGACACCCACGGCTACCTCGATCCATTCTTGCTCGAGGCATTCATCGATTGCGTGGCGATCATTCACGCCGGCGACGTGGGGCGCGTCGAGGTCCTCGAACAACTGGAGGAGGTCGCGCCGGTGCTCGCGGTGAAGGGGAACATCGACGGCGGTGAGCTGCGGCACCTCCCGCTGACTCGCGTGGACGAAATCGCGGAGAAGCGGATCGCGGTGCTGCACATTGCCGGCGATGCGCGCCGCCCGAAATCGGCCGCAAAGGAGTTGATTCGATTCGAGAACCCCGATGTCTTCGTCGCCGGGCACACTCATGTGCCGGTGGTGGGCAAGGTGGGGAACGCGTTGTGGATCAACCCCGGCGCCGCGGGGATTGAGGGCCATCACGACCTGCGCTTTGCCGCGATTCTCCACATTTCGGCCGACGGCGAGCTCGCCATGGATCGGATCCACCTCGGCGATCGCGCATCGCGGCGCCGTTGACGGCGCGCGGCCCGTTCACCGGCTTTTGACAAGCAATGCGATCAGGGTTCTACTGATCCACGAATTCAACGCTCGATAACCTCGGTTTCACAGGAGGCGTTTTGCAACGTCCGCTCCCGTCGGCCCTCGCCCTGATCTGTTTCCTCCTCGCGATGTCTCTGGGCGTCGCTGCTTGCGGCAAGAAACCGACGCTAACCCCTCGTGACCCCGATCAAAACAACGAGAACAACACGACCAACAACACCGAGCCCAAGCTGAAGCTGCTCGGTGACAACTGCAGCGACAACGCGCAGTGCGAGAGCGGCGCCTGCCGCCTGGCGCGGTGCGTGACTTCGCTGTGCAATGATTCGCAGAAGAACGGCGATGAGACCGATGTCGATTGCGGCGCGCCGGGCTGTCCGTTGTGCGACATCGGCAAGATCTGTGAACAAGACATCGACTGCGTCAGCGGCATCTGCGAGGCGGATGTGTGCGTCGTCAGCCGCTGTGAAGACGGCGTGCGCAACGGCCTCGAGAGCGACGTGGATTGCGGCGGACTGTTCTGTGATCCCTGCGCCGACGGCTCGCGCTGCGCCGATGCCAGCGACTGCGAGAGCTCCGTGTGCACCGGCGAGGCGTGCATCGCGGGGACCTGCGAGGATAACGCACAGAACGGCGCCGAGACGGCGCTGAACTGCGGTGGCCCGGTCTGCGAGCCGTGCGTCGACCTGCTCGGGTGCGTTCTGGCCTCGGACTGTGTCAGCGGGGTCTGCGAGAATGGGCTCTGCTCGATCCCCAGTTGCATCGACGATCGACCGAACGGATCGGAGACCGATCTCAACTGTGGCGGCAACGACTGCGCGCCGTGCGCGGACGCGCTGGGCTGCGGCCAGGCCTCGGACTGTCAGAGCAACGTGTGTCAGACGATGACGTGCGCCTCCGCGGCGTGTGACGACGGCAAGATCAACGGGGACGAGACGGACAAGGATTGCGGCGGGCCGGTTCCCGGCTGTCCGCGTTGCGCACCGAACCTCGCCTGCCTCACCGGCGCCGATTGCCTGTCCGCGATCTGCGACCCCGCCACTCTGAAGTGCTCCGGCGCCACCTGCAGCGACTTCGTGCGCAACGGTCTGGAAAGCGATGTGGACTGCGGCGGCGGCGGCGGCGGCACCGGCGGATGCCAGGGCTGCGCCGACGATCGCGCCTGCTCGATCGGCTCGGATTGCGCGAGCCTCATCTGCACCGGCGGTCGGTGCCAATCCTCGGGCTGCTCGGACGGACAAAGGAACGGTTCGGAGACGGGCGTCGACTGTGGCGGTATGTGCGGGAAGTGCCCCGATCTCAGCGCCTGCCTCGTGAACGACGACTGCATCTCCGGGCGCTGCGTCAACGGATCCTGCGCGGCCGCCGGCTGTACCGACGGAATTCGCAACGGTCTGGAGACCGACGTGGACTGTGGCAACCTCTGTCCCAAGTGCGCCGACGGCAAAGCATGCCTCTTCAACTTCAACTGCGTCAGTGAAGTCTGCAACAACACGACCTGCCAGCAACCGACCTGCACCGATGGCGCGACGAACGGCATGGAGACCGACACCGACTGCGGTGGCGGTGTGTGCCCGCAATGCGCGCTCGACGCGACGTGTGGCAACGACGGCGATTGCACGAGCGCGATCTGCGGAGGCGGTGCCAACGGACCGATCTGCTCCGTCTGCCGCGAACGCGCCGAGCAAGTCACCGCGACGCAGTGCGGCTATCAGGGACGCGGTCGCATCGAGCAGACCTGCGTGAACGGCGCCTGGACCACGTCGGACTGCGTCGGCGTCTGGTACCGGTCCTGCAAGGAGATCCTCGAGGCCGGCGCGTCGACCGGCGACGGGATCTACAAGATTGAGCCCGATGGTCCCGCGATGGTCTTCAGCGAGTTCAGCGTCTTCTGCGACATGACGACCGACGGGGGCGGCTGGACCGAGATCACGCAGTGCAACGCCCAGAGCAAGCTCAACGGCGTGCTGACGGCCGTCGATGACGCGGCGAACGCCCGCATCACGGCCTGCGCCCCGATCACGCAGGACGCCAGCGACTCGCACACGTACTACTACACGTTCGACTGGCCGGCCTCGTTCGAGGAGTTCTACCTCAACCTGTACGAGGCCAAGGCGAACTCCGGCGTCAACTCACTGAGTGAGCTCGGCCACATTCAGGCGGACTGGCTCGTCGGCTACTCGGGTTCGTCGGGTGACATCTCGTTCGGCTCCGGTACGCAGCTGGGCCCGATCACCTCGTTCTCGCGCTTCGGTGCCACGGCATCGACACAGTGCTTCGACTGCGTGATCCCATGGGCGGGCGGCACCCAGATCTACGACATCAATCAGATGTCGACGAAGTTCCGCATCGGCTGGGGTGAGACGGGCGGCGAGCCCGAAGGCTGGATCCCCTGGTACAAGGGTACGATTCGCATCCGCTGAGCGCGGAGGCTAGCCAGAGCTCATAGGTGATCACGTAGGGTGCCAAAGACTCCGCTGGTCCGCTGGTCTGCTGGTCTGCTGGTCTCCGATCAAACTCAAACTGGACCCGCGCTCCGACCGAGACGCCACCACGCGAAGCGTCGTGAGCCCGCTCGCTGGCCTGCGGAGCCGGCCTGCTCGACGCTTCGCGTGGTGGCTCCGTGGCCGGAGCGCGGGTCCAGTTTGAGTTTGATCGGAGACCAGATGGGATGATGCCCGAGCCAGCCCGGCCGCGGAGTCGTGCGATGGGTCGAGCCTAACGCAAAATGGGACCGCCCCTTATCGTGTACGTGGTCCAGCAAAGCTGGCCACAAAC
>JBFIHF010000357.1:0-6538 GCA_041601915.1 Bradymonadaceae bacterium
AGCTCGAGATCGAGCACGCTGATGAACTGCGTCTTGAGCAGGTCCGTCAGCTCCTTGAGCGCGGCGTGGGCGCCCACGACCGGGCCGATGTCCCCGCTGAGCGCAGCCACCATCGACACCTCCGGCGCCGTGGCCGCCTGCGCCGCCGCGAGCTTGCGGTCGATGTCGTCGGCGAGGGCGTCCTGCCCGAGGTCGCGCAGCAACACATCGAAGCCGGGCCCTTCACCGCCGCGATAACCAAGCTCGAAGCCATCGAGATTGGCGCGGATCGCGGGGAAGTTGAAATCGGCCCACAAGAACTCCCGCTGGTCGGGGCAGACCGCCGTCGCGCAGTTCACGATGCCCGCCGGCTCGCCGAGCTTCATGTCCTTGACGTCACTCTCGATATAGAACAGCGCGTCGAAGAGCTGGTTGAGCGCCTCGCGTGAGGTCGGGTACGGCGAACCGGCGTTGCCCGCATCGGCGAGCTGCATGGCGAAATCCGCCCACGCCGTAACCAGCGCATCAGCCGACTTCACGAGGTCGTCGGCCGCGGCGACCGCGTAGAGCCCCCGTCGTGTCTGGAGCTCGGTCTCATCCAGCGCGAGCCAAGACCCGTCCGCGTTGATCGTGCGCGCGGGGTCACATTGATTGGCCGCGTCGGTCCAGAACAGCACGTACTCGACCGCGTCGAGACCGCGTACGTTCACGGCCAGCGCCGCGAACGCCGCGGCGTCCGCGTAGCTCTGCGCGACAATCTCCTGGTCGATGCGGCAGGCGTTGCGCGTCGGCCACGAGTAGATCGCGTCGCGCAGATCCAGCCCGCCCACGGTGGAACCCATGGGGCCAGCGGGGCCGAACCGAAACAGCTCGGCCTTCTCCCACGTCGTCATCGCCGTGCGCCACGCTTCGCGCGCCGCGTCACGGTCGCCCTCGGCGCCCGAGCCCGACCACGTGGCCGATGCGTCCCGCAGCGCCCGCGCGTCGACCGCGAACTGTGCGTACAACTCGCCGACGGCATCGCCGGCCGACACGAGCACGTCGCGGCGCTTCTGCGCAGCAACAGGGTCCTCCGCCACCGGCGCAGCCTTCGTCGCGGTGCAAGAAACCAACGATGCCGCAACCGCGACGGCACCCAGAGCGCGTCGAATCCGGGCCATCACCACGCCTGAACGTCCGCGTCGTCGAACTTGTAGGCCTCAGCCAGCATCGCGCGCGCCTGCTGCAGCCCCGCGATGTAGTCGTCGGCACCGGCGGCGTCGAGGACGGGCGCCGTCCCGATCAGCTCCTGCAGCGTCTCGAAGTCGGCGTCCGACACCGGCGACCGCGGATTGAACTGGAACGCCAGCGAGAAGCCCTTCATCTCCGACCACGCCTCGCTGTGGGACGCGAACACGTAGTCGTCCGACCCCATCGTTTCCGTCGCCTCGATCGTCTCGTTGATGTAGTGGACCACCGTGGCCGAAATCGCCTTCTCCCACGCATCGACAGCCAGATCGCGCTGCACTTTCAGCAGGTCCAGCGTCGCGGCATCCAACGACTCGCCTTCTGGGGCCGCGGCGATGATCGCGCGGCCACGCCAGAACGCGCCGTACGCCTGCGCGGTGAGGTCGAGGCCGCTGACGGCGCCCAGATCCCGCTTCGCCGCGTTGGTCGACGCCCCGAAATTGAACTCCCGTGTCAGGTCAATCGATCCATCCCCGTCGGTGTCGCGATAGCCGGTCTTTGCGATCAAGTCGTCGCCGTAGTCCAGATAGTCACGCGCAGGCCCAAAGTACCCGAAGCCCTCGTCCCACGCGTGCTCGAGCGCCGTGAACTCGCCTTCCTCGTCCCGCGTGTTGGGACTCAGGATGCCTTTGCCCTTCGTCGCATCGTCGAGGTAGTCGTCCGCGCCCTGAGAGAACGACACGGCGCCGGTCAGAAACTTCTGCGTCAGCTCCTCGAGATTGCGCCCATCGTCGGTGACGTGAACCGGCAACACGGAGCCGTCCGGCCCCAGCCGCTGGACGCCGTCGGCATGCGCGATCGCATTGGCGTCCAACTCCGCGAACCATCCGCGTACCAGCGCTTCGGGCGACTCGACCCCCGGCCATCCCACGAATTCGATCGTGAAGTCCTTGTGGTCGGTCACGCTGTCGTTGCCGGCGAGCTTGCCGACGAGATCCTTGCCACTCGAAATCTCGGCGTAGGTGCCCTGAATGGTCGGGAGCCCCGCGGCGAGCAAGATCGGCTCGTCACCGTAGCTGTCGCTGTCGAACGAGAAGTAGAAGTCGAGCTGCGGAGCGACGCTCCCCGACTCGCCGACGACGAGGTCGCCGCGGTCGATGCGGCCCGTCAGACCACCGATCGCGCTCGCGAGGTCCGAGATCAGGACCTGCCGTGCCACCTGCCCGCTGTACGAGACGCTGTCGTCGCCTCCGTATCGGCTCGCGAACCCGTAGAGGCTCGGTTGGTCGATCTGGGGCGGTTCGTCGGGTCCACCACAAGCAGCGCTCAGGGCGCTCAAAGCAATCAGCTGCTTCAACCTCATCACACTCTCCATCAACGTGGTCCACAATAGATATTGAAACTCATTATCAATTTCAAGTTGAATCGTCACCGGACCCGTTGAAGTTTGCCCGGAGCACGGCTAAACCACTTGGGGTCCGTTCGTTTCGGCCCCAGAATCCGTCACCGAGACATTGCCACAGATGATGACCCGGATCGTCCTCGTGACAGCCCTGTGCTGCGCCTGGGCCAGCACGGCCGCCGCAGAAGCCGCCCACGTGCGCGTCGTGTGGACCGAAGATCCCGCGCACCAAGCGGTCGTATCGTGGACGTCGCCCCGCAAGGACTCCGGCGAGGTGTTCTGGGACACGACCGCGCATGCGACGGCCGCAGACTACCGGTCGAAGGCGATCTCCCGACCTGCAGCGATCGACGACGGGGTCGCGTTCGCGCACCACACGACATTGGCCAACCTGCCGCCGAACACGGCCGTACACTTCCGCATCGTCACCGGCGGATCGTCATCGCAGGACTTCTGGTTCCAGACCGCGCCGGCCGACAACAGTACATTTGCCCTGCTCTACGGGGGAGACAGTCGCTCGGACCCCGACGCGCGCCGCGCGATCAACGCCCGGATGCGGGAGCTCGTGAGCGACGTGCCCTCGATCCTCGCCCTCGCACACGGTGGCGACTACATCGAGTGGGGGAGCTCGTGGGCGCAGTGGCAGCAGTGGCTCGACGACTGGCAGCAAACGGTCAGCCCCGACGGACGCGTGCTCCCGATCATTCCGGCGCGAGGCAATCACGAAGGCGCCGGCGAGCTGTTCAACGTCGTGTTCGGCTTTCCGGGGTCCGCCGCGGCAAGCGGCGACTGGTTCGTGACGCGCATCGGGCAGGACTTCGCGCTGGTCACCTTGGACTCCAACGAGAGCCAGGCCGGCGAACAGCGGCTGTGGCTCGACGCGACTCTGCGCACCTTGCAGGACGTGCGCTGGATCACGGCGAACTACCACCGCCCGGCCTATCCCGCGGTGAAATCACCCGGCGGCGCGCTGTATCACTGGGTCCCCTTGTTCGAGCAGTACAACCTCGACTTCGTGTTGGAGTCCGACGGCCACGTGCTCAAGCGCACCGTCCCGATCCGTGCCGGTCAGCTCGACCCGACCGGCGTCGTCTACCTCGGCGAGGGCGGGTTGGGTGTCCCACAGCGCACCGCCGATACCACGCGGTGGTACCTGCAGCCGCCCGGTATCGCGCTGAGCACGCACCACGTCCAACTGTTCCGCGTGACGCCCGAAAAGGTCTTCTACTCCGCGGTCGACGCCGAGGGCGAAGTCGTCGACCGCTACGAGTTCGCCCCCAAGCGCCTCGGTCACGCCGGCCCGGCCGCCGCGACCATCCAAGCGCTCCCCGTCGGCAAGTCGCCCCCGCCGGCCTCTCCGCCGCTCTTCCACTGCGCCACCCGCGGCGAGGCGTCCTCACCGATGCTGTCGCTGATTCTGTGCTGCATCGCCGCGCTCATCGCTCGGCGTCGAACGGCCCTCGTGTTCTGCGGCGCGGTGCTCCTGAGTGGCTGCGTCGACGATCCGTGCCGGGTCGACATGTTCGTGTTCGACGACCTGAATCTGCAGGCCGTCGGCGATTCAGTGCTGTGGTGGAACGCCCCGCACTGCGCCTCGATCCCAGACCTCGTCGGCATCGAAACGTTCGGCGCGATGCGCAACTCCGCCCGGCTCGGCGCCCGTCTGACCACCGATGACAACCCGATCCGCGACCAGTACGAGGCCCAGGGCGCCGAGTGGGTCCTCGTGAGCGGCGGCGGCAACGACCTGAATTCCTGCGGGTGCAACACGGCGTGCGACAAGGAACTCCGCACGCTGAGCGCCTCCGATGGCTCGGTCGGCGAGATGCCGAGCCTCGTGGATCGCATCGTCGCCGACGGCAGCCGTGTCGCTCTACTCGGCTACTATCGGCCGACGGCGGGCGCGTTGTACGGCTTCGGCGACTGCCACGAGATCATCGACGAGCTCGACCGGCGATACGCGGCGCTGGCCGAGGCTCGACCCCACGTCGAGTTCATCGACACCCGACACATCGTCGATCCCTCCAACGCGCTCGCGTACGACTTCGATGGCGTCCATCTCTCGAAGTATGGCGCGCTACTCGTCGCCGCGGAGATCGCGGCGCTGATCCGAGATCACTGAGCGTCGATGTCGTCGGCCGGCACCGGGCGCCACATCCACATCAGCATCAGCGGCACTCCGGCGTTCGCAGCGCGAACCAACGTTGACGGCCAGACGCGCCACCCCAGATGCACCACGCGGCTCGCGGCCGTCACGGCACCCCAGAACGCCATGTAGCCCACGACCACACGCCACCGCTTGGTGAGTACGAGCGCGGCGAGCCCCATGTCCTGCACACCGACCACACGCAGCAGGATGCGGCTCGCGGGCTCGCTGACCTCGATGTTCACGCGCCGAAACGCCGTGATGATGAAGTCGATGAAGCGCGGATTCGCCTCCAGCGCCTCCAGCCCGTGTGCCGCAAACGTCAGCGCGCATGCCCACCGCGCCACGCGCTCGATCCACTGCGCGCGAACGGCGGGCTCCAGCGCCGTCATCGCCGCGATGAACGCCAGAACACCCGCGCAATAGCGCGTGGCGTGGGCGAACGGTGCGTAGGTCGCGCCGAACTCGCCGCCCTGGACCGCCGTCAACACTGCGACCAGGGCGAACCACAACGCCACCACGCCGGCGGCGACTCGCGTCGGCCGCCACAGCATCGACAAGCCACCCAGCAATCCCGCCCACGCGATGCCGTGGTCGACGGCGAGCATCGACGACTCGGACCACCGCAGGGTCATGAACAGCGTCGTGCCGATCGGCGTGCCGTCGACATAGGCGATGCGAAACAGACCGATGCACTGAAGCGCGACGGCGATGCGCAATGTGAGCAGGGCTGCCGCCATCGCGGGCACTCAGCGTCGGCGGATGATCCCGTCCGTAGACAGGTTGAGGCAGACCCGGGCGCTCGTGGCCCGATTGGCCGTCGTCTCGACGCGCACGAACTCACAGCCGAGCCCCGTCGGGCACGTCGCGTCCGAGCAGCAGACATCGACGCACACGCCCAGATCCAGCTCACAGAAGTTCGAGGCGCAGTTGGTGTTCGTCGTGCACGACTGGCCGGCGACGCGCGTGCTCTGGCCGGCGACGTCCCGAATGCACATGTTCGCCGTCTCGGTCAGACGCCATGCGCAGAAGCCGTTGAGGCACACGTCGCCGTCTTCCGGGCCACAGTTCGCCGCCGTCGTGCATGTCGCGCCGCCCGGCGGGGGGAACACGAACGTCGTGTCCGTCGCCGGTCCGCGCAGTGAGCAGGTGAACCCGCCCGGGCAGTCGCTGTCCGCGCAGCATGGCTCGGTGCAGTAGCGGCTGCCGCCGGGGTCGGTCGCGCAGAACCCGTGGTCGCACGTCGTGTTGGACGTGCAGGCGGTGCCGACCGCGGCGGCGCCCATGTAGGAGTTCGGGTAGCACTGCCCGTCCCGGCCCAGCACGAGCCGACATCGCGTGTTCGCGGCGGTGCAGTACGCATCGCTGCCACAGTAGTCCAGACATCGGTTATCGGGCGGTCCCATCAGATTCAGCCTGACGCAAGAGAGCGATCGGCACTGCGAATCCGCCGAGCACGTGGCGCCAGCAAGCCCGCTTCCGGGGGGATCGGAGCGTTCGCCGCATCCGTGCACCGCCGAAGACCGCAGCAGATCGAACTGGCAGCTCTGCGTCGATGTGCAGCCGTCCCCCTGCGCCCCGGTCACGCTGGTGTTGCAGAACGACGTGCAGAAGTAGTTTGCGGTGTTGCAGCTACCCGCATTGTTCACCAGACAGGCACAGATCATGTCCGGGCGGCACAAGTCAGGGTCGTCGGAGTAGTCGTTGTCGAGGTCGTGGTTGCAGCGGTCCGACACCCCACAGTTCGGGGTCGTAAACACGTTGCAGTCGTTGTCCTTGCCGTCGCACAGCTCCGGCGCGCCGGGGTATCGCGACGGGTCGGCGTCATCGCAATCGCCGTCACA
>JBFIHF010000358.1:0-6453 GCA_041601915.1 Bradymonadaceae bacterium
GGATTCGCGCGTGAACGGGTCGACGCCGACCGCGACGAGCCGCAGGTTGGTGACGGTGACATCGAGCTTCCGTGTGTAGGGATCTTGGGCGAGCGTCAGCGTCCCGCGGTCGGTGAAGAAGGCTCGTTCGGGATTGTCGCCACGGATGTAGAGGCAGTGTGCGCAAGTCCCGAAGTTTGCGTCCGGCCCGATCCCGAGCTCGAACGTCCCCTCGTACAGCGTATCGTTGTACCGTTCGAAGAGCAGCTCCAGCGTGCGCATCGCCCCGGCGATCGCGGGCGTCAGCGCGGTGCCGTACTCGATGGACACGTCATCGTCGTGCTCCACGAAGAACATGTCGGACACGCTGACCTGCGTGCAATCACTGACGCTGGCGTCCGCGTCGTTCGAGACATCCGCGGTGACATCGTCGGTCGAGACGGCGTCGGGCGCCGACGCGTCGCCCTGATCGGGCTCGTTGTTGTTGTCGACGGCAACGGGGCGCTTGCCGTCGTTGCAGCCAGAGATGAGCAGCGTGGCGAACGCGATGAGCGTGGGAGTGAGCTTCGTCATAAACACCTCGAATCCAAAAAGTGGAACCGCCAGAAACTTACATCGGAGCGCTGCGCGCGGCTACGAACCCCTTGCCGACCGCGTCCGATCACGCACAGTCGACACCGGTCGCGGAAGTCATTAGCGTCGAACTCTCGCCCCCCCCGAAAGAGAACAGCCCATGTTTATGAAACGTCGCGATTTCCTCAAAGTGGTTGCCGTGTCCGTGGGTGCACTCGTCGTGGGCTGCGGTCCCAAGGACGATTCCAACGACACGATCGAGCCGAACAACACGACCGGTACGAACAACGGATTGGCGTGCGATGACACGCTGGAGGCGGGAACGCAGTTCTTCCCGCAGTCCGTCGCATCGGGCGATCCGGCCAGCTCGACCGTGATCCTGTGGACGCGCGTCAGCGACGGCGACGCCGATCTCGAACTCGAGCTGCAGGTGGCGCTGGACGAAGAGTTCGAGCAGCGCCTGGAGCTTGGAGACGACGGCTGTGCGCTGGTCGTCGCTGCGGTCGCTGCCTATGATCACTGCGTCAAAGTGCGATTGACCGACCTCGACGCCGCGACCACGTACTACTACCGATTCGTCTACGAAAAGGACGGCACGCGCTACACCTCCAACATCGGACGCACCAAAACCGCGCCGGCGGCGGACGCGGACGTCGCGGCGAAGTTCGCCTTCGTGTCGTGCCAGGACTTCAACGGCAAGTACTTCAACAGCTACAAGCAACTGCTCAAGACGGACGACCTCGACTTCGTCGTGCACCTGGGCGACTACGTGTATGAGACGACCGGGGACCCGCAGTTTCAGCAGACGACCCCGGACCGCGTCACGACGTTCCGGAACCCCGACGAGGCGATCGCGTTCAACGCGGGGACCGACGACGAGTTCTTTGCCGCGAAGTCGCTGGGCAACTATCGGGACCTGTACCGACTGTATCGATCCGATGCCGAGCTGCAGCGCGCCCACGAACGCTACCCGTGGGTCATCATCTGGGATGACCACGAGTTCTCCGACGACTGCTTTGGCGCCACCGCGACCTACTTCGATGGCGCACAGGACGAACTCGACGAGACGCGCCGCAAGAACGCGAACCAAGCGTGGTTCGAGTACATGCCGGTCGATTACCTCGACGCCCCCGACTTTCAATATGACGCGTCGGTGGCCTACGGCGACGACATCCGGATCTACCGCGACATTCGCTGGGGTCAGCATGCGCACCTCGTGATGACGGACCTGCGCTCGTACCGGTCCGACCACGTGATTCCCGAGGACATGTTCCCGGGGTTGCTGCTGCTGACGCAGGCCGAGCTCGAAACAGCGGTCGGCTCTCTGCCGACCTGGGCGGACCCCTACATCGACATCGCCGCGCACGACGGGGGCAGTTACGCCACGGTGATGACGGAGGCGGCGCCGATCGCGGGATACCCCGCGAGCGCCATCACCGGAAACATCAGCGCGACCTACGTCAACGCGATCGTTCGACGCGTGAACACGACGCGCCCGATGGACATGCAGATTCCGCAGATCGACCTGACCGCGATCACCGATCGCGGGCTCACCGCGCTGTCGCTCGGCAAAACATCGCCGACGAGCTCCCTGGGCTCGCGGTACTTCGTGGTCGACGAGCCGTTCTCGGTCTGGAGCAAGTTCCGCTACGCCGAGACCAACGGCCAGTCAGAGAATGCGCTCGGCGACGACCAGGAGGCGTGGTTCCTCGAGACGATGCGGGGTTCCGACGCGACCTGGAAGATCTGGGGCAACGAGTTCCCGCTCGTGCAACGGTCCATCGATTTGACGACCTTCGAAGCAGTCGTGGGCGCCGCGTTCGCGAAAGTGTTCTCGCTGTCCGCAGAGGATTGGGAGGGCCAGCGGAACAAGCGGGACGAGCTGATCGGCAAGCTCAGTGAGATCGACAACGTCGTCGCGATCACCGGCGACATCCACGCGTTCTTCGCGGGGACCCCGTTCGTTAAGGGCGACACGAGCAAGCGCATCATTGAGTTCGTGACGGGCGCTATCTCCTCGGCCTCGATGAAAACGTTGCTCATCAACACCGCGGAGTCCGACCCCACGCTCGCGGCGGCCGGCGCCGGCACGCTGGCCCGCGCGATTTCGAGCTTTCTCTTCGCGGCGACGAAGCCCAACCCGCCACTCGCCTACGGCAGCGTGGACGAGGCGGGCTTCGCGATCCTCACCTGCGATGGAACGTCTCTGGACTGCACGTTCCACCAGCTGCCCGAGGCGATCGTGCCGACCGACGTTCCGGCCGCCGAGCTCGACGAGTCGTTCACGACGAAGAGCTTCCGCGTCGCGGCCGGCACGCCGGACCTCCTCACGACGATCGGAGGCTCCGAAAAGCGTTGGGACCCCGACGTGGCCGATTGGGTCTAGGTGACTGGTGCGGACAAGTTTGCGGCGCGATCGGTTCCGGGTTAACATCTTGGAATCCAATCACAACTCGCGCCGGCTTTTTGGGGGTCGGCGCGCCACCGAAGGACCCCCGATGTATCGATCTGCCAACTTTCGTTTCCTCGCCGTCACCGCAGCCCTGCTCCTTACGTTGAGCTGCGGCAAGAAGGACGACAACAACACGACGCCGAACAACGGCACCACCGCAAACAACAAAACGAACAACGGGACCACGACCGATGACATGGGCGGGACCCCCGACATGACGACCGCGGACACGGGCGGCGGCGACATGGGGACCGACATGGGCCTCATCACCGGCGAGTTCGTCGCGGTGGTCAACGGCCCGCTGTTCTCGATGGATCTCGTCGAGATGAAGATGACCCACGACAACATCGCGATGGGGGCCGAGGACGCCGCGCTCGCGCTCGGCGACTACGGCCACAAGCCGATGCTGGGTACGACGCTGCTGGGCACCACCGAGAACGAGTTTCTCGCCGTCGATCGGTGGGACAATCTGAATGGCCCGATGGCGCTGTACAGTGATCCCGACTTCCAGGCCGCATTCGGTGCCTTGTTCAGCGCACAGCCCACCGTCGTCATCTACGAAGCGCGACCCGACTGGCACGGTTGGGGGGACTACAACATCGCCGATGCCACCGACCCGCACTTCTTCGTCGTGGTCCGCGGACGACTGGCGAACGCGGACACCGCGATGAATCAGGCGAACCATGACGCGATCGCCGCGGCTGGCGAGGATCAGGTCAAGGCGGCCGGAGACCTCGCCCACCTCGTGTACCTGCAGGCCGACGATGCGCAGGAGTTCCTGGCGTTCGACATCTGGGCGGACAGCACGAACCTCGAGGCCGTTTACACCGACCCGAGTTTCCAGGCCGCGTTCGGCACCCTCTTCGAGTCGCCTCCGACGATCGGCGTGTACTCGTCGACGGACTGGCACGCCTGGTAAGCTGCTCAGCCCTCCGCCACCACCAGTCGCACGTTGGCGGTGTGGGCGAGGGCGACGCTCGTCGCCTCCAGACTGAGCAGTTCCTGACATCCCGCATCGCTGAGGCCGATCACGGCGAACTGCCGTTCGTCGTGGGTTTCGGCGCGCCAAGTACCGTCGCCGGGCTCCAGCACGACGACAGAGTTTTCGCGGGCCGGATCGCCGAACAGCAGCATCGGGTTGTCGTGGGACAGCCGGTGCTGGACGGCATGCCGGATCACCCCGAACGCCGCCTCGCTGACGTGAAGGTGCAGCTCGTCGTCCTCGGCGGTCCACCAGATCTCCACGCCCACCATCGCCCCGACCGACGAGCCATCGCGCACGATCCCGGCCTCCACGGTCTGGGCGAACGACGCCTCGGCCATGAAACTGGGCCGGTTGTGGTCGGCGAGCAGCAGCGGATCGCGCTCCTTCATCAGGTCGACGAACGACTCGCTGTGCCAGGCCTGTAGCGACGCGAGCTCCACAGGGTTTACGGCGACCATCTGGAGGAAGCCGAACGCACCGTGGCGAGACATCGTCGGCTGCAGCGCGATGTCCTCCACGAATACGATCGAGCTCAGGTCGGCGTCGTGCCGCGGTTCGGCCATCGGCATGTGATGACCCGCTTCAATCATGCTGCTGCTTTCGGCGAGGTAGTCGGCGATGTGCTGCATCCAGTGCAGGACCCAGCCGAAGTCGAGGTCCTCGGTCGGCGCCGGCGTGCGGCACGTCAACTCGAAGCCCCAGCCCGAGACATCCGGCTCGTCGGTCTCCTTGTCCCACAGGTCCGTGAACCCCTGGCTCACGATCAACCAGTGCGGCACGGGCTCCGTCAGCCGGGCGAAAACCACACCGTTCAGTGGGTACGTACGGCTGTCGACACCGCCCGCAAACTGGAGCTCTGCGTCGGGGTACGCCGCTAGAATTGAGGCTTCGAGTGCGTCGAAAGGGTCCATGCCCGGAGACTACCCTCGATGTCGGACCTCGAAAAGCGTACGTTCGGCGGATGCGTCTCTTCGCGTTGACCGCCTGCCTTCTCGCCAGTTGCACGGCCCGTCCATGCGGGCAACCTCCGACGGTTGCAAGCGCCGGCTGGACGGCCACGGGCGCCGTCGTGCGGATCGTCGACGGCGACACGCTCGTGGTCCGCACCGGCGGCATCGACGAGAAGGTGCGCGTCAAAGGCATCGACTGCCCCGAGTCGCGGTCCAACCCGAAGTGCAAACGTGATGGGGACTGCGCGACGGACGTCCCGTTGGGCAAGCGTGCGACGGCGATGATGCAGGAGCTCGCGCCGGTAGGGGTGGAGGTGCGGCTGGTCGGCGGCGCCGAGCAGCCCGAGCGAGACCGCTACGGGCGCCTCGTGGCGTACGTGGAGCGTGGCGGGCAGGACGTGGGGCTCGATCTGGTGCGGTCGGGGATCTGCCAAGACTACAGCCACAAGTTCCCACATCCGCGATCGGCCACCTATCTGGCGCAAGCGCCGCTGGACCGCGTGCCTACTGGCAGGTGAGACGCTGGCAGACGCCGCTGTCATTGCAGGTATGCCCCTCGCCGCAATCGGTGTCCTCGGCATCACAAACGGCGGTCGGCGTATAGCAAGATGCGTTCTGCACCTGACAGGTCAGTCGGCGACAGACACCCGCCGCGCAGGCGTGGTCGGCCCCGCAATCGGCGTCCGCTGCACAGATCGCCGTGGGCGTGTAGCACGACGAATTCTGGATCTGGCAGGTCAGGCGCCGACAGGTGCCCGCGACGCAGGCGTGCTCACCGGCACAGTCGCTGCTCGCTTCGCAGACCGCGGTCGGCGTGTAACACGACGTGTTCTGGATCTGGCACGTCAGGCGCCGACAGAGCCCGCCGCTGCAGGCGTGGCCTTCGCCGCAGTCTGAGTCTTCGCCGTCGCAGCTCGCGGTCGGGGTGTAGCAGGACGTGTTCTGAACCTGGCAACTGAGCAATCGGCAGACGCCGCCCACGCAGGCATTGCCCGGTCCGCAGTCGGTATCTTCGCCGTCACACGCGGCGGTCGGCGTCGAGTTGCAGCTGCGCTGCACCTGGTCCGACAGCGCGACGCAGGCGCCGGCCACACAAGCTTGGGTCGCATCGCAGGTGTCGCCACATGGATCCGGCGGGATTTCGGGGGTGCTTGGCTCGGTCGGCTCCGGGGTCGTCGGTGCATCGGGTTCCGTCGGCTCGACAGGTGGTGCATCGCGATCGAACATGCCCAGCGCTTCGACCTCGGCGGGCGTGGCCCGCGTGACCGAACCGTCGACGCCGAGCAGGTAGTAGCCCGGACCGTCGATCGTCAGGGTCGTCACGGCTTCGTCCGAATCGAGCATCACTTTCAGCTGTGGGCCTTCGCCTTGGCCGTCGACGGAAAGCGCGAACACGGTCCCCGGCAGCGACTCGAGGGAGTCCCCGCTCGAGGCGTGTCGACTGAAGTAGGTGCGCTGCTCACGACCTGGCTCGAACTCGACCGTGTCGGTGATCGTGAGATTGAGGAACCGGA
>JBFIHF010000359.1:0-6423 GCA_041601915.1 Bradymonadaceae bacterium
CTACTGGCAAGTGACCGACGTCGCGCAACGTGAAGAGGTCTGGGCCGCGATCTTCGGGCTCCTCGGCGAAGTGCGCCGCGTCGCGCCACGCGACTACGAGGCGACATTTCGGATGCTGATGACGGTGCTCGAACCGGACCACGCCGACGGGCCGCAACGCCTCGACGCCACGTTCTTTGCAGCCAAGCGAGGCTCCGACACGATGTTCGAAGGGGTCGGGTGGCGACTGTGGCGCGAGCTTCCGTCCGGCGCGACGCCAGGCGTGACCGTCTGGATGCGCCGCTACGCCGCGAGCCCCGAGCACCCCGTCGAGGCGTTCGTCTGGTTCTACGGCGGATTCGAAGAGGCGAAGTCGATGACACTGCGCCTCGACGGACGAGCCAACTGGGCAATGAGCGTCGCCGACGGAATCGGGACCTCGGCGGCGACCCCCATCAGTGGCCAGTCGCAGCTGATCCACGGCATCCTGTTGAGCACCTTCTGGCAACCGGTGATCGGTGCACAATACCTCGAAACGGCGCTCGAAAAGCGCGAGCTCAGCACCGACACCCCCGATCAGCAACCGCTGGCCCTCGGCCTCGAACTCGGCGATCGCGACATCGACCAGGTGTTCAGTGATTCCGTGTTTGCGCCTCGACTGACCCTCTATCCGTCGAAACAGGACGGCGCGCCGTAGGCGCCGTTGCGCCTCTACGGGTCGCGCGATAGGCTCCGCCGGACCATACTCCTTGACCGTGGCGACTAAGTGTATATCATACACTTAGTCGCACGGAGGTCTCAATGCGCACCCCAAACGGCATCTACGACGACTCCCTCGCCCTCGCCACGGACCTGTATCAGCTGACGATGGCGTACGGGTACTGGAAGACGGGCGTCGCCGAGAACCGAGCCACCTTCAGCCTCTTCTTCCGCACCGCGCCGTTTCAAAGCGGGTACACGATCGCGTGCGGCTTGCGCACGGCGGTCGAATACCTCCAGGGCCTTCGCTTTCGGGACGACGACCTCGAGTACCTCGCCACACTGCTCGGCAACGATGACGAGCGACTCTTCGAGGACGGGTTCCTCGACTACCTGCGAGACTTTCGCTTCACCTGCGATGTGCACGCGGTCCCGGAGGGCCGCGTCGTGTTCCCCAACGAGCCGCTGCTACGCGTCCAGGGCCCGATTCTTCAGGCTCAGCTCGTGGAGACCACGCTGCTGAACATCATCAATTTCCAAACGCTCATCGCGACCAAGGCAGCACGCGTCTGTCAGGCCGCCGGGGACGAGCCGGTGATCGAGTTCGGGCTACGTCGCGCGCAGGGGCTCGACGGCGGACTGTCGGTGGCGCGCGCCGCCTATGTCGGTGGCTGCGCCGGAACATCGAACATGCTCGCGGGCAAGCTCTACGGGGTGCCCGTCCGCGGCACCCATGCCCACAGCTGGGTGATGTTCTTCGAGGACGAGCGCGAAGCATTTCGCAAGTACGCCGCCGCGATGCCCAACAACTGTGTGTTCCTCGTCGACACGTACGACTCGATCGAGGGTGTGCACAACGCGGTGGCGGTGGGGCGCGAGATGCGTGAGCTCGGCCACGAGATGGTCGGCATCCGCCTGGATTCGGGAGACCTCGCCTACCTGTCACAGCAGGCGCGAGACATTCTGGACGACGCCGGCTTTGAGAACGTCTCGATCGTCGCGTCGAACTCCCTCGACGAACACATCATCGAAAGCCTGCATCGCCAGGGCGCCAAGGTTGGCGTGTGGGGCGTCGGCACGAAGCTCGCGACGGCCCACGACAACCCCGCGTTGGGCGGCGTGTACAAGCTGACCGCGATCGAGGTCGACGGCCGATGGTCGCCGCGCCTCAAGCTGTCCGAGCAATCGGTGAAGATCAACAACCCCGGGGTGCAGCAGGTCCGGCGGTTTTTTGATGGCAAGGTGTACCGCGGCGACATCATCTACAACGAGACGAGCGGAATCCGGAAACGGGCCGTGATGGTCGATCCAAGCGACTCGACGCGCCGAACGCCCGTCGACCGTGCCTGGAGCTGGGAGGAACTGCTGATCCCGGTCTTCGAGGCCGGTGAGCTCGTCTGGGAGGCGCCCACCCTTCAAGAGACGCGGCAGACCTGCCAGGACGACCTCGCCCGGTTCCACACCGGCGTCAAGCGCTTCCTCAACCCGCACGAGTATCCGGTGGGGCTCGAACCCCAACTTCACGACCTCAAGACGGACCTCGTGCGCAAGGCACGCGACCGCGCCGTCGCGCGCAAACTGGAGCGCTCATGAAACTCATTCGCGTCGGAGCCGCGGTCCTCAACCAGACGCCGCTGGACTGGGATCGCAACCTCGCCAACATCGCGGGCGCGATCGCGGATGCGCAAGCCGCCGGCGTGTCGATCCTGTGTTTGCCGGAGATGTGCATCAGTGGCTACGGCTGCGAGGACGCCTTCCATGCCCCGCATGTCTACGAGACGTCCTGGCAGATGTTGCGCGATGACGTTCGGCCGCTGACCAAGGGCATGATCGTCTCGGTCGGCCTGCCGCTTCGCTACAACAACGGGTTCTACAACGCCGCCGCGCTGCTCGTGGACGGAGAGATCCTCGGGTTCGTCTGCAAGCAGTTCCTCGCGGGCGACGGCATCCACTACGAACCACGCTGGTTCAAGGCATGGCCGCACGACGTCGTCGCGACGCTGTATCGCGACGGTCAGGAGTATCCGCTCGGAGACATCTACTTCGACATTGGCGGGATTCGCGTAGGCTTCGAGATCTGCGAGGACGCCTGGGTGGCCCTGCGACCCGGCAGCGACCTGTCCTTCAAGGGCGTCGATGTGATCCTCAACCCGAGTGCCAGCCACTTCTCATTCGGCAAGCTCAACGTGCGCAAGGGCTTTGTCGTCGAGGGCTCGCGAGCATTCGGCGTCACCTATATCTACTCCAACCTGCTCGGCAACGAGTCCGGGCGCGCGATCTACGACGGCGGCGCGATGATCGCGGCGAGTGGCCAACTCGTGACGACGGGCCCGCGGTTCAGCTTCGCGCCGTGGGGCGTCACGAACGCCGTCGTCGACATCGAGCGCACCCGCGTCGACCGCGCGCGCACCGTGAGCCACCGGCCCGTGGTCGACGTCCGCATGGACGATTGCGTGCGCGTGCCGTTCGACTTCCCCAACATCGGCCCCGAAAACAACGTCGACGAGGGCTCACCCTGGGAGTCGTCCCCCGAGATCAAGCAGGAGGAGTTCTCCCGCGCGATGGCGATCGCGCTGCTCGACTACCTGCAAAAGAGTTGGTCGTGCGGGTTCGTCGTCTCGCTGAGCGGCGGCGCGGACTCCTCCGCCGTCGCGACCCTCGTCGCACTCGCCGTGCAGCTCGCCGTCACGGAGCTCGGGCTGGACGCCGTGAAGGCGCGGTTCGCCTACATCCCCGGGCTCGCCGCGGCCGCTTCGGTCCGCGACATGGTCGCCGCCCTGCTCACCTGCGCGTACCAGGCGACCAGAAACAGCGGCGAGGTCACGGAGAATGCCGCACGCACCGTCGCCGGTGCCGTCGGCGCCACCTACTACCGGCTCGACGTCGATGCCCTCGTCACCGGTTATCGCGACCTCATCTCGGGCGCGATCGGGCGCGACCTGACATGGGAGACCGACGACATCACCTTGCAGAACATCCAGGCCCGGGCGCGCGCTCCGTCGATCTGGATGCTCGCCAACATCGAGAACAAGCTGCTGCTCGCGACCAGCAATCGCAGCGAGGCGGCCGTCGGATACGCCACCATGGATGGCGATACCGCCGGCGGCCTGAGCCCGGTGGCGGGCATCGACAAGGCATCGCTGCGCGAGTGGCTCAGCTGGATGGAGACCACCGGCCCCGCGGGTCAGAGCCCGCTACCCGCACTCTCGGTCGTCAACGCCCAGCAACCCACCGCCGAGCTGCGGCCGCCCGATCAAGGCCAGACCGACGAGGGCGACTTGATGCCCTACCCGGTGCTCGACTTCATCGAGCGATCATTCATCCGCGACAAGCGCTCGCCGGCCGAGGCGCTGCAGCTCGTGCGCGCGACGTTTCAGGAGTACGACGACGCCCAGCTGCGCACCTGGGTGGAGCGGTTCTTCAAGCTGTGGTGCCGCAATCAGTGGAAGCGGGAGCGCTACGCCCCGTCGTTCCACCTCGACGACGAGAACCTCGATCCCAAGACGTGGTGCCGGTTTCCGATCCTGTCGGGTGGCTACCGGCGGGAACTCGCGGCGCTCGATCAGGAGGAAGCATGAGCTTCTCGTATGAGTACGCGCGGGCCGCGTTGACCGTCGACTGTGTCGTGTTTGGGCTCGACGCGTCCGAAGCCGACCTCCAGGTGATGCTGATTCGCCGGAACTTGCCGCCGTTCAAGGATCGGTGGGCACTACCCGGTGGATTCGTGCATCTGGACGAGGACCTCGACGAGGCCGCACGACGAGAGCTCGCCGAAGAAACCGGGATCACGAACCTCTTTCTCGAGCAGCTGTACACGTTCGGGGCCCTCGACCGCGATCCGAGAGAGCGGGTCGTCTCCGTGGCGTATTATGCGCTCGTGCGCATGAGTGACCATCAGGTGCACGCCGCGACCGATGCCGCCGATGCCGCGTGGTTCAGCGTGCACGACGTGCCAGCCCTGGCCTTTGATCACGAGCACGTCTTCACCGTCGCGCTCGAACGACTGCGCGGCAAGGTCCGCTACAAGCCGATCGGCTTCGAGCTGCTTCCCGACAAGTTCACGCTCACCCAGCTCCAGCAGGTCTACGAGGCGATCCTCGGAGGTCCACTCGACAAGCGCAACTTTCGTCGCAAGGTTCAGAAAACCGGCCTCGTCATCGAGACCGGTGAGGTCCAAAAGGACGTCGCGCATCGCGCGGCGCAGCTCTACCGCTTCGACCGCAAGCGCTACCTCGCCCTCGAAGAGAAGGGCTTCAACTTCGAGATTTGACCGGAGAACTGCGATGCATGCACTCATCCTCGTCGACATTCAGAACGACTTCATGCCCGACGGCGCGTTGCCGGTGCCCGGGGCGTACGACGTCGTCCCCGTCGCAAACGCGCTGATCGAGAAGTTCGATCTCGTGGTCGCGACCCAGGACTGGCATCCCGCGAACCATAAGAGCTTCGCGTCGAACCATCCGGGGCGCGCGCCCGGTGACACGATCGACCTCGACGGACTCGATCAGATCCTCTGGCCCGACCACTGCGTCCAGAACACGCACGGCGCCGAGTTCGTGCCCGGGTTGAACGTCGACGCGATCGACGAGGTGTTTCGCAAGGGTACCGACCTGCGGATCGACAGCTACTCCGGCTTCTTCGACAACGGCCACCGGCGGGCGACCGGCCTCGCCGCATTCCTGAAGAAGCAGCGCGTCGACCGCGTCGTCGTCGCCGGGGTCGCCACAGACTACTGCGTCAAGTGGACGGCGCTCGACGCGTTGCGCGAGGGGTTCAACGTCGCCGTCGTGCTCGACGGCTGTCGAGGCGTCGAGATGGCGGCCGGCGATACGGAGCGCGCCGTCGCGGCGATGCGGGCCGCCGGTGCTCGCATCGTGACTTCCAGGGAGATTGAAGCGTGACCGAAGAAGTGATGGCCGAGGGCAAGTACCTGCGTCTGATGCGTCGCGGAAGATGGGAGTACGCCGAACGCACGGGTGATGGGCGCGCGGTCGCGATCGTGGCCGTCACCGATGATGGCCGAATGGTGCTGGTCGAGCAGTTTCGGCCCGCGATCGGCCGACGCGCGATTGAGCTGCCCGCGGGCCTCGTCGGTGACCGGACGGAGTTCGAAGGCGAAGCGCTGTCCGTCGCCGCTGAGCGTGAGCTGCTCGAAGAAACCGGGTACGCCGCCGAGCAGCTCGAGTTCTTGACCGATGGGCCACCCAGTCCCGGCGCGATCAGCGAGACGATCGCGTTCTTTCGCGCCACCGGCCTGCGCCGCGTCGCCGCGGGCGGCGGCGACGAATCGGAGGATATTGTCGTCCACGAGATCCCCGTCGCCGACGTTGCGCAGTTCTTGCGAGAACGTGAGAACGCGGGCATCGCCATCGACAGCAAGGTCTGGGGGGGACTCTTCTTCGTCGGAAGCACCGCTGCGCCGCCCGACCGCGTGCCCATCGACCTCTCCGCAACCGGTCCCGTGCGAGCGGATTCGCCGACCGGACTCGCGCTTCGCGATGAGCTGTTCGAGCGACTCGACGAGATTCTGCCCGCGCTGCCGGAGTCGGGACGCGTCGGCATCCTCGGCGGCACATTCAACCCGCCCCATGTCGGGCACGCCCTGCTCGCCCACGCGATGCTCGCCACCGAACAACTCGACCAGGTGTGGGTGGTTCCGGTGTTCGAGCACCCCTTCGGCAAGGAGAGCGCGGCGTTCGAGGACCGCATGGAGATGTGCCGCCGCGCATTTGCGCACCTCGGCGA
>JBFIHF010000360.1:0-6395 GCA_041601915.1 Bradymonadaceae bacterium
CATCGACGATTGGGCGCAGCTGCAGGGCGCGATCCCCGGCAAAGCACTCTTCACGGTTCCCGGCGGCATGCTGGTCGTGAACATCGCCGACCCGACCCAGCCGCACGCCCAGGCCTACTTCGCGCTGCGCGGCTGGCCGCGCGGGCTCGAGGTCGATGGCGACGACGTCTACTTCGCGGCGGGTCCCTACGGTCTCTACCGCTTTGACGCCAACGCCTACAACCTGTTGCCGGCTCCCTGAACCGTCCAGTTTTCCGTTCACGAGGCCAGCGTCCAGCGACGCTGGCCTCGTTCGTTTTAGCTACAGTCCCAGCGGTTCGCGCGCGGCGCGCCAGTTCGGCGGAATCCCGTCCGTACCAACCCTCGCGGCCACGATGCCGCCCACAATCGCACAGGTCGTGTCGCGGTCGCCCAGCGCTTCGACCGTCGTCCACATCGCGTCTTCGAAGGAATCCGGGGAGCGCGCTGCGCACCACAGCGTGAAGGGCACGGTGTCCTGTGCGCTGATCTGGGTTCCATTGCCCAACCGACCGGCCGCGGCGCGCGGTGTCGCGCTAGTCGGCACGCGCTCAGCAGACTCGATCCCGTCACGAACCTGCGATGGCGGGGTGTGACGCAGTACGACGGCGAAGAAGTCGTCCCGCGACCAGGCGGTGCGCTGAGTTGCGGCGGCGAAGGCCGTGGCGACGGCGATGGCGACCGCCCCGCACCGACCCTCGAGGTGAGCGTGCGTCGGATCGGCGGACCATGCGCCGTGGTGTGCGGCGAGCTCGTAGTCGTCAAAGAAGTACGCGCCGACCGGACCGACGCGCATCGCGCCCCCATTGCCGTATGATCCGCCCTCGAACAACGTCGGGGCGATCTCGCGCCACTGCCCGCCGGCGCAGATCTCGCCGAGCAGTCGATGTGCACCTCCGCCGTACCCGCGTGTTCGGTCCGCCGCGTATCGCAGCGCGAACCGTCGCGCGAGGGCGTCGCGGTCAATACCGCCCGTATCGACCAGTGTCTCGTAAACCGACAGCGCCATCGCGGTGTCGTCCGTCCAGGACCACGGCGGGCGCGGCAGCGCCCGCTCGGCAATCATCTGGCGGGCGATCAGCTCGCCCACGAAGAAGCGCTGGCCGAACGCATCGCCGACCGAAAGGCCCTCCAGGCTGTCGCGAGCCCGAGCGATTCGGGCGTTGTGGTCCGACGGTTTCATCATGAGGGACCTCTTCGTGTGCATGAGACACTTAGATTGTGCACGATTTGAACACGCGCAGTCAAGCGATGCGGTGCGCCGCGCTTGCCAATTTAGGCCTCGATGCGTTAGCCATGATGGCAGTGGGCTTGAGGTGCAGGGCAGACTTCATCCGTCCGCACACGGCCTCGGAGGCAGCAATGCGAGTACTCGGCGTCGGCCACTGTACATTGGACTATATCGGAGTCGTTGACCGACTGGTCGAACCAGACTTCAACAAGGAGTTCGAGCAATTCTCCACGCAGGGCGGCGGTGCGGCGGCCACAGCGGTCGTCACCTTGTCACGCTGGGGAGTCGAAACGGGGTTCGTGGGCAAAGTCGGCAGCGATATCCGCGGAGCCGAGATCGCGCGCACATTGGCGGAGGAGGGCGTCGACACCTCCGCGCTCGTTCATCAGGCCGACGGCGTCAGTCAGATGTCGATGGTGTTGATCGAGAGCTCGACGGGGAAGAAGAGCAGCTACATCACGCGCGGCACGGTAACGGCGCTGCGTCCCGACGAAGTCCCGCTCTCGGTGCTCGATGGGGTCTCGATCCTGCTGTGCGACTGCACGCACCTCGAGGTCGAACTGGAGCTGATGCGCGCCGCGAAAGAGCGCGGCATCACGGTCGTGCTGGACGCCAGTCAGATGGGCGCCGACGTCCGCGAGGCCGTCTCGCACACCGATTACCTGGTCGCATCCGAACGCTTCGCGAGCCAGTTTGCCGGTGTCGGGGAACTCGAGAATCTGTGTGCCACGCTGCTCGAGAAAGGCCCGAGCACCGCGATCGTCACGCTCGGAAACGAGGGCAGTGTCGCCATGTCGTCGGCGGACGGAAAACTCGTGCGTCAGCCGGCCTACGAGGATGTCACAGTGTTCGACACGGCGGGCGCCGGCGAGATTTTCCACGCCGCGATCATCTACTCCATCCAACAGGGCTGGGAGCTGAAGAAGACGCTCCGGTTCGCCAACGTGGCAGCGGCACTGGGATGTGAGGGGATCGGCGGGCGCAGCAGCATCCCGACCGTGGACGAGTCGCTGGCCCGCATGGGCTAGGCTGATTCTCTGAGCTAGTTCGAGCGATTGCCGCCGCGGCCACCACCGCTGCGTCCGCCGCCGCCGCTGCGGCCGCCGCCGCTGCGTCCGCCACCACCACTGCGACCGCCGCCACCACTGCGACCGCCACCGCTGCGACCGCCACCGGAGCGTCCGCCGCGATCACGACCATTGCGTCCACCGCCGGAGCGGTCGTCGTCACCACGCGGCGACTCCGTGCGGACGGGCTTGGGTGTTTCGCCGAACTGAACTGCCCAGAACTCCTGTTCGCGCAGGCTGCGCACGAACTCCTCCTGGGTCGTCAGTTCCGTCTCGAAGAACGTCGCGTAGCGACCGACGGCTTGATCGCCGTCGCTCGAGTCGGAACCGCCCGACGTCGAAACGCCCATGAAGCGGGCCGCCTCGAGCGCGAAGTCGCACTGCACCTGCGCGCACCGCGTGTTGAAGACTTCAACGCCGTGGATGTTATCGAGCGTGAAGATGAGGTCGCCCATGTTGTACGGGATCGACAGGTCGTACGGGCGCGAGGCGATCACGGCCCCTTTGCGCTCGTCGAACATCTGAATGACCTGACTCGCGGGCGGGGTGGCGAGCTCCGTGAGCTGACGCCATTCCTCTTCGAGGTAGAATTCGTCGATCGTCGGGACGAATCCGATCAGGATGCCCTTGTCGGTCGGAATCTCGACTCCGATGAACGCGGTCATGCCCGCCTGCTTCGCGGCTTCGAGAGTCGCGAGGCACGACGCGGTGGACAGGGTCTCACAGAACGCGACGGCGTCGATGCCGGCGCTCTTGGCGCGGCTCAACACCGACGTCACGTCGGCGCGGACACCGTGTGAGGCAGAGGACTTGGCATGCAAATCAACCAGCATATAAAACTCGGGACCATTTGGAGGTCAGTCATTCGGCGAGCGTAAAGGACCGCTCTTCGTTAGGCGTGATGTCGATGACATCAGCGTCGGGGTGTCGTTGCGGGCGCGAAACCCGCGTCGACGAGCTGACATCGATAACGGTGACGCTCGGATTCTGCAACATCTTTGTGAAGCGGCGGCGCGCCAGTGCCTTGATCGGAGTGCGGATGAGTGGAATCAAGAGTGCGATTCCGACGGCGTCCGTGAGCACGCCGGGCGTGATGAGCAGCGTGCAGGCAATGAGGATCAGAATGGCGTCGGTGATGGCGTCGCCCGGCAATTGGCCCTGCGCGAGCTCGGTCTGGATGCGCTTGATCGCCTCCCAGCCTTGTCGTTTTCCCAGCCACGCGCCGATGAATCCGGTCGTCAGAATGATCGCAATCGTGGCCGGCACGCCGATCTGGGCCGCCAGCGGGATGAGTACGAAGAGTTCGATCGCGGGAACGAGCGTGAACAGCAACAACAACTTCAGGAACATGATGACCTTGGGGCTCTGCCGATCACAGGGGGCCTGGAACACAGAGAGAATCTTCACCAAACATCGCCTGACAAGCCCCCGGATCGGTCGACGCCGCGCACACGGTCGCGTCCAGGCAGTCGTATTGGCCGTTGAAGCGACACTGCGAGCGGTGGGTGCATGTGGCGAGGCATGCCCGCTGCGCGCTGCCGACGACTGCGCGACACACCGCGTCGGTGGGGCAGTCGGTGTCGCGCTGACAGCTCGAGGTGCAGTATCCGCCGGGAAGCCGCCCGCTCAGATCGCCGCCGTCATCTGAACATACCAGTCCGGCCGCGCACTCGGCGCCCGACACACACGCCGCCCCCACCGTGTTGCGGCACAGCCCGGCACCGGAGTCCAGGCGCAGACACATCTGGTCCGCGCGGCAGTCGTCGACCTCACCGCACGCAGGCTGGCAGTAGAACTGGCCCGACGCGCCGAAACACAGCAGCCCGCTGCCGCAGTCGAGGTTGTTCTGGCAGGACTCCGTCTCGTTGGCCGTCCCGCCGGTGTAGCAGATGGCGGCGTCCTGGGTCATGACCGGCAGGCATACCGACCCCGCTTCACACAGCACATAGGCAACATCACAGCGTCGCATGCACTCGAAGGCGCCGGCGACGGTGCCGATGCACAGGGCGCCCGCCACACACTCGCTGGGGCCACTGCACGGCGAACCGACGGCGAGCAGCGTATCGCCCGCTGCGTCGCCCGTGTCGGCGGCATCGCTGGCGGCGTCGCCCGCATCTGGACGACCGCCGAAGTTGTTCGCGCCGGAGGAGCAACTCAGGAGGCAGGCCAACAGGGCAGGGATTTGGAGTCGTGCGAACATCGAGAAGGCCATAGCAGAGACGTTGTCTCCTGATCCACCCGTGTGATAACTCAACGCCCCTGCGCCGGCCCAAGGGCGACACCGAGGATCAGTCATGCTCGATATCAAGTACATCCGGGAGAACGTGGAAGCCGTGAAGCAGGCGGCGAAGAACAAGCGGTTCGACGTCGATATCGACCGGCTCGTGCGCCTCGACGTCGAGCGCCGTGACCTGATGACGCAGGCCGAACGCGCGCGCGCCCGACGTAACGAGGTCGCGGCCGCGATTCCGAAGGCCACCGCCGACGAGCGGGCGCCGCTGATCGACGAAGGGCGCGAGCTCAAGGACCTCGTGACGGCCGTGGAGGCTCGGCTCGCCGAGATCAAGGACGACTACGATCATCTGCTGCTGATGGTCCCCAACGTGCCGCTGGACGAGGTTCCGGTGGGCGTCGGCGAAGAGGACAACGTCGAGCTGCGGAAGTGGGGCACACCGCGGGAGTTCGACTTTGAACCGCGCGACCACGAGGCGCTCGGCGAGCACCTCGGGATCATCGACAAAGCCAGCGCGATCAAGTTTGCCGGGGCGCGGTCGTACTTGCTCCGAGGCGCGGGTGCGCTGCTGGAGCTGGCCGTGATGCGCTACGCGATCGACCTGCTCGGTCGGGACGGTTTCGAGCCGATCCTCGGCCCGTTGATGGTGAACGAGGATGCGCTGGAGGGGACCGGGTTCTTCCCCTACGGCCGCGAGGATACCTACCACCTCGACAAGGACGACAAATTCCTCGTCGGCACCAGTGAGGTGTTCCTGGTCAGCATGAATCGCGACGAGATCATCGACGCCGCCGAGCTGCCGCGCAAACTCGCGGGATGGTCGTCGTGCTTCCGTCGCGAAGCGGGCAGCGCCGGTAAAGACACACGCGGCGTCTACCGCGTGCACCAGTTCTCCAAGGTCGAGCAGGTGATCATCTGTCGCAATGACCCCGAGGAGTCGCGACGACATCACATGGGGTTGTTGAACAATGCCGAGACGATGCTGCAGAACCTCGGCATTCCGCACCGCGTCGCGTTGGCATGCACCGGTGAAATCGGGCTCGGTCAGGTGCTCAAACACGAAGTCGAGAGCTGGATGCCGTCGCGTGGCGCCTACAACGAGACGCACTCCTGCTCGTCGCTCTACGAGTATCAGGCGCGGCGTTCGTCGATCCGTTTTCGCGATGAAGATGGGCAGATTCAGCACTGTTACACGCTGAACAACACGATGGTCGCCAGCCCGCGCATCTTGATCCCGATCTTGGAGAACTTCCAGAACGAGGACGGATCCGTGACGGTGCCCGAGGTTCTGCGCCCCTACATGAACGGGCTCGAGCGCATCGTGCCGCGTCGATGACGCGGGGTACCTTGACCTGCACCCGCGATTCCACGATCGTCGTGGGATGAACCTGCTTCGCATACTGCTCTGGGTGCTCGTCGCCGTCGCGCCGGCCTGTGGCCAGCCCACCCCGGGGGCCAACAACGGCAGCGGCACCGGCCGACTCGTGCAGCGCCTCCTGATCGAGTTCGACCAGCGACTCGTGCTTCCGACGTCGGTGCTGACGTTCCGGCTCAAGGGCAGCGACCGCATGGTCCCCCGGGCGGCGCAGTTCACCGCCGAGGGCAGCAGCCAGGGCGCCGACGTGATGTTCGAAGTCATCGTGACGGCGCCACCGGAGGGATTCGAGCGGACCGACGGCGACCAGGGCGACGTGCTGGTCAAGGTTCCGGTGGACGAGGGTTTCTGGAATCAGATCTCGCCGGCACCGACAGCGCTGTTCTCCGGCGCGATTCGCCTGGAGCTCGTCGACGAAATCGGCGTGCTCGCCGAGGCGTCACTCGAAGGCATGACGCTCGATTTCAACGC
>JBFIHF010000361.1:0-6387 GCA_041601915.1 Bradymonadaceae bacterium
GCCCGCGCCGCAGCCGACATCCAAGACCTGGGTGCGCGCGTCGAGCTTGCAGGCCCCGCGGACGATGGCGTCCTTATCGCGGTCGAGCTTGGACATCAGCCACTCGAAAAACGGCGTCAGGTGCCCCCACGACTGCTCCTTGCGGTGCGCGATGTACTCGTCGTCGTAGTAGTCCTTGATGTGCTCGATCGTCAGCCGCGGGTGTTGGTACAC
Source organism: Bradymonadaceae bacterium (assembly GCA_041601915.1). Lineage (GTDB taxonomy): Bacteria > Myxococcota_A > Bradymonadia > Bradymonadales > Bradymonadaceae > JBFIHF01. The sequence continues at coordinate 214 of JBFIHF010000361.1, forward strand.
GAGGCCGCAGTCCGTGCAACTGACAAACGTGAAGTCCCCGGGCTTGCCCGTCAGGTCCTCCTGAGCGGTCTCCCGGTGCGTGCGATTCGAACTGCCGCACAGGTAGCAGTCCACCGGTTCGAAGAACTCGGCTGGAGGAGGGGCATTGAGGTCAACTGGCATGGATGAGCTCCGCGAATTGAGGAGTGGTGCACAGCAACAACGTACCGAAGGTCATGGCGAGCAGTCCGCCCCGCGTCAGCTTGCGGCGCGGCTTTCCGAACAGGCTCTGAAGTGAAAGCGCCGCCATGCCGGCGATCAGTGCCGTCTGCAGGACGAGGACTCCCCCAGGGGCTTTGGGACTCTGCATGAGCATCAGGCCGGCCGAGCCGACCAGGGCCGCGGTTCCGGCAATGACACTCTGCCTGGTGGGCCGCGGTCCTTGTAAGACCTCATCCATACCGACAGCGGCCAGGGTCAGGGCTAGCGCGGCGAGGCTCCCCGGCGGCCACGCTCCCCCGAGGGCGAGTACGAGAAGCGGGTACTTGAGTAAGACGACAAAGTCGCCGCTCGCTCGTGTCCGTGCTCGGAGGCGATAGAAGATGTACGCAGAGCCGACGAGCCCGAGGAAGACCCAGCCGGTCCCACCGCCGAGCACCGTCAGCAGTCCTGCGACGGCGAGCAATAGCGCGACGATCAGGACGAGGGAGTGCGTCTCGGTGACCGTGGTCAGTATGCGTTCGGGGTGGTCGAGTGCATCTCGGTGACGGTCTTCGAGATCGTCCCAAAGACGCAGCGCCAGGACGGCCAACCAGGCGGCTGCGCCGCGAGCGGCGAGCGCCAGTGGCGAGGGCCACGCGCTGCCGACGAGGCTCGCGACGACGAGGGTCATCGAGACGGGAACGAACAGGGCATGCCCGAACCGCTGTTGTCGCCAGGTGCGCAGGGTGGCCAGGGTCTTACTCATGGATGTGCACCAGTCCCTGGTCTCCATCCACGAGCACCGTACAGCCGTTGGGGATTCGCTCCGTGGCGCGTTGGACACCCACGACCGAGGGGATTCCGAACTCTCGGGCGATGATTGCGCCGTGCGACAGCATGCCGCCGCGTTCCATCACCAGGCCACGAACCAGGAACAGCACGGTGGCCCAGCCGGGGTCGGTTTGCGGGGCGACCAGCACGTCTCCCGACGCGACGCGATGGAAGTCCTCCTGACCGCGCGCCACCGTCGCTCGGGCCGTCACGGTGCCGGCGGCGGCGGCGATGCCGCGCAGCTGACCGTCGGCGTCCGGCAAGGGGTCGACGTGCTGACCGACCGGTGGCGACCACGACTGACCACGACGCATGATGATTCTGGGCGGAGGAGGGGGCCACGCCGACTCCTCCACGAAGCGCGCTCTGCGCGCCGCAACGTCCGCCGCGGGTACTTCGCCGTCGCCCCGCAGATCCACGAGTTCTTGCCACGTCATGAACAGCACGTCGTCCGGGGTCTCCAATGCTGCTTGGTCCACCAACTCGGCGCCCAGCGCGAGGACGATGCGCCGACAGCACCGATACAGCTGGGCCTGCTTCAGGCGTGCGCGCTCCCGTAGCGACAACGAGCCGCCCGTTGCCGCGAGCAACGTGACGAAGAATTTTCGAGCCGCAGGGCTCAACTGCGAGGACAGCTCGGCCGTCTGCTCGAGTCGCAGCGCGGCCTGCTGTTCGATGACGTCGTCGGGCCCCAGGTCGGTCATGTCCTTGTACGACCGCAACATGTCCACGACGGCTTCCGGCTGTTCCTGGAAGCTCGTCGTCGTCATCATCAACTCGCCGGTGCAGCGAAAGCCCCAATCATCCAGAAACGCCTGCAGCGGTCGCGCAAAGGGATGGCTGCCCGTGAGCGACTCGCCGTCCCAGCCGAGCTCGGCCAAGATGTGCGGCGTGTCGCGCTCGAAGAGCGTCATCAGGTCTGCGCTGGCGCGGATCGTCCGCGAGAGCTTCCACAACTGCTTGGGCGGTTCACTGCTGACGATCCCCGGCAATCCCCGCAGCAACCCGTGCAGCAGCACCTCCGACGACTCGGCAAAGAAGCGGCGCAGGAAAGCCTCGAGGGCCCCGCAACAGACCATGCAGGCCGAGTCGGCAAGCGTCGCCCCCAGCCATTGGTGGCTGCGGATAAAGATGAACCCCTCCAGAAGCTCCACCAGCTCGTCTTTGCCGGCCGACCGGAGCTTGGGGGGCGTGCACTTCGCCGCAAACGCCGTGACGGTGTCCTCGAAGCGCTCCACCTGCGGCGTCAACGTTCGGTACTGCTGGACCACGTTGATGCTGATCGAGACGAGCTCGAGCGCCTCGGAAGCCCGTCCAGCGGTGCCACGACGCCAGGTGACGTCATGGTCGCGCGCATCGGTCTTGTCCTCAACGCCCACAAAGTCATTGAACCACTGCGCAAACACCTGGCCCCACGGCGCCATGCGCAGCACCGCGTGAATGTTGCTCACATCGTAGTAGAGCCGCTGGCCATGAACGCCGACGATGTTGAGCAACGCGTCTTCCATCGCCTCAATGCGATGGGGCGCGAATCCGTAGGCGATGGCGAGGTTGCGGAAGTAGTGCGCGTAGCTGGTCTTGGCGAGCGACTGCAGAAACGGCGTGACAGGGCCCGGATAGTTCTCGTTGATGTTGGCGTTGGAGTACAGCACGCGCTCCCCTGGCGGCTCCGCGGCCGTGGTAATGGGGCGCGATTGCAGGATGTGGAGCTGACCCAGTTGGTCGATCGTCCATTCGATGTCCTGCGGAGATCCGAACGCCGCCTCGAGGCTCATGAACGACGCGATGAGCGCAGCGATCTGGGCACCTTGCAGCAGCGGCGCGCCGGCGTGAACGCCTCGGTGACCGCGGTCAGTGAGCAGGCTCTCCGGCGTCACATGTCCCGAGACGAGCGCTTCGCAACTGCCTTCGCAGTATTCGATAAGCAGACGATCCGGGTCTTGAGGCGCTTGCGTGAAGGCGACGCCGGACACCGCGCCGGGCACCTGAGTCTGGACGATGACGGCCATCCCCTTGAGCCCCACGCCGGTCGCGTGTTGATAGGCCAGTCCCCGGGCGGAGTAGAACGAACACCAGCAACGCTTCACGGCCGCGAGCAGCGCCGCTTCGTCACCAATGCCCAGAAAGCTGTCCAGCTGGCCCGCGAACGATGCCCGCGCGGAGTCTTCGCCCACCGCGGAGCTTCGGACCGCCAGCGATTCAGCCCCCTGATCTCGAAAATGGGCCGTCAGCGCCGCCGTGAGTTCATCCGACAGCGGCGTGTCTTGCAGCCACGACACGATCGTCGACGCGGCCTCAGCGGTCGCCTCCGGAGACGCCACGTCCACCGCGTCACAGAGCGATGCGATCGACGCGCGGTGGCCCGATGCATCGAGGAAGTCTTCAAAATGGCGGGTCGGCAACACGACGCCGGCCGGGACCGTGAACCCGGCGCGCAGCATGTGACCGAGCGCAGCGGCTTTGCCGCCCACCAAACCCGCATCCGTCGCGTTCTCCAGAGCAAGCAGCATCACGCGGCCCTCGTCTTGCCGCCCACGCGGTAGAGCGCAAAGCTGAAGACCCCATGGATGCCGGGGCCCACGACCAGGCAACCCAGCCAGATCGTCCACGGCATTAGCACGTACAAACTCATCGCCAGCAGCGACCCGATCAGCGAGTCGGTGCGATCGAGCAGCAGGCAGAAACGACGCAGCCAGGGTTGCGTGGGCGCTTCGCCCGGGCCGATGTCGAGCTGCCGTTTCAGGGCCGAATTCGGAAGCTCACCCAGCATGAAGCCGGCGCCAGCGAGGCACCCAAACGCCACGAACTGCCACGAAGACAGGGGCCACAAGCCGTCCGACAGAACGCGCGACCATGCCCAGAAGCTGAGCCCCGAGGCGGGGACCATCGCCATGAACCCCCGGAGTGTCTTGTTCGCACCAAAGAGTGGCCGACCCCGCACCGTGAGCCCGAGATCCACACGCTGGCTGAACTTCTTCGAGAACCCCGTGCGAAGCCACGCCACCTGAAACACACCGGCGGTGCTCAGTGACAGGACCAAGAACAGGATACAGTTCCAGGCAACGAGTTCAGTCATCGTGACCCGTCGGCCTGACTCGCTTTCGGCGCATCGTACCCCCTGGGTTAGGTATCCCGGCCGGGCCAGGATCCATTCCGAACATCGTTGAAGAGCCGGAACGATCGCCAACGAAACAAGGTTCGTCAACCGCAACGGCAGAGCATGGTCGATTCGTCGCGACGTCGCGTCTGCGTCGGATCAAAATCATGGTGGCCAAGTAGAGGAGTCCGACCGATGTTGCTGATGTGATTCGGGATGAGGCGTCGTCTGTCAGACGCTGACGCTCGAGGAGCGGATGGGCGGCCTCGTTGGGGGCAGGGTCAGCTCGAGCATGAACAGTTCAGTGCTTCGGGACCGGAGCCGGTAGCAGAGGAGAGCAGTGATGTTTGCTAGTGATGTGATGAGCCACGACCCGGTGACGATCGACGAGAACACGACCGTGCGTGAGACGATTGGACTCCTGTCGGCGCTCGGCGCACGGCATCTGCCCGTCACGCGGGAGGGGCGATTGGTGGGGATGATCAGCGACCGCGATGTTCGTCAGTTGACGACCCCGATCTCGTGGAACCAACACGTCATCGCGGACGGAAACACCGAGTTGCTCGACCAGCCGGTCACGTCCGTGATGAGCGGCGGAACGATCTCGATTCCGCCGGACATGCCGGTGGCGCTGGTCATCGACGCCATCTGCGACCACCGCGTTGGGGCCATTCCGGTCGTCGACGATGCCGGCAAGATCATTGGCATCGTCAGTTACATCGATCTGCTGCGCGCGCTGCGGCCCAAAGACTAGATGCCACTCATAGGTGATCACTTCATCCGCTGGTCCGCGGTCTGCTCGCCGGTCCGCTGGTCCGCTGGTCCGCTGGTCCGCTGGTCGCCGGTCAAATTCAAACTAAAGCCCACACTCGGTTCATGGAGCCACCACGCGAAGCGTCGAGCAACCTCGCGCCTGGCGAACCGCGGCCTCCCGCGTGAAGCGCGAGTGCCTCGGGCGCTTCGCGTGGTGGTTCTCGAGCAGCCTGCGGGAAAACTCGCGCAGGCGTCTCGGGCGGCTCGCCGCCACGATCTCTTCGCCGTCTTCGCTCGACGATGCCAAAGCATCGCCTCGCTGCGACGGCTTCGACCTCATGGCGGCGTATCCGCCGAGAATACCTGACGAATCGAGCCGCGGGGAGGGCAAGGAAGCGTGACGACGCGATGCAGCGCATCGGGGAGGAGCGCTGACGCAGCCATCGTCGATGGCTCATTCGTCAGGCGCCGCGGGAGTTTTCCCGCAGGCTGCGAGTTGGTGTGTGCGTCTTAGTTTGAAGTTGACCAGCAGACCAGCAGACCAGCGGACCAGCGGAGCAAAACGGCCCACTGTTGCCCTTGAGATCCTACCTATGAAATGCCACTCACCCCTGCAAACGCTGGGGCTCGCGCCGCGAAGTACCCGGCCACGTGGGTCATGAACGCGCGGACCCGTGCGGTGTTGGCGAGGTCCTGGTGGGTGAGGACCCACATGTCGTAGCCGAATTCGGGGACCGGGCCGAGCAGCCGCGTGAGCAGCGGGTCGGCGTCGCCGAACACGCAGGGTAGAAACCCGATACCCGCTCCGGCGCGGACGCCGGCGCGCAGCGAGGGACCGGAGTCGTACCGACAGACGATCGTTGCGGCGGGGACCTCGCGTTTCATCCATTGCGCGGTCAGCTTCGCGCCAACCGATGCTCGCCATGTCAGCCACGGGAACGCATCGAGCGCCCTCGAGCTGACCGACGCGACGAGGTCGTGGGCCCCGTAGACGCCATACTCCATGCGCGCGAGCCTGCGGCCGTAGAGCGATTCGGCGGGCTGATTCGTCATGCGGATCGCGACGTCGGCTTCGCGTCGCGCCAGCGAGATCGCGTCGAGCGTCGTGGCAACCTCGAGCTCGATCTTAGGGTGTTGCGCGGCGAATACGGCGAAGAGATCGGGGTACTCGTCGGCCAACATCGGCGGAATCGTCACCGTCAGCGCCCCGGCGAGCTCGGCGCTCGCCCCGATGATCGACCGCTCGACTTCGTGGACGAGCCCCTCCATCTGTTCGGCAGCCCGGGCGGCAATCACGCCTTCTTCAGTGAGGC
>JBFIHF010000362.1:0-6384 GCA_041601915.1 Bradymonadaceae bacterium
AGCGGGAGCCGGCGGTGCCGGGGTCCCGCGGAGCGAATCAGGAGGCCACGAGACGCGGCCAGTGGCCGCGTTTCGTGGCCGAGTAATGAGCGGAGCGGGTCCCGGCACCGCCGAGCGACCGCGTCCGCCAGCCTGCGAAGCTTCGGAAGCCGGAAGACTCGTCCGAGTTACCTGACAGGGATCGGTTTCCGGCCACCGGTTTCCGGATTCCGGCGACGATCGTGGTCGGAAATCGGCAGGTGGTCAGTCGAGCAAACACGCCATGAACGTCAGGTAGCGACCTTCGGACATCGCCGCGGGGTAGGGATGATCGCCCGGCTGGCCCGCGGTACGCACCACCCGTGTCGCTCGTCCCACGCGCTCGGTCACGCTCGTGAACACGCGTTCGAGGTCCGGCGCACCGATCGCCTCACTACAGCTTCCAATGCACAGCATCCCGCCGGGATTCACGATCCGCGCCGCCTGCACCGCGATCGCTTCATAGACCTTCAGCGCTTTGGAGACGTGCTGTTTGCGGGGCGCGAGCTTCGGCGGATCGAGCACCACAATGTCGAAGCGCTCACCGCGGTCGAACGCCGACCGCAGGAAGTCGCCGACATCTCCCACGTGCGTGGCGATCTCGAATTCGTTCGCGGCCGCGTTCGCGAGCACCCCCTCGATCGCGTGGCGCGACGAGTCCACCGCGACGACGCGCTCCGCTCCGCCAGCCATCGCCTGCAGCCCAAAGCCGCCCGTGTAGCAATAGGCATCGAGCATCGAGCGGCCCGACGCCATCTCGCCCACCCAGCGGCGCTCGTCGCGCATGTCGGCGTAGTGCCCCGTCTTCTGCATCGCCGCCGGATCGATGACGTGCCGCACCCCGTGCTCGAGCACCGTCACCGGGTCGGCCAGCGCATCGGTGTGCCACCGCTCCACGGGTTCGAACCCCTCGAGGCGCGCGATCGATTCGGGCGCGGGCCGCTCGAGGATCGCAGCGCCCGCGAAGATCGACCCCAGCGCCGTCGCGATCTCGGCGCGGCGCTCGAACATCGGCAGCGTCGATGCGATGAACGTCACGAGGTTTGGACCAAAGCAGTCCACGCTGAGACCAGGCAGCCCGTCTCCCTCGCTGTTGACGCAGCGATAGACCTCGGTCCGCGCCGTAATCCCTTGCCGCACGCGTCGACCTTGCGCCTCGTCGATCCGCGTGCGGAGCCCGGCGGCGTCAAAGTCCTCGAGGTCGCCCAGCATTCGGACCCGAATCGTGCTGTTCGCCGACCACAGCCCGATCCCGAGGCGATCGCCGCGATCGCCCAGGACCTGAACGACGTCCTCCGTTCCGTGTCCGGAGATCTTGTCCACCGAACCAGCGAACACCCAGGGGTGTCCGGCGCGAATCGGCCCGGTCTTACCGCGCTTGAGATGGATATTACGCATAACAACAAAAAGCCCGCTGAGGGCAGCGGGCTTTGTCGGGGGGCGAGAGCAAGTCGCTCAGCGCTTCGAGAACTGGTAGCGAGCGCGGGCGCCTTTCTGGCCGTACTTCTTCCGCTCTTTGACGCGCGCATCGACGCGCACGAAGCCGTTCTCTTTCAGAATCGGCCGCAGCTCCGGGTTGTGCAGCATCAGCGCGCGCGAGATGCCGAGCTTGATCGCATCAGCCTGCCCCGACTTACCGCCACCACTGACGTTGCCCATGATGTCGAAGGTGTTGACGGTGTCCGTCAGCGCCAGCGGCGATCGCAGAAGCATCATCAACACGTCGCGATGAAAGTAGTCTTCAGCCAGTTGGCCGTTAACGGTGATCTTGCCCGTTCCCGGGCGAAGAAAGACGCGCGCGCTTGCGGACTTGCGGCGGCCAATAGCGTGGTATTGCTCAAGAGCCATCTTCATCCACTCCGATTAAGCGTTCAGGTCGAGGGGCTGCGGGTTCTGACCCGCGTGCGGGTGTTCGGGCCCCGCGTATGCCTTGAATTTCGTGATCAGCTGGCGGCCCAACGCATTCTTGGGCAGCATCCCCTTCACTGCAAAGGTGATCAGGTCCTCGGGGAACAGCTCCAGCAGCTCACTCGCGGTGCGCTCCTTGAGTCCGCCGATGAAACCGGAGTACCGGTAGTATTTCTTGTCGGCGAGCTTGTTACCCGTCAGCACGACTTTCTCCGCGTTGATGCACACGACGTAGTCGCCAGTGTCAACGTGGGGCGTGAAGGTAGGCTTGTGCTTGCCGCGCAAAATCGAAGCGATTCGCGACGCGGCGCGACCCACGGTCAACCCGTCGAGATCGACGAGATGCCAGGTGCGTTGAACGTCGGCTTCTTTGGCGCTGTAAGTCTTCATTGCTTCATCCGCATTGTTCGCGGCGTCTTCGCCGGAAATCCAAGGGCAGCCTTAATAGCTATCCGATATGAACGTGTCAAGCACCTGCGACTGACGTGATCCGCGCCCCTCGGCGCGCCTTTGCGCGCCCTCGGTTGCGCGGCGACACAACCCGAACTAATAAGGGGCCATGAAACACCGACTCCTCATATTCTGGTTCGCCCTCGTGTTCGCCTCCTGCGCCACGACCAAGAGCGACATGCCGGCGCCCAAGTCCCGCGTCGAAGCCGCCTATCAGAAGGCCGAGCGCGCCATGGAGCGGGGCGACTACATCGACGCCAACGCCCGCTTCACCGCGATTCGCGCCCAGTATCCCTACAGCCGGTACGCGACCCTCGCTGAGCTCCGGCTCGGCGACGTCTACTTCGAAGAAGACAAGTTCACGTCCGCGATCTCGCAGTACCGCGCGTTCATCAAGCTGCACCCCAATCACCCACGCGTCGCGTACGCGAGCTACCGCGTCGCCGAATCGTTCGCCGCGCAGATGCCCAAGCCGTTCGTCTTCTTGCCGCCGACCTACGAGCGAGAACTCGCCTCGACCCGCGACGCGGCGCGAGAACTCGAGTTCTTCCTCAAGAAGTATCCGGACACCGAATTCACGGCCCCCGCCAAGCGCAAGCTCACCGAAGTGCGCCGGCGGCTCGCCGACCACGAGATGTACGTCGCCCAGTTCTACCTCAAGCGGAAGAACCCCCGCGCGTGCGCGATGCGGCTGACCTACCTCCTCGAGAACTACAGCGGTGTCGGCCTCGACGCCCAGGCGTTGTTCCTGCTCGCCCGCAGCTACATCGAGCTCAATGACCAGAAGAAGGCCCGGACCGCGCTCGACGATCTGGTCGCGAACTTCGGCGACGATCCGCTCGCCCGTCAGGCGAGCAACTACCTGAAGCGCCACCCACTCACCAAGTAATGGTCGGCGACGCCCCGCGCCCATGATGCACTTGGCGTGAGATCTGCACTCCATCCACTCGAAGCCGGGCTCAGCCCGCACCGAGGCACCCACACAGCGAGCTTCGGCGCGATTTCTGGACCCTTCACCCGTTCAAAGCCACACTGGCGCGAACGTGGAGCAAGATTACTCCATCGCGTGACAAATTTGTCCGAGAGCCTGCACATCACCCTCCTGCGTTTCATCCTCCTCGCAGCCACCGCCTTTTTTTCGACCGGGGCCGGGTGCGCGGATTTCGACCCCGCACCGTCGCCGAGCTGTGTGCTCGACACCGAATGCAGCGAGGCTCAGGAGATCTGCTTCCGGGGCGCCTGCACGGCCGCCTGTGTCACCGACGACGAGTGCGGCGGCGGCATATGTCGCTCCGAGGCGCGCGCCGAGCACGGCGATGTCGTCGATGTGTGCGTGGGTGCCGACGACGTCAATGCGCTGGTCATGGAATGCCGCTTTGACGCCGACTGCGCCGAGGCGTTTCCTGATGTCGACGCGCGGTGCGGCATCGACGGAGCGTGCTTCATCCCCGTGTTCGCGCTGCTGATTCGAGACACCACGGCCGGCCGAGGGGCCCTCGATGGCGGCATCGGCGCGGACATCGCAGCCATCTATTTGGAAGACCCCCTCACCGGGGACCCGATCGCGTGGGCCGAAACCCTGTCCGTGCGATCCACCGTCAGCGATGGCAGCAACGCACCGAATGGTTCCGCGACCCCGCTGAATGCCGATCTTAGCTGTGTCGATGCGCCGTACGAGGACGCCACGACCCCGCTCGGTGGCCCCGGCGGAACTTTGTTGGTCCGATTCTTGGATATCGACACCCGAGAGACCATCTCCTCCTCTCCATCGACCTGGAACGTCGTGATTATCGAGTGGGGAGAGAACTGTTCGAACGGTGAGCTCGTTGATTCTGATTCCTTCAATGTCTTTGCGTGTGCCGGCACGAGCCATCGCACGATCGACGCCGACCGCAACTGTGGGGAGTTCCTCGGAAGCGCCGCGACGGGCGGAAGGGTCACGATTAGTGCGGAATAAAAATAGGTTTGCCCGCGAGGCTTTTTGGTTTAAACGTGGCACGCACAACAAAGTGCATTCCGTTATGACTGGATGCGTTCCGTTTGTGACCTCGCAGCTTACAGCGGTCAACTTCCCCGGCCGTGTCGTCGGGATACTGGCGATCACCGCGTTGTTGCCTGGATGCGGAGCGGGAATCGCCGAGTGTACCCTCGACGCCGACTGCGATCAGGGCATGGCGTGTGAGGTCTCCCAATGCGTCCAAGTGTGTAGTTCGGATGCCAACTGCGATGATGATGAGGCTTGCTTGAGAGGATTGACCACCGAAACACGCGTTTGTCGCGTCGATAGCGGAGCCGACGCGGCCGCTGTTCGTTCGGTGTTCGCCGTCGTGCGCGACGCAAGCAGCGGTGAGGCGTGTATGACGCGTCATCCCGGTGCCGACCTCTCCTTCGTGGTCCTCGAGACCCCCGACGGTGAAGTCGTCGGCTGGGCGCGAGCGATCAAGAGCGGTGTCATCACCGAAGACAACGATTTTTCAACGGTCGCCCACATGGATGGCGACCGACCGCAATGGGGCGCCGATTCATGCCCCGACTTTGAACTCGACCATGTGGTCGCGCTTGGCTGTTCCGGGTTTCTCGCCGTCGAGTTCCTCGACGCCGAGCAGGCTCAAGTCGGCGCCCGCAGCGGTGAACATAGATTACGCGTCGGAGAGTACGGCGCGCAGTGTGGCGGCAGCGACAGCGACCGCTATGAAGTTCTGCTCTGCCCCGGTATCGAAAACATGGACGACATCCCGGACGGATGCACAGTGTCCGTGGGCGTCGGCCAGGGCGAACGGGCCTTCGAAATCTGAAAGAACGCCTGCTTCGGCAGGCTCAACGTGGAAGACCGGGACGTGTCCCGCATTAACTCAATAAGCAAGGAGAAGAAATGAAATCGATCAAACGACTGATGGCAGTTCTGTTGGTAGGTGGTGCGGGCTTCGGCCTCTTCGTGGCCTGTGGTGGCTCCGAGGACAGCTGTACGTTCGACTCCGATTGCTCCGGTGAGCAAGCCTGTGAAGGCACCGTCTGTGTGGATACGTGCGTGACCGCTGCGGATTGCGGCCCCGGCGAAATCTGCGCCGCCGGCGTCAACACCGAGCAGCTCGTCTGCCAGGGTGGAGCCGACCCGAACAACACCACGAACAACACCACCAACAACACCACCCCGAACAACACGATCGAGCCGACGCTCTACTACACCGTCATGGTGCAGAGCACGACGACCGATCCGGCGTTCTGTGGCGACGTTGCCGACCCCGGTCCCGACATCTTCGGTGTTGGCCTCGAGGACAGCACCGGCGCGCAGCTCGGCTGGGGCATCGTTGAGAACGACGCCGTTCAGTTCGACGGCAACGACCACGTCGACACCACCGTCATCGACGGCAACGGTCCGGACCTTCAGGCCGATTCCTGCCCTGACGTGTTCAACGGCAACGTCGTCGCGCTCGGATGCGATGCCGACAGCTACGTCATCGTGAGCTTCATCGGCTCCGACATGCAGCCGATCGCGCTCACCGGCAACGATCAGTTCATCCGCGTCTACGAGTGGGGCGGACAGTGCCCGACCGGCTCCGTCGGCGACACGTACAACGTGAACATCTGCACCGACACCGCGGCCTCCAAAGGCGGCGACATCAGCTCCTGCAGCATCCAGGTCATCGTCGACGGTGGTGGCGAGTCCTCGGGTGAAGTTGGATTCTGATCCAACCCGACGTTCACAGATGCAGCGGCCGCCCTTCGGGGCGGCCGTTTTTTTTGTCGCGAGACGACGACTCTACTCTCATACGTGATCACTTAATCCGCTGGTCCGCTGGTCCGCTGGTCCGCTGGTCTGCTGGTCTGCTGGTCAATTTCAAACTAAGACCCACACACCAACTAGAGAACCACCACGCGAAGCGCCCGAGGCACTCGCGCTTCACAGGGGAGGCCGCGGTTCGCCAGCAGGCGCGAGGTTGCTCGACGCTTCGCGTGGTGGCTCCATGAACCGAGTGTGGGTCTTAGTTTGAGTTTGACCGGCGACCA
>JBFIHF010000363.1:0-6376 GCA_041601915.1 Bradymonadaceae bacterium
ACGGCGGGCCCCGTATCGGGCTTTGCGGCCGGCGGCGGCGGCAGGGGCGCCGGCGGTGGGTCTTCACACCCACTCAGGGCGATCACCAATGCGAGTACGACTGTGCCAAGGATCTTCATGTGCCTACCATCTGCTGCCGCGATGCGACGGACCGTTCCGAACAACATGTTTGGCTGTTTCATATCACGAAAACGCCGGCAGTGCAGGAACCTTACTCGCGGTTGAGCTACGGCGGCGGACGCCGTATACCGAATGGACAACGGCAGAGGGTGCGATGAGCGAGATCACGCGGACAGTGTTCCTCGATGACGGCGGCGAGAAGCTCGAGCTTCGGAAGTACACGCTGGAGGTCATCTCCGGGCCGAATCAGGGCGAGAAGGCGACGTTCGGCGTTCGACGCGTCGGCTTCGGGACGTCGCCCGACAACGAGTTCGTGCTCGACGACCCCGCCGTGAGCCGCTTTCACGGCAGCATCGAGGTGTCGGACAAGGGCTACACGCTCGTGGACGCGGACTCGAAGAACGGGACGCTCGTCAACGGCATCCGCATCGGCCAGATCTTCCTCGACAACAACACCACGTTCCGCGTCGGCGACAGCGAGCTCAAGTTCTCGACGTCCGAGGAGTCCGTCGAAGTCCACTTTTCGGGCCGCGATCGCTTCGGCAACATGCTCGGCACATCGCTGAAAATGCGAGAGATCTTCGCGATGCTGGAGCGCGTCGCGCCGACCGACGCGACGGTCCTCATCGAGGGCGAGTCGGGCACCGGAAAGGAGCTCGTCGCCGAAGGGATCCACGAGCACAGCGCGCGCAAGGGCAAGCCGTTCATCGTCGTGGACTGCTCGGCGATCGCGCGGGAGCTCATCGAATCGGAGCTGTTCGGTCACGTGCGCGGCGCCTTCACCGGCGCCACCGGTGAGCGCAAAGGCGCGTTCGCCGCGGCACACGGCGGCACCCTCTTCCTCGATGAGCTCGGCGAGCTGCCGCTGGACCTGCAGCCCAAGCTGCTGCGAGCGCTGGAGAAGCGCGAGGTCAAACCGGTGGGCTCCAACGACACGATCAAGGCCGACGTCCGCATCGTCGCGGCGACGAACCGCAACCTGATCCACGAGGTCAAGGAGGGCAATTTCCGCGAGGACCTCTATTACCGGTTCGCCGTGATCCGCGTGGCGTTGCCCCCGCTGCGCGAGCGCACCTCCGACATCGGGATGCTCGTCGACCACTTCCTCAAGCTCGCCGCGAAGATGGCCGGGCGCGAGGACATCGACATCTCGTACAAGACGATGGAGAAGCTCAAGCGCCACGCGTGGCCGGGGAACGTGCGCGAACTCAAGAACTTCGTCGAGCGCGCGGTGCTGCTGACGCAGGGCGCCGAGATCGAAACGAAGTTCCTCGGCGTCAACGCGCTGCGCACGGAGTCCAAGGCCGACCCCGAGCTCGGCGTGAAGCCGATGGCGCAGCTCGCCATCGATGAGGACATGCCGTTCAAAGACGCCAAGAACCGCCTCATCGAGGAGTTCGAGGTCGCCTACTGGTCGAGCCTGCTCGAGCGCACGAGCGGCAACGTGTCCAAGGCCGCGCGCATCGCGGGCGTGCACCGCAAGAGCGTGGAGTACATCCTCAAGAAGCTCGACCTGACCCGCTCCGACATCATGGACAGCTGAACATGGCACCATTCGACGACGTCGTGCTCATCTGCATGCCGACCTACAACGAGAAGGACAACATCCGTCGCATCACAGCGGCGATCTTCGATGTGGTCCCGGACGTCAACATCCTGATCATCGACGACGGCTCGCCGGACGGCACCGGCGACATCGCCGACGAGCTGGCGAGCGCCGACGAGCGCATCCACGTCCTGCATCGGTCGGAGAAGGCCGGGCTGGGGCCCGCGTACATCGCCGGGTTCCGTTGGGCGATCGATCGCGGCTACGGCTACATCTTCGAGATGGACGCCGATTTCAGCCACCAGCCCAAGTACCTGCCGGGCATGATCGCCGCGCTCCAAGAGCACGACGTGGCGATCGGGTCGCGGTACGTCACCGGCGGCGGCACCGAGAACTGGGGGCTGATCCGCAAGCTGATCTCGCGCGGCGGCGGCATCTACGCGCGGACGATCCTCGGTGTGAAGATCCAAGATCTCACGGCGGGCTTCATCGGCTGGCGAGCGAACGTGCTCGAGGCGATCGACCTCGATACGGTGGAGGCGTCCGGCTACGTGTTCCAGATCGAGATGAAGTACCGCGCCGATCAGCGCGGCTTCAAGATCATCGAGTTGCCGATCACGTTCCCCGACCGCACCGTCGGCGAGTCCAAGATGAGCACCAGCATCGCGATGGAGGCGATCACGCGGGTTTGGAAGATCAAACTGAAAAACTGAGCGACGACGACATCGATCCGATGGTCGTCGTGCAACGCGCGATCGCGTTGGCGGACCGCATCAAGACCGTCGCGCTGTCGCAACCCGACGCTGGGGCGTGGTTCGCGATGTGGCGACCCGTCGGTGGCGCATTCATTCGGCTCGCCAAGACGATCGCGCGCCTGCTCATGCACCTCAAAGGCCTCGCGTCAGCGACGACCGTCGAGCCGGCCGACGTAGACCTGCGCGCCGAGCTGGCCGAGGAACTGCGCGACATCGCTGACGAGTTCCCCGACGTGGCCGACGTGCTCTTTGGCATGTCGAACCTCGACGCGGTCTACTCGGCGCTCATGAACGACGCCGACTCCCGCGCCGCGGCGTCCGACCTGTCGACGGCCATCTTCGCGATCCTCGACCGCTTCATCGCCGGGCTCGTCGACATCGTGATGGGCTACCGCGAGAGCCCGATCAGCGCCGAACGCGTCGTCGAGTTGCTGGGCCGCTACGAAGACATCGCGCAGGGTCTGATCGACCGCTGGATCACGCCGCAGGAATAGGCTGAAGGCGCGACCGGGAGTCCCGGCCGCGCCGTCCATCAATTGTACTCCGTCCCGCCGTTTCGCAGCAGGTAGTCGTCGGATACGCTCTTGAGCTGCACGCGCCCGAGCTCGAGGTCGCGTCGCTCCTCGACGGGCCGGATGACGATGCCTTCCCGCAGGTGCATCGCCGCACCGGACA
Source organism: Bradymonadaceae bacterium (assembly GCA_041601915.1). Taxonomy (GTDB): domain Bacteria; phylum Myxococcota_A; class Bradymonadia; order Bradymonadales; family Bradymonadaceae; genus JBFIHF01. The sequence goes on from JBFIHF010000363.1 coordinate 3,097, forward strand.
CCGACTCGGCGCCGGACGTGTACTCGCGGACCACGTCGCGGCTGTACGGCCCGCGGTACAACACCGGGACACGGTCAAACCCGTACTGGGCGCAGAACGCGTCGAGCTCGGCGTCGGCGAGGTACGCGCCGGATCCGGGCGTGCCGACGTAGACGTCGAAGACCCGAAATCCGAGCGTGTCGTCGCGAGACGGATCGGCGCCGTACTTCAGGTCCTGCACGCCGAACGTCTCGCCGAGCACGAACGTCGATTCGGCGCGATCGCCCAGGCGTCCGAGCACGTCGACGTGGCGCGCGACCCGCAGGTAGAGGTTCGTCGCGTTGGCCTCGGCGTCCGGCAGGAAGATGAGGTCCTTGCTGCCGAGCCCCTTCGAGGTCACGGCGAGCCGCCCGAACTCCGGATGCGCGTTGGCGGCGGCGATCACACCGAGCTGGGTCCAGGTGCCGTGGATCTTCTCCGTGAAGACCACCGGCTCGCCGTCCTGCAGGACGTCGGGGAACCGCTTGATGTTCTCGATGTCGTAGCGCATCGCGTAGCCCGACGCGCCGACCATCTCGCCGGTCATGTGAGTCGGCACCGGCGGCTCGTACTTCGTGATGCCGAGCTCCTCGCCGACGTCGTCGCCGAGCGACCAGTGCGCACGCGCCGGCACAACGAGCCCCTGCGACAGGATGCCGCGCAGCCGCATCGCCTTGACGCGGTTCGCGTCAGGACCAGCCAACCGCCCCGTCAGCCCCATCGCGTCGAGCAACACCGCCGGGACGATGCTCGCCTCTTGGATGTACGCAGCATGATCGCCGGACTGGAATTGGCCTTTCGGCACGATCGCCATGTAGTCGCCAATCCTGGCGAGCTCGAGGCGGTCAGCGTTGGGGTGCGGTTCGATTGCGACCGCGACGACTTGGGTTTTGAAATCACTCATGGTGCGGTCCTCCTGTGTGCCGGGGCATTCCGGGAGGCGGTCAAAGCACCACCCGCGCTCGCGATATTCCGGACGGAATCGCGGCGCGGTCTAGCGCCACGGCTCAATCGGGATTGTCGTTCACAATCGTGCCCAGGTCCGGGTCAACGGCTTGTGGTGGCGTGGGCTGCGCACAGGGCTTCGGGACTGGGTCGTGGATCCACACATCGAACTCAGCATCGGTCATGTCGCGACAACCGCCGGGGCCCTGATCCACCAGTTCGAGGCACTTCGTCGCATGGTTTCGCTGCACATCATCGGCCGCAACAATCACGTCGCTCCACGCCGACGGCAGATCGGTGGCGGCGGCCAACGGATCGCTTGCCGCATCGCGCAGTTCGACGTTCTGGTAGCGGATCAGGAACGGCAGGCCGTCCGACACGCGGATACTGAGCAGCATGTGCTGGCCAGCCCTCGCCTCGACAAGTTCGGGGTTAAACTCGACCATCACGAGCGCCGTGAAGCGGCCCATCACCTCGTCTTTCCCCGCGGTGCGCAAGCTCTCAAAGTCCATCTCCCAATAGCTCCCTCGGTACGGCTCGATCACGCTGCAGCTGGGGTCTCGCCCGACGAAGACCGGGTCCGCCGTGAGCCGCGCCAGAACGAGCGTCTCACTTGTGCCCGTGAGCTGACACATCGTCACCTTTAGCGCACCCTCCTCGGAGCTTGTTCCCAGACCCGCGTAGCCGAGGAAAATCTCGGCATTGTCAGGAGGGAGTGTGTTCGCCGCCGGATCTTGCTCGGATGCAGGTTTGCACCCCATCACCGCAAGTCCAATCACCGCGTAGATACACGCCAATCTCAGATTGATGTCTTTCATAACGACCACGACCCTGCCCAATTTCAGATTCATGTGTTTCATAGTGACCCCGCCCACGTGACCATTCCTTCGTAGAGATTGTGGTCCGCGAACATTGGACTGCCCGCGGCGTTCAATGCCGGAATGTTGTCGATCAACGCCCACGTTCCGGCCGAACTGCTGTTGTAGACTCTTATCGACTGTGGTGTTGAGCCGAGATCCTTGAACGCAAGCCACAGTTTGCCTGCGAAAAAGCCGAGTGCCGGACTCGCCGCTGTCCTGCTGCTCGATCGCAAGAGCGCAGTCCCGGGCGCGAGCGCAATCGAACCGTCGGCCTGAACTTTGAAAAACTTGTACAAGACGGTATCGCCGTTGCTTGAGGCTAGACCCTTATCCGTCCAAGCTATCACGCAGTTGTAGCCGCCGGCGGGCTCGTTCCATGAGAGTTCGGCGCATGCGATCGCTGGCGGGACGTCCGTGCGGCCCGCGAAGTCCCAATCGCTCCAGAGGTAAGGAAAAGTCACATTTGCGCTGAGGTTCAGCGCTGCCCGAAGATACCGCGGACTTGTGTTGTAGATGCCGCCGGAGATGAAGATCGTCCCATCCCCGTCTTCCTTGTCGAGAGAGCTCGTCTGCACCCATGCGTGGACGGTGCTTTGGCTCGACGGATCCCACACGCCGATGACCGGCAGATGGGATAAGATGTCGGAATAGCTACTGCAAGACCCAGTCGTTGCGCAAACCCGGTACGTGTAATCCGCACCGGCGGTCCCCGAAAAGATCCCATCAGTGCGGACGATCTGCGCATACGGCGGATTGTACTTGATCGATGGGTCGGAGTCGTTCTCGTCGTCGACAAACGAGATCCGCATCCCTTCGCTCGTAGACAGCAATGACTCACGAGCCTGGAACAGCGCCGGCACGACGTCGAGATAGCCGAGATCGACGAGATGGCTTGAGTTCATCCAGTACTGATAGAGTGAGAAATAGCCATCGCCTCCCCAGGCGGAATCGCCGATCAGCGACGATTCATGATAGAATGCATAGCGCGCGTTGTACCCAGACTCCATCCATCCAAAGCTAAGCCCATCGCGGCGCGAGTAGACGGGGGACCAGGCTAACTCAGCGGGGGTGCCGCTAGCCGTGTAGCCACGGCGCGTGTACACGATCCGCGCATCAGGGTTGAACGCTGTGGCGCAGTCTTTGTCCCAGCTGAGCGGATGGCGGGTCCCCTCGGGCGGAGTGCCACAGCCGCTCATCACGCTTCGCGCCGCACCGTGCGAACTGCACGGGGTCGCGGGAGCGCCAAGATCATTGATATCGTTGAGACCGATGATGTGGCCGAACTCGTGAATCATCACGTTCACGAACCAGCTGTAGGGCTCCCACCAGGTCGAGCCAATGCCCCAAGACACCTCGTCGTCGAACAGCTGCTGACCGAACCAGAGATGACGTGCGTCTGCGCAGCCAGGGATGTTGTTTACCGCTGCCTTCCGCGTTGAATTCGTGTCGAGGTGTAC
>JBFIHF010000364.1:0-6371 GCA_041601915.1 Bradymonadaceae bacterium
AGGGGCTCAGTTGCGGCGAGTAGTCGGCACCGCGATGCTGCTGGCGCTGGGCGCATCGCTCAGCTGCCGTGCGACCGCGCGTGCGCTGCTCGAGCCCGAAAGCTCGTTCGACGAGATGCCGGCGCCGACGGCGCCGGACTACTCGGACCCGTCATCCTGGGCGGCCCTACCCGACCGTGTGGATGGCGCCGACGTGGCGCCCGCCGGAGAGTCCGATGGCCAGGCTGGCGCCGAGGTGGATGTCTTCTTCATTCACCCCACCACCTACTACAGCGACGATCACTGGAACCAGCCGCTCGACGACGCGCGAGCGAACAAGATTACGGATACGGCCGTGCTTCCGAATCAGGCGTCCGCGTTCAACGCGGCGGCGAGGGTGTACGCGCCGCGCTATCGACAAGCCACGCTCGGCGTGTTCTTGAAGAAGGAGAAGACCGACAGCTACAAGGCGCTACGGCTCGCCTATGAAGATGTGAGGTCCGCGTTTCAGTACTACCTCGACCATTACAACGAGGGTCGGCCGATCATCATTGCGAGCCACAGCCAGGGCACGCGGCACTCCATCAGCCTGTTGAGCGACTTCTTCGCGGGCAAGCCGCTGCACGACCAGCTCGTTGCGGCCTATTCGATCGGCTTCGCGTTGCCGCTGGACCACTTCGACCGGACTCTGGTCGGCGTGCCGCCATGCCGGAGCGAAACGGACGTTGGCTGTCTCATCAACTGGGCGACGATGCTGGAAGGCGGGGATATTGGCGCGATGGGGAATGAGACCTTCATCCCCTACGGTGACGTCTACGAATCGAACGCCGGCAAGCGCTTCCACTGCACGAACCCACTGACCTGGACCATCGAGTCCGCGAAAGCTTCTGCCCCGGACCATGTTGGAGCGGTGAAGTTCAAGAAGGACGACCCGGAACCGCCGATCGTGGACCGCAACTACGTGACGTCGGCCCGCTGCGATCAGGCGCTGCTGGTCGAGTTGCCCGACCGGAAGTACCGCCACCTCGGCAAGAACCTGCACATGGTCGACTACTCGCTGTTCTACATGGATATCAGAAAAAACGCCGTCGCGAGGGCGACGGCGTACATGAGCGCGAGACGTGGTGCGGATTAGCGCTGTTTAGACTTCGCCGTCCGTCGTGTCGGTCTTCTGCTCCGTCTCTTCTTTTTTGGCGTCTTTCTTCGCCGACTTCTTCTTCGCTTTGGTGTCGGTGGTCTTCGCACCATCGTCGACGGACGTCATGACCGCTTCGTCGCCGGTCGCGGTGTCGGCCGACTTGTGGCCGTCACACGCAAACGCGGGCACGGAGGCGAGCAGGAACATCGAAGCGAGAGCTGCGGTGAGGAGAACTTTCATGCGGTACCTCGTGTGTGGTTTCGAACAGGGGTTCAAACTACTCGATTCGATGCCGTGCCTCCAATCGCGATTCACTTTTGCGCTTCGATATCGTCGATCGTCCCTTGCGGCGCGGCCAACGGGTCTTCTTCGGCGTTCGCGGGTGGGTGGGCGATCAGTTCACGTTCGAGGAACTCGACGAGCGCGCCGTAGAAGTAGTCGCGGTTCGCGCGTTGACGAAAGCCGTGGCCTTCATCGAGAGCGACCATCAGCTGCGCCTCGCTGCCCGCCTCACGAACCGCCGCGACGATCTGGCGCGCCTCGGCGACCGGGACCCGCGGATCGTTGGCGCCGTGGGCAACGAACAGCGGTGAGCGAATCAGGTGCGCGTTGGTCGTCGGCGAGACGTCGGTGAGAAACTGTCGCATCTCGGGGTCGCGTTCATCGCCGTACTCCGCGCGGCGTTGGTCGACCCGGTAGTCGCTGGTGTTCTCGAGGAACGTCACGAAGTTCGAGACGCCGACTTGATCGATGCCCGCGGCGAGTCGCGCGCCGTAGCGGGCCAGTGAGGCGAGCACGACGAACCCGCCGTAGGAGCCGCCGAAGATTGCAATGCGGCTCGCATCCATCACCGGTTGCGTCTGGACCCAGTCGAGCACTGCACCGACATCGCGGATCGCGTCCTCGCGCGCCAGGCCGTCGTCGAGCGCGACGTAGCTGCGCCCGTAGCCCGACGAACCGCGGATGTTTGGAGCGACCACCGCCACGCCGAGCTCCGTCACGAGGAATTGAATCAGTGGATGAAACGTGGGCTGGTGTTGGGCCTCGGGGCCGCCGTGGATCCACAGCAGCACGGGGCTCGGCCCGGACAGGTTCCTCGGCCGATAGACCCATGCCGGGATCGAGAGGTCGTCGAAACTATCGATCGCGACGAGCGCCGGATCGGCGAACTTCGAGTAGTCGAGCTCCGGACTGTGCGAGTTGGTGACCCGCGTCATCGCCTCGGTCACCAGGTCGAGCGTCCACACGTCGCCGGTGTCGGTGGCTCGGTCGAGGGTGAAGGACACCACGGTTCCGTCCATCGTGAGGCGCAAGTCGCTCACGATCGCGTTCTCCCCGATGTCGAGCCGCCGCGGCGGCGATCCCGCCGCGCGGACCCATAACCGCGAAATCCCACCCTCGTTGATCGAGTACACGAGCACTCGCCCGCCGTCATGGCTCGCGATTTCGTCGACGTTCCAGGCCGCGTCCGGCGTGAGGTTGACGAAGTCGCGCTTCGGGAGGCCGACCTCGTAGAGATGCAGAAACTCGCCGCCGCGGTCCGTCGTGATGTGGATCGTGCCTGTGCCCGAGAACCGACCGCGCACGCTGGAGGCCCCGACGGTGTCGTCCACGCGCGTCGCGCGGTCGCTCGGCGGTGCGAGCAGCCAGAACGACGACTCGTTGAAGTCGACGTACTCGCGCAGCAGCAACTGCTTGCCGTCGGGCGACCAACCGGACACCGACCACGACCCCTCGCGCCGTAGGGCCAGCTCGGGTGCGCCCCCCACGGGTGGGGCGTACAGGTAGATGTCCATGTCACGGCCATTGCGCCCATTGCCGGCGAACGCCACCACCCCTTGTTTGGACCCCGCGAATGGCCCGTGCCGACTCACCCCGTCGGTGATGAGCGAGACGCCATCGGGGCGCAGCAGCGACAGTTGGTAGTCTTCGGTCCCGTGCACGTCGCTGCGGTAGATCCACGCGTCCTTGGTCCCCGGGGCCCGCGCGATCTGGACGATCGGGCCCGCCGCCTCGGTGATCGGCCACAGATCGGGGGACGGAGCTCGGACCTCGTACGCCTGCGCGACGCTGTCGAGCCGCGTAATGACCATGTAGCTGGACCCGTCGAGGGCCGCGGACTGCAGGTAGGTACGCCGGGATTCCAGATAGGGCTGCAGGCGTGCGATGGTTTCGGGATTGAGCTCCGGCACGCCGTCCAGTTCGAGCCGCGGGGGTTCATCGCCGGTACTCTCCGGTTCGAACTCGAACTCGAGGAGGTCCGTCGGGGCGCCCGCGATCCCGAGGCGGTCTTCGAGCAGTGGCAGCGGCGGTGGCGCGATCCGTGGCGGCGTGCGTGGCCGCGCGGTCGCGCACTGCGACAGCACGAACATCGCGCACATCAGGATCGGCTTAGGGGTCCGGAGCATTGATTCCTACGGGCACCAGATAGTAACGGCGTGTCTCGTGCGTGCAATCAGTCTGTGAGGTGGTTGATACACTCATACACACTGGCCGTCAGTGCCCCGAGGTCGTAGCCACCCTCGAGGAACAGGGCGAGGCGCCCACCGGCGTGTTCGTCGGCGATCTCTGCGATGGTAGACGCCAGCTTGCCGAAGCCTTCGGTGGTCACGCACTGAGCGGCCAGCGGGTCATCCTCGTGAGCGTCGAAGCCCGCGGATACGAGGACCACGTCGGGTTGGAAGAGCGCGGCGGTTGGGCGCAACAGCTCGTCGAACACGCGCGCGAAATCGGCATCACCGCAGCCGCGCGGCATCGGTACGTTCTGAGTCGTGCCGTATCCGTCGCCTTCGCCGACCTCACCGGCTGCGCCGGTGCCAGGATACAGCGGCCATTGGTGGGTGCTGAAGAAGAACACGTCTCCGCGCTCCCAGAACGCGGCCTGCGTTCCGTTTCCGTGGTGGACGTCCCAGTCGACAATCAGCACCCGTTCGGCACCCAGCGCGAGGGCCTCTTCGGCGGCGATCGCGATGTTGTTGAAGAAGCAAAACCCCATCGCGCGTTCGGGCTCCGCGTGGTGACCGGGCGGTCGGACCATCGCGAACGCGGGCGTACCGTCCATCGCGCTGCGCACCGCGGCGAGCGAGCAGCCGACCGCGGCGCGGATCGCGTCGAGCGATTCCGGCGACGTCGCCGTGTCCGGGTCGATCCTCGCTGCGCGCCCTTCGAGCGCGAGGATCCCGTCGAGGTGTCGCTGCGGGTGCACGCGCAGTACCGCCGCGGGGTCGAACGCGTCCGGCGGACGAACCTCGAGATCGTGCTCCCGCAAACACGCCAAAATCGCGGCGAGCCGCGCCGGTTGCTCCGGGTGATCCCCGCCGGCATTGTGGCGCAGCATCACATCATCGCTAAACAGCGCGAGTTCGCTCACTGGAGCTCGGAGGCCAGAGTGTAGGAGTTGTCCCCGCCCACCGCGAGGTAGGCGGCATCGACGACGATCCAGTAGCTGCGCCCCGCCGTCTGTTCGTAGGTAATCTCGGGGTCGACGGTGTTGCCGTCGAGGTCGTCGTTGAGGGCGACGAGCCCGATGGCCGGGCTGTACACCATGATCAGCGCGTCCATGTCGCTGAGCACCGGGCTGCGGTCGGCCGTCACGCCCGCGCGGACCGTCGCATCGGCGCTCGCCGCATAGGTGTAGATGTCGACGGCGAAGTCGTTCAGGTCGCCGTCGATGGAGCCGGGCACCGTATAGCCGCCGGCGGGATTTGGGCGCGTCAGGCGCGTCGTGATGACGTAGTTCGAGAAGCCTGCCGTCAGGTCCGTCAACTGAAGGAGATAGCGGCCGGTAGTGGGGATGAAGAACTGTCGGGCGTCGCCCTGATTGCCGCCCACGGTGCGCACAGGAACGGTGTCCGTCGGATCGACGAGATCCACGTACATCGAGCCGACGAGCTGCACCGTCGTGAGCTCGACCTCGAGCACCGAGCCGGCGACGAGGTCGATGGCCCAGAAGTCGTTGTCGTTCGCGGCGGTCGTGCCGTTCAACGTGTCGTTGGGCAAGAAGACATTCGCGGTCGCGGGATCGTCATTTGGCTCAGCTTCGGTGACCTCGACGCCGACGTTGTCGTTGTTGAGCGGGGTCGTGTTGTTCGCGTTGTTGTCGGGCGGGATCGTGTTGTTCGTATTGTTCGGCGCCGTCGTGTTGTTCGAGTTGGTCGGTGAGGTCGTGTTGTTTGGCGAGGTCGTGTTGTTCGCGGTGTTGTTCGGCGTCGTCGTGTTGTTCGGTGTGGACGTGTTGTTCGCGACGGTGTTGTTCGCGTTTTGGGGCTCGTTGTTACTGTTGCCGCATGCGGCAACGAGGGCGAGGCAGCAGCAGATGGCGAGCAGACGCATGGGAACTCCGAGGCTAAAAGCGCTTCGTGAAAGCAATGCCCGGACCGGTGCCCAGTTGCAAGCTGAGACCGGAGTCGCTGGAGCCGCCTGCCAAGTAGAGGATCGCGCCCGCGACGGCGAGTCCGCCGCCGACCGACAACACGGTCATGTTCACCGCCCGGGCGGTTTGAGCCGAGGAGTGCTGCGCGTCATCGCACGCCTCGCCCGCCAGTGCGTCGGGCGTACACGGTCGAACCGTCGACTTGACGTACGTTGCGTCAAGGATCAGTCCGGTCGTGAGCGCCGCGGCTCCCACGGCGCCGACGACCACGCCCACGGTGCGCAACGGGCTGGGCGCTGGCGTGCGTGGCGCGACGATCACCGCGTCCGCGTCGGCGGCCTCCGTCGGCTCGACCGTGTTCGGCACGCTGGAAGTCAGCGCGGGAAACTCGATCACGACACGGACCGTGTCGCCTTCGGTCGGTGTGACCTCGCGTTTCACGGTCTGCGGGCCCAACGTGGCGTGAATCGTGTGGGTGCCCGGCGTGACCTCTCGCGTGAGCATCGCCCCACAGGGCTCAGACTCCCCGGTGTCCAGGGAGACTCGCGTGTCGGCGGCGCCGCACATCACCTCCAGCGTCGCGGGGCATTGCGGGGGGAGCTCCGCGCGATACTTCGTGAGAACGGCGTCGACCTCAGCCTTGCTCGGTGCGGGCACGGGCGGGGCCTCGGCGACCTTGGCGTAGGCGTCCTTGGCGGGCTTACACTGGCCGGCGCGCTGATAGGCGCGTCCGAGATTGAGGTACGTGATGTTGGCTTCGCCAAAGGCGAGCGACGATTCGAAGCTGCTGATCGCGACGGCGTAGTTGCCGTTGCGGATCGCGGCGACGCCCTTCTCGTTGTAGCCGCGCTGCGTCTCCGAAAGCTCGACGGCCTCTTGTGC
>JBFIHF010000365.1:0-6368 GCA_041601915.1 Bradymonadaceae bacterium
AGCCTGTCGCTGCGCAGCGAGCCGGTCGAGGGCGGCGTGCATCGCGTTACGGCGACGATGCGCAACGACGGCTTCTTGCCCACCTACATCACGGCCCACGCCAAAGCCCGTCAACTCGTCCGCGACCTACACCTCGACATCGAGTTCGACGGACTCACGCTCATCGACGGCAAGGCCCATGATCGGGTGGACCACCTCGATGGGCTCGCGAACCACTCGATTCCGCCTTATCCCGCGCACATGAACCACGGACGGACCCGCGGCAACCTGCTCGAGCGACACTGGCTCGTGCGAGGGTCGGGGGTCGCCAAAGCGACGTGGCGCGGCGACCGCATCGGGCGCCACGAAGCGACCCTGGAGATCTGACATGCCGATACTCAATGACTGCACCTTACGCGACGGCATGCATGCGTTGTCGCATCAGTACTCCGTCCACGACATGGTCGCGATCGCGCGAAAGCTCGACGAGGCGAAGGTCGACATCGTCGAGGTGAGCCACGGCGACGGGCTGAACGGCAACTCGTTTTGCTATGGATTCAGCGCCGCGACGGAGCGCGACTACCTCGTGGCGGTGCGCGAGGTGTTGCACCACGCGAAACTCGCGGCCTTGCTGCTGCCGGGGATCGGCACGATCGAAGACATCGATATGGCGATCGACTGTGGGATCGACACGATCCGCATCGCCACGCACTGCACGGAAGCCGACATCTCGCGCCAGCACATCGAATATGCGCGGCAGAAGGGACTCGACGTCGTCGGCTTTCTGATGATGGCACACATGATCCCGACGGCCCACCTCGTGGAGCAGGCGACGCTGATGGAGTCGTACGGCGCGCATTGCGTCTACGTCACCGACTCGGCCGGGGCGCTCCTCATGGAAGAGACGCAGGAGAAGATCACCGCGATGAAGGGCGCGCTGAGCTGCCAGGTCGGGTTTCACAACCACCACAACCTCGGCCTCGGCGTGGCGAACTCGGTGATCGCCGCACAGTGCGGCGCCGATCGCATCGACGGCTCCGTCGCGGGGATGGGCGCGGGCGCCGGCAACTGCCCGCTCGAGGTCCTCGTCGCCGTGTTCGACCGCATGGGGATCGAGCACAACCTCGAGCTCTACCCGCTCATCGAGTGCGCCGACGAGCTCGTCCGGCCGATCATGCAACGGCCGGTGCAGGTGGACGGCAACTCGCTCATGCTCGGGTACGCCGGCGTCTACAGCTCGTTCCTGCTGCACGCCGAGCGCGCCGCGAAGCAGTTCGGGGTCGATCCGCGCGACATCCTCGTCGAAGTCGGCCGTCGGAAGCTGATTGGCGGGCAGGAAGACCTCATCGCGGATGTCGCGATCGACCTGCAGGGCCGCTAGCGTCGACCCGGCGCATCACGTTGACCAAACCGCTGCGGTTGTTACCCTACTCTGCGTTGCCTACGGAGATGCTATGCAAACCATCCTGATGTTCCTCACGTCGATCGGAACCATGCTCGCCGCCGGCCCGCCATCCACGGCGCCCTCCGGCAGTTCGAAGGGTCCGTCCGGGGCCGCCTGGTTCACGCTGATCTGCGGCATCGCGTCGTGGTTTTTCCTGCCGCTCATCGCATCCGTCGTCGGCATCTTCATCGGCCGCGGCGAACTGAAGGCGATTCGCGAGGGCCGCAGCGATCCGAGCGGTGAGCTGATCACGCGCATCGGCTACTACGTCTCGATCGCGAACGTCGCGATGACGGTGATCGGCGGCTGCGTCAGCGTCGCCATCGTTGCGGCAATCTGGGGTGGCCTCATCGCCGGGATCGGCGGGCTGGCCATCTTCGGTGAACTCGCGCAGCAGCTGCAGTAGCTGAGCGGTTTTTTAAGAAACGTTGGGTGGGAAACTACGGTTCAGCGCCGAATCGACGCTTCGTCGGTGGCCGCGAACACGAATGAGGTGCGTTCGACCCCTTCGATCGGCAGCTCCAGGGCGTCGACGCGACGCAGTGTAACCTGCAGCGCCTGTCCGGCCGGGAATTGCTCCAACGCGGACGCCGGAACGATGAACTCGCCATCGTCCTCGAGCCGACACTGAATCCGAAGATCGGCGGACGTCACGTCGAGGTACAACCGAGTCTGCGCCGCTTGCTCGCCGCGCCATTGCAGGGCGAGGTCCTCGCCGTGCAGCTCGATGGGAGCATCGTCGACGACGTAGCGCCCCGCGAGGGACTCGATCCGCGGAACCGCTGGCGCCTGCAGCGAAACGCCGAAGCCACCGGCTCCATCGCCGCCGGGTGCGGAGATGTGGTAACGGGCGAGCGGCTCGTACGGCAGGAACGCTTCGTCGAAATCAAAGCCTTCTTCGTTGCCGTAGACGACGCCGGAGAACGACTGCAGATCCGGGACGCGACGACCTTCGAGCTCGATCGAGTGAGCCAGCGCCGCGACCGAGATCGGACCGACGTCCAGCATGTGCAGGCGTACGTGTTCGGCGTCACTGCTGACCGGCGGCACTCGGATCGAGCACGCGTCGTCGTCGAGCGCGGCATCGGGCGACCACGCCGCGAGCGCATCAAATGCGGCTTCGAGGCTGACACCCTGGACGTCGAGGAACTGCGCGTGGACCGAGACGCCGTTTGACTGAACGGGGTTGAACTCCACAACCAGTGAGCCCGCGCGCTGCCGGGTGACCGGCTCCGCATCCCGCACCTCGATCCCCACGGCGGACTCGTCGTCCGTCGAACAAGCGACGAGCGTGAGGGCGGCGAGGACCACGGTAAGCTGTGTGCGAGAAGCGTTCATGGGTCCGTCTACTACGTCATGGGATGGCCGTGCTCACACTATCATCGCAAGGTCCGCAGTCAAGTGAACCCCCCGCTCCGAACGTTCACAACGACCTGCGGCGGCATCGCCGTTCAGTTGCCTACGACGGTGGTCCCGGAGGCATCGAGCATGTTGATGCAGTACGTTTCGCCGCCCGGCACAGGGGTGGACACAAACGTGTCGGGGTCGAACGTGATCTCGGAGAACACCAGATCGCTGAAGGTCGCAGCGAACGGGTCATCCTGGTTGGTGCCCGCCGCCGCAACGGCGACCGAACCGCTGTCGACCAGGAACGTCTTGTCGCAGCCGACGCCCTGCATGCAGTCGGCGAAGATCAACAGACAGGTGCCGCAGTCGGAGTAGTTCTGCCCGAGGAACGTGAAGTTTTGCGCGTCCACGATCCCCCCGAAGTCCGGGTAGATCTCGAAACTCAGCTTGTCGAACGGTACACCCGGCATGCGGTCGCCGTTGAACCCGCTGTAGATGAAGAACCCGTTCGCGGCATCCCAGTCCACGGCTTGCTGGACCAACGTGTAGCCGTTTCGGCTGCACGGGCCGCCCATGTCGGTGTCGGCCATATCGGGGCCGACATCGGGTGGTCCGAGGTCGGGCGGGCCGACATCGGGCGGACCGAGATCGTCGGGCGGGCCGACATCCGGTTGATCAAGGTCCGGCTCTGGAGTCCCCGTGTCGCCCGCGGCATCCGGAACGGTCTGGTTGTTCGACGACGTCGTGCCGTTGTTCTTGGACGGCTCCTCACTGCCGCAACTGGCGGCGGCAGCACTGAGGACGATCGTGGCAATCAGCGTGAAGACTCTCATTCGTTACCCCACAAAATTTCATTAGAACTAACCGAGAGTATGGCGCAAGAGCGGCCATCTTTCCAGTCAGGTCGCCACCGACCGCGTCACGTGCGGTGCTTCGACGAAGCGGCCTGCTTGCAGGCGAACCACGCGGTCGACCGCGGCGCGCGGTTCGGTTTCGTGGGTGATCCACACGATCGTACGATGTGGAAGCGCGGCGAGACGGGCGACGAATGCCGCCGAGGCCACGTCGTCGAAACCCGACGTCGCCTCGTCCAGCACGAGGATCGGTGCCCGTGTGAGCAGCGCTCGAGCGAGCGCAATCCGCTGTCGTTGACCGCCGGACAGTTGCAATCCGTCCTCGCCGATGCGCGTGGCGAGCCCGTCGGGGAGGTCGTCCACGAACTCCAGTCCGCACGCGCACTGCAGCGCTTCGCGAATCTCGAGGTCTGCCGACCCGGGACGGCCAAACGCGACGTTCTCCCGAATCGTACCTGCGACCAGTGCAGCGTGCTGTGGCACGACGGCAAACAGACCGCGGCGAGCGCTCGTTGTCAGCTCGGCGAGCGGAACGCCATCGCCTCGAATTTCGCCGGCATGCGGCGTCGCGAACCCCAGCAATAACGCGATGAGCGTCGTCTTACCCGCACCGTTCGGCCCCACGATCGCGACCCGCTCGCCGGCCTCGATTCGCAGGGACGCGCCGTCTAGCAGCACATCATCTCGCCACCCAAACGTGACGTCGTCGAACTCGAGGGCCCCGTCGGCCGTCTCCAGCTCGCGGGTCCCTGCGGCGGACTCGGGCACCAACGCAGCGAGTGCCTCGAACCGCCCCAGCGTCGCGCCGGTCTCTTGCCACGACGACCAGCTATCCGCGAACGCGCGCAGCGGCGCGGACAGTAAGAGCCCATACAGCACGAAGCTGAGCAACTCCCCGGGCCCGAGCTCGCCACCGAACCCCGTCGACGACACGAGCACGATCACGACGATCCCGCAAAACGTCACGAACTGGATGATCGGTCCGAGGAGTGCCAGCAATCGAAGGTGGGCGACCCCCGCATCACGAGCCGCACTGGTCGCGAGGTCGAACTGCTCGGCAAAGCGCGATTCCTGACGGAATGCCTTGATCGCCCACGACGCGCGAAACGCCTCCTCGGCGCGCGACATGATCGCGACCTCGAAGTCCCAGAATCGCGCCGCGCGCACCCGCACCGTGCGCACCGCCAAACGGGCCACGCCATAGGCGAGCGGCGCGGTGGCCAGCACTACGATCGTCAACCACGGATGGATGAAGCTCATCAACACCAACGTCCCGCCGAGCGTCACGACCGCGCGAGTCAGCGCGATCGGAAGCTCGATCACGACGTCGGCGACGCGCGGAATGTCGTAGGACAAGATCGAGACCCATTCGGGTCGGCGCTCATCGGCGGCGGTGCCCGGAGGCAACGCCATGACTCGCCCGTACCACTGGGCGCGCAGCCGTGCGATGAATCGGTATCTCTCCTCTCCGGCCACGATCGTCGACGCGATCTCGAAGCCTAGCCGTAACGCGAGCAGCCCCACGATCGCCACGAGGGTCCCGTACAGCTCGGACCCGCCGTCCACGAGGCTCGCAACCCCGTCGCCGATCGCCCAGGGGACGGCGAGGGCCGACATCGATGCGACGACAGCCAGCGACGCGGCGATCGCGACAGACCGGGCGCCGCAGCCGCCCGCCAGTTCGCGTAGGGTCGCGTTCATGCCGACCGACCGAACCTCGCCACGAGATCGCTGACGACGGCGATCGACGAGTCCCGGTCAAGCTCCGGCGACTGCGTGCGCAGTTCATCGGCGAGCGCTTCGACGGAGTGCTCGCCGTCGAGGCGTTCGAAGACGAAGCGCATCCGCTCGGCTTCGGCGGACCGCGCCGGCTTCGCGTCGAGTCGAACTCGACCCAGCGAACTCAACGAGACGTCGGAACTCAGGAACGACGACTGTTCAAAACGCCGCGACGGGTCACCGTCGACGCGGCCCGCCCAGGTCCAAATGTACTGATCGCGCACGAGCCGCGCGGAGATCGACACGGCGAGACGCTCGCCGGCGCGCACCTCGAACGGGTCATGCAGAGGCAGCAGCAGACGACCGTACGCCAGCAATGGCTGGCCGGGGGCGGTACTGAGGCTGATTTCGTCGTCGAGCGCGGTCTCGAACCACAACGACAAGCCGTGCATCGTCGCATCGCGGCTCACGTTGAAGCTGAGTTCCGCGCTCAGATGGGGCGATTCCACAGTGCGATAGTCCACGGTGAAGAACGCGGACGGCGGCGCGAGGAGGTCCTCGGGTTTGCAGTCGCAATGGGTCAGCGCATTGGACGTGACGCGTTTGGCGGGCGACATGTCCAGCCCGACGGGATTTTCGTCCCAGTAGCCGACGGTCGACCGCCACGCCTTCTCGTGTTCCACGGGTGCCATGTAGAGCGTGTCCGAGCTCGCGATCTGGGCGCCGCCCGGTTTCAGCAGGCGCGTGCGCGCGTCCATGATCGATGGCAGGTGCATCTCGTGAAACGGCAGCACCCCGCGCATGTCCGAGATCAGCACATCGGCCGGGGGCAGCTCGATGTTCGTCGACATCTCCTGGACGAACTCGATCCCCTCCACGCCGTTGAGCTTCGCAATCTCTCGCGCGACCTCGATCGCCGAGTTGGGCTCCACGGCGTAGACCTTTTTCGCCCCAGCTTGCATGGCGGCGAACGCGACGACGCCCGTCCCGGTACCGAGCTCCAACACCACGCTCTCGCCAGGCAC
>JBFIHF010000366.1:0-6363 GCA_041601915.1 Bradymonadaceae bacterium
AGGAAACAGCCGCGACGATGGCTGCGTCGTCGCTCGTCGACGATGCCCCGCATCGTCTCACTCGCACCTCCTTGCCATCCTCGCGGCTGTTTCCTCAGGTTCTCTAGCCACATAGGCGGTGCGAGATCGAAGTCGGTCGAGTCGAGGCGATGCTGTAGTATCGTCGAACGAGAGCGACAAAGAGCTCGTGCCGCCTAGTTGGCTTGACGCATCATGCAAAAAACACCAGTCACCTAGAGAATCACCGACAAGCAGGTGCCCTGGTAGCAGAACGAATTCGTGGCGCAGTCCGCATCCACGGTGCAGGGGTCTCCCGGGTCGCCGTTCGGCTCATTGTTGGTGCCTGTCGTCGGGAAGTCTCGGCACTCGTGGTCCTGCTGCGGACAGGGGCAGTCCTGGCGCACGATCTCGACCGTGTTCTCCCCGCCTTTGGCGGGCGACGCGTGCACGAACGTCATGTGCGCGGTCCCGAAGCCGGTCGGCTCGAACGCCGAACGGCGCAGCCAGATCTCGTACACGACGCGGAAGTCCCAGTTCGGCGCGTCGGGATTCGGCGTGCAGTTGGCATCGGTCACCGGTGAGTCAACGAGGTAGTCGCAATAGCCACGCTCGTTGAGGTTGCGGTCCATCGAGGTGGTCCACGCCAGCACGTCGCTCTCCTCGCCGATCAGGACATCGCCATCCTTCTCGGCGACCCCCTTGCTGGAGTAGCCGCACGTCGCGGCGTCGTCGTCGCCGAGGTAGTCGAGCTTGAGCTCGAACACGACCTCTCCGCTGGCGTCGAGCGCCACGAACTGCGAATGGTCACTGCCCACGAGCTTGCCGAACTCGCGTCCACCGTCCCAGCCCACGCTGCCCGCGCCGAAGGTGTTGTCGACGAAGTCCGGGTCGAACGTCAGCCGCAGGTAGACCGCAGGAATGCCGTTCCAATCGACGTAGGCGTGCTCGATGATCGCGAGCGGTTTGTCGACATCGGGCGCGTCGACCGCGCCGAAGCACGCCGCGGCCACCAGCGGAGGCGGAGCGTCGGTGCCCGCACACTGCGCGAACGGAAGTTGAACCATGCCCCCGGTGGACGAGTTGGGCCCCGTCGACGCATTGGCGGTGTTCGAGTTGGCCGAATTGACGGCGTTGTTCGCCCCATTCGAGGTGTTCGAACCGCTGCCATCGCTGCCACATGCGACGAAGAAAACGCTCGTCGCTGCGGCGACCAGTAGTTGCGATCGTGACATTGCACTCTCCGGATGTTCGAGACACATCCAGAGTGGCAGCTCGATTTCGGATTATCCAGAGGTCCGTCGTTCAGGGCGACCAACCGGCCATGCGGTAGGTCGGGCGACGTCGCATCTCGCGGCCGGTACCGTCGTCTGGCGATCATCGACCGGCTTACGGCGTGCAGGGCTCTCCGCCGCCGCTCGACGGCTGAAGCTGAATGACGAGGTTGTAGATGAAGCCGTTGCCATGCAGCAGGTAGGTATCGCGAAGCTCAGCGGCGAGATCGACCGTGGGCGCCATCCACGTCCACGGCCTGACCAGGGGATGCGAACCGCCGAGACCGTCGCTCATCGAGTTCGGCCCCTCGCCACCCATCGAGCCGATGTCAGCGGTCCCCTCCGGATAATGTCCCACGACGATGTGATGACCGCCCGGACCATGCATCGACGGATTGCGCTCCATGCTCATTGTCGACGTGGTCGCCCCGAAGAACGGATTGGCATCCCCGAGGTCCGCCAGGGCGCCCGCACAGGAGCCGTCGCCCAGGCTCACCGGGCTCTCCAGGTTTGCGATGTCGAACCACACGCGTAGCGCATCGGCGTCCGGCAGGCTGACATCAGCGACGTTCAACGAGAACGCGTCGGTCGAGCCATTGGGTTGCAGCCGAATCGGCGCGGTAACGTCGGAGAAAATCGGTGACATCGCGGGCTCACCGGCGGTACGCGGCGCGATGCGCGTGGAGATCGTTCCGTCGAACGGGCGAGCCAACAGCGCGTCGATCGCGGCGCCGCGGACCAGCACCACCGGACGCAGCGCCGAGACCCGGATCGTGTCGCCGTCCCGCGTTCCCGTCACGTGATACACGGTATAGAGCCAGCGATCGGTCGGACCGTGCGCGGCGTCGAACGTCGTGCCCCCGTCGCACCCTTCCACGGGAGCCCACCGGCACGCGAACGTCTCGCTCCCGTCGGCCGTGGTCATCGGGTGAGCGACGCCGTCCCGCGTGGTGAATGCATCCACGCCAATGCTGCCGTAAAACTCGGTGGCGGTGTCGGCGGGGAGCCGCACGAACGGGGCCGCGTCGTGAAACGCTTCGCAGATCGTGACCACTTCGCCGTCGGCGCTCATGCCGGTCGACTCTTGCGCGCAGACCCCGCTCGGATCTGGCATGGCGTCTGCTCCACCGAGGTCGGCGACGTCCATGCGGGCGACGTCCGCATCGGAGTTCGAGTTGTTCTCCGATGGCGAGCGCTCGCCGCACCCCGTGCCCGACGTGCAGAGAACAGTAACGAGCGCGCCGACCGCGCTGATACGACGAACCACGATGACCTCGATCGATAGCTGTGACGACGATCTACGGAACGCAGGAGCGAGTCAATTTTCAGACGCCGGGCTCAGTAATTGACAAGCACCGGGGGGTTCGGACCGAACACGCCGGCGTTTGTCGCATTGCCGAGCTGACCACCCCAGTTGTCGCCCCAGCAGTACAAGCTCCCGTTCTGCTCCGCGCAGATGTGGGTTCCGCCGACGCTCATGGCGGTGACGATGGGTTGGCGAACGGCGACGGGTGTCGTGCTGGAGGACTGGGCCGTGGCGGTGCCGAGTTGGCCGTACAAGTTCTCGCCCCAGCACCACTGGACGTCGTTCTGCACCACGCAAACGTTCGAACCACCGACCGACCACTGCGTGAAGGGGCCCGTGAGACCGGGCACCGCCGTCGGGGTACTCTGTGGGTCGGAGACCGTGTACCCCAGCTCACCGCTGCTTCCACTACCCCAACACTTCATCGTGCCGTTGTGAATGGCGCAGGTGAAATAGCGGCCCGCTTCGACGTCCGTCACGCCCGAGTCGAGCCCCGGGACGGTGGTGGGGACCGGATGGGGCGTGCGGGAGTTCATGTCCGCGGCGCGCCCCAGCTGACCGAAGTTGTTGGAGCCAAAACATTTGAGCGCCCCGTTTTGAATCGCGCAGGTGTGGAAGAACCCCGTCGCCACCTTGGTCACGCCCGACGACAACCCGCTCGCCGTCGTGGGGGTGGGGTTTTTTCCGAACGTCACCCCGTTGCCGGTGGTGTTGCCAACCTGCCCCTCTTCATTGCCCCCCCAGCACTTCAGGGCCCCGGACTGAATCGCACACGCATGTCCGGACCCCGTCGCGACCGCGGTCACCCCGCTGGGCAGGATCGTCGTTGGCGTGATCGTGTCGTCGCTCGTCGTGGGGCCGATGACACCCCACGCCCCGGATCCCCAGCACTTGGCCGCGCCGGTTTGCACCGCGCACGTGGCGAGCGAGCCGGCCGAGATCTGGGTCACGCCCGAGGTCATCCCGGCCGGTGTCGTCGGCGGCACCGGCGTGTCCGAATCGGTGGGGGTGTTCGACCCCACCCTCCCATCGTAGTTGCTTCCCCAGCACCGAACGCCGCCCGCAGGCGTGATGATACACGTGTGCGAAGAGCCGCCCGAGATCTGCAGCGGCGGCGGCGCGTTCCCGCACGCGATGTCGAGCGGCGCCGCAGCCAGATCCAGCCCGTCACTCACCTGCACCGTCGCCGCACAGGATCCCGTCGAAGTGCACTCGTACTCGAGCAATCCCACCGGGCTGATCGTGACCGGAAAACCGCAGGACGTCGCATCGATCGTGAAAGTGAGCGTCTGCGCCGGCACATCGGCGTCCGTGGCCGACAGCTGCTGCGCTCCGGACTCCCCCGCATCAGCAGCAATGGGCGTCAGCGCGTCCAGTACCGGCGCGACGTTGGTCTCTCGGACGCTCACGCGCACCGACTGCCTCTCGGTCGCTTCCGGGTTTGCGCAGAGCAGAATCAGCTCGCACTCCGTGCCGCCGCGGTCCTCGTCCGGCGTCCACGCGTACACCGTGCCCTGGAGCTGACCACCACACGTGTCGGCGGCCCCCACCCTCAGTGTCACCGCCGCTCCCTCCGGATCGCTACATTGGACGTCGTAGCGGTACTCCAGCGCCTCGAACGCCTCGGGGGGTGCCGTACTCGCGAACACGGGCAGACTGGGAACGCAGCCGATAGTCAGCGTCGCCTCGTCGGTGAGGCCACCGTCATCGGCGACCTGGAGCAACGCGTCGCAGGACACGGATTCGGCCGGGCACTGCCACGACACGAGCCCACTGTCGGCCAGGACCTGAATATCGAACGCACACGTCGTGCTGCTCAGCGCGAACGTCAGCGTATCGACGCCATCAGGGTCCGCCGCGATGAGCTGAAACGCGTCCGCCTCGCCGCGCCGGCCGAACTCGTCGGCCGGCAGGTTCGTGATGGTCGGCGGACTGTTTGTCAGATTCGCGTCTGGGCCAGCGTCCACGTCCGAACCCATATCGTCGCCGTCCGGGCGCTGCTTCTGTTTGCTCAGCGAGTCCCCACAACCGACCGCCAGCAGCAGCAAAAAAATCGCGTGTTTCATACACCCTCTCCATGTGCGACTTCTATAGCCGCACCGGTAATCTCGCTTCCACTGAAACAACCTGAAACTCTCGATGCGCGTATCTGTCGTAGGAAACAGCGGCAGCGGCAAGACGACGGCCGCGACCCGGATCGCGGAGCGTCTCGAGCTGCCGCGGCTGGAGCTCGACGGGTTGCGGCATCAAGCCGGTTGGGTCGAGCTGCCGGACGACGAGATGCTGGCGCGCGTGGGTGCGTTCATCGATGCACATCAAAGCTGGGTGATTGACGGCAACTACGGGAACGTTCGCGACACGGTCTGGGCCGCCGCCGAACTCGTGGTCTGGATGGATCCGCCGCGCGCGGCGAACATGCGGAACATCGTGTCGCGCAGCGTGCGGCGCGTCGTGACGCGCGCGCCGCTGTGGAACGGAAATCGCGAGCAGTGGCGCAATCTCATCTCCATCGACCCCTACCAATCCGTGATTGCGTGGGCGTGGACCCGGCACCGCGTCTACCGCGAGCGCTACAGCGCCGCGATGACGGACCCCGCGTGGAGCGCCCTACGGTTTGTGCGAGTCGGCTCCCGCGCCGAACTCGATCGCCTGCTCGACAGCCTGTAGTCGGGACTCCGAGGGGTCGCAAAAGTTTCGAGCATCGCTGGATTGCCGGCGGTCGGTGGTCCCAAGATGTTGTCGGAGTCGTCGGACACGGACTACCGTGCAGTGACGCGCCACAACTCGCCGCGGCAAGTTGCGCCATGGCGACCGCCGGTGCGAAAGTGGGCTCATGGACGACATGCCCGAGGACCAACGGACGGCTGAGCCCGAAGCCCCGCGCGAAGACGACGTGCGCGCCTTCGTGCGGGGGCACCGGCGGCTGGTCTCGATCGCGCTCTGGACACTGTGGCTGTTGGTCAGTGTCGCGGAATGGGGCGAGATGATGATTGGTGAGGGGACCCCACAGATTGTGACGGCAGTGGCGTTGATGTTCCCGATCTGGCTGCTCTCACCACTCCTGGTCATCTGGTCGCGCAACGGCCTAACGGGGGCCGCCGAGCGAGCCCAAGTTGTCGCGTTCGTCCGTAAGGCACGACATGCCTGGTTGGGTGCGGTGTTCGCGACTGTGGTCGCCGTGTTGTCGATCGGCGCGGGAGGCGTGTTGCGCCATGTCGACGTACCAACCGCCCTGCACTACGCGTGGGCCACGGCGCACTACCTGCAAATGGCGTGGTTCATCGTCGTCGGCGTCGTCATCTCGATCTGGGCCCGACGGCGCCTGCCCGCAATCGAGCCTCAGGCCGGCACGGCGAGCCCATGAGCGAACCCTCTACACCCTCGCCGCTGCGTCCGACGATACCCGGATGGGCGGCTTCAGGTGCCGCCGAGGAAGACCGCCAAACCTGGCGATACGAAGCGTGGGGGCTCACGCTGACCTCGTCGGTCGAGGGCAGCAAGAAGAGCGCGAGTTACCGGCTGTCGGCGTTCCACGACCACAGACCGTTGACCGACGACGACAAGCAGAACCTGCGCCGGTCCTTTGAGTGGCCGGCCGACGGCGGGGTCGAGTCGACCACGGAGTACAGCGCGCCGATCGTCGAATGGAGCAACCCCGACACCCTCGAGGTCTGGGACTTGACGCTGCCGTGCCGCGAATTCCAGCGTCTACGCGCGATCGCGTGGCTGAACGAGAC
Source organism: Bradymonadaceae bacterium (assembly GCA_041601915.1). Taxonomy (GTDB): domain Bacteria; phylum Myxococcota_A; class Bradymonadia; order Bradymonadales; family Bradymonadaceae; genus JBFIHF01. The sequence goes on from JBFIHF010000366.1 coordinate 6,315, forward strand.
ACCCCACCGCGCCGCGATCGACGCGGCACTCCAAACGATCGCGCAACGC
>JBFIHF010000367.1:0-6271 GCA_041601915.1 Bradymonadaceae bacterium
GAACCGTTGGTCGTCGACGTCACCTTCTGAGCACCGACCACCTCGCGCACTCACTCCACGGACAGCACGTGGTAGGCGCGCTTTCCCGCCCGTAGGACGAGCTTCGTTTCACTGGTGAGGTCGGCCAGCGTGACCATGTAGTCGATGCTGTCGACGCGGTCGTTGTTCACGTAACCCCCGCCCTGCTCCACGAGGCGACGCGCGGCCCCCTTGGACTTCTGCAGCTCGGTCTCCGTCAGCAAGTCGACGATGTTGACCCCCGCCGCGAGGCGATCGCGTGCGATCACCGAGGACGGCACCTCGGCGAACACGCTGGCGAGGTCGCGGTCCGTGAGGCCCTCGATCTTCTCGCCGAACAGCATCTTCGACGCGCGCACGGCCTTGTCCGCCTCTTCCTTGCCGTGCACCAGCCACGTCACCTCGTAGGCGAGCCGGCGTTGCACATCGCCGCGGTTGTCGCCGCGCTCGATCGACGCCTCGAGCTCCGCGATCTCGTCGAGCCCGATGAACGTGAATTTCCGCAGCAGATCCGGCACGTCCGCATCGTCGCGTCGCACCCAGTACTGGTAATGCTCGTAGGGACTGGTGCGCTCGGGGTCGAGCCACACGGCGCCCTTGGCGGTCTTGCCGAACTTGTCGCCCGTCGCCGACAACAGCAGCGGCCACGTCAGGCCGAACGCCGGCTTGCCGAGCTTGCGGCGGATCAGATCGGTCCCCGCGGTGATGTTGCCCCACTGGTCGGAACCCCCGATCTGCAGCGTGCAGCCGTGCGACTCGTACAGATGAAAGAAGTCGTAGGCCTGGATCAGCATGTAGCTGAACTCGGTATAGCTGAGCCCGGTCTCCGTCGCTTCCAGCCGCGCCTTCACCGAGTCCTTCTGCAGCATCACATTGACGCGGAAATTCTTGCCCACATCGCGCAGGAAATCGATGAACGACCACGGCTTGATCCAGTCCGCGTTGTTGACGATCGGGATGTCCTCGGTCGCGGCGACGATGTCGTCGGCGTGCAGCTGCAGCGCTCGATCTAGGATCGTGCGCATCTGATGGCCCATGCCCGCGATGTTGTGCGCGATCGCGTCGTCATCGAGCAGGTTGCGCTCCTCGCTCTTGCCCGACGGATCGCCGATCAACCCGGTCGCGCCGCCGACCAGCGCCAGCGGCTTGTGGCCGTGCCGCCGAAAGTGCGCGAGCCCCAAGATCGGCATCAGGCTGCCGACGTGCAGCGAGTCGGCCGTCGGGTCGAACCCGCAGTACAGCGTGATCTTGGACTCCGCCAGCACGTCGTCGAGCTCGTCGTGGGTGGTCTGAAAGATGAGCCCGCGGGCGTCGAGTTCTTGGAGGACACTGCTTTTCATCGTCGTTCCGTGCGGTCAGTCGGTGGCGCGCTCGCCGTTGTACACCGGATGCCCCGCCGAATCGACCGACGCGACCGAACATGCTACTTCCAAGACACACGGCAACAACGGAGACGCGATGTACATCACCAGCTATGGCGCCGCGGAGGGCGTGACGGGCAGCTGCCATCTTCTCGAGGTCGGCGACCAAAAGGTGTTGCTGGACTGCGGCATCTTTCAGGGGCGGTCGGCACGCGAGAAGAACGAGCCACCCTTCGCGTTCGACCCCGCCTCGCTCCACCACGTCGTCATTAGCCACGCGCACCTCGATCACATCGGCCGCCTCCCCCTGCTGTTCAAGGAGGGCTTCCGCGGCACGATCTGGTCCACGCGGGCGACCTTCGAGCTCGCGCGCCTGAGCCTGCTCGATAGCGCGAACGTGATGGCCTACGACGCGCGGCGGCGAAATCGGAACCTCCAGGAGGGCGAGCCGGAGATCGAGCCGATCTACGACGAAGAGGACGTCCTCGACCTGCTCGAGCTTTGGACCCGGCGTTTCGAGTATCGGGAAGCGATCAAGATCAGCGATGGGGTCACCGTCACCGCGCACGACGCCGGCCACATCCTCGGGTCCTCGTTCCTGCAGTTCGAGCTGCGCGAGGGTACCGAGCTCGTGCGCTTCACGTTCTCCGGCGATCTCGGCAACGTGGACAAGCCGATTGTTCGGGACCCGCAGCCGGGCATCGCCTCCGACATCATCATGCTGGAGTCGACCTACGGCGACCGCGATCATCGACCGTTTTCGGAGAGCGTCTTGCAGCTCGAAGAGGCGATCCGCGAGACGATGAAACGCGGCGGCAACGTCGTGATTCCCACGTTCGCGCTCGAGCGGGCCCAGGAACTCCTCTACGTGCTGTACGAGGCCTGGCACGCCGCTCGGATCCCCGACGACGTCCGCATCTTCCTCGACAGCCCGATGGCAATCAGCGCCACGCGCATCTTCGAACGACACACGGATCTGTTCGACGTCGACGCGTTGAATCTGCGCGCCCGGGGCGGCGATCCGTTCCAGTTTGGCGCGCTGAGCTACACCCGCGACGCCAAGGAGTCGATGGCGATCAACCACATCAACAAAGGGGCGATCATCCTCGCCGGCAGTGGCATGATCACCGGTGGCCGTGTGATCCACCACCTCCGACACAACCTGCTGCGCAAGGAGTCGAGCGTGGTGTTCATCGGCTTCCAGGCCGAAGGCACGCCGGGGCGGCGCATCGTGGATGGGGCCGACTTCGTGACTCTGCATGGGCAGTCCCTGCCCGTCGAGGCGCAGGTCTATACCGTCAACGGGTTCTCTGGTCACGCCGGCCAGCGCGAGCTCACCACCTGGGCCAACGAGACGGGCGCGAAGACGATGCTCCTCGTGCACGGGGAAACCAGTGCGAAGCAGGCGTTCAAGCGTCACCTCGAGGTCAAGACCGACGCCCTTGACGTCCAGGTGATGCCGCTCGCCGAACGCCGCGATCTGATCGCGCTCCGCGGCTGACGCCGGCCGCTCAGAAGCTGTAGCGCACGAAGAATTGTCCCATCGCCGCGACCTCGTAACGCATCTTTGCGCCTTCGTGGTGGGCGGCCGTTTCCGAGCCTTCGGGCTCCAGATGCGCCGCGATCGTGCCGTGGGCATGCGCCGGAATCCCCATCGAGAAGACCTTCAGATTGGTCCCGAAGTGGAACCGCTTGATGTTCAGTTCCCCGCCCACGCCCATGAAGCCCGTGGCGAGCGTTTTAGTCGTCGCGACGCCACCCATTTCGATGCGGGTGAACTCCGGGCCGCCGCCGACCTGCAGATGCGGCGTGATCAGCTTACCGGCAAACAGTCGCACGCCGACGGCTGCAGCCGGGAGAAACGATACGCGATCCATGTCCGGCGACGACCCGATCGAGTGGTACAGATCGCCGGAGACCTCACCGAAGAAATGCGGCCCGACGTCGACGGTCCCGAACAATCCCGTCCCGTTCATGCGGCAGTCGTCCCAGCTCAACGTCCCGCCGTCGACCTCGCGGAATCCGTAGCCGCCGACGCGGGCACCGACACCAAACTCGGGCCCCTCGCGAACCGTGGCGTCGTCTTCGGCGGTGGCCGAACCGGCGAACAGATTCAGAGCGAGAAAAACGATGAGGATCGAGCGTTCCATGGCATGCCTTGGGCAGGGGTCGTGGGTGAGTCGCGACCGACGCACAATTTTGTGCACCCCATTGATTCTGTAGGTCCGCGCTTGCTATAGAGCCTCAACGAATTCTCAGCGCGGGCCACCATGGATTGGATCGATCGCTTCGACAGACTCACTGCGCCCCAACGGCTGGGAGTCGCGGCGATGATGGCCGAGCACGTGCTGCCGCTGTGCGGCACCAGCGCTGCGCTCTCGGACGGGCTGCGGCTGGTGTGGCTTCAGGCCGGCGGACGGGCCACGAGCCGCCAGGAACTCTCCCACGCCCTCAACGAGGCGATCGCCGCGGTCCCCGCCCGAGGCAGCGATGCTCAAAAGGCGGCGGCAAACGCGACGGTCTCCGTGCTGGAGTCGGCGCTGCTCGCGCCGCTCCAGGGTGTCGCGATCGCCCGCGCCGCGCAGGCAACTCGCGCAGCCGTTGAGTCCGCGCTCGCGGCGGTGCCCGTCGCCGACGCGAAGGCGTTGGCCGAGGAGCTGACGTGGCTCAACTGGGCGCTCGACATCGCCGCTGACGTCCCCCGTCCCACCCGAGCTACGTTTCATCGGCCCGAGGCGCCCGTGGGTGGCTGGACGGCGCGCATCTCCAGCGCGGACCTTCCCCTCTTTGGGTCGGTGTGATGACTCCCGTGATTCCGGATCGCGACCGCGACGCACTGCACGAACTGGCGAAGTCGGCGGACGTCGACGTGCTGCAGGCGATGCTGATTCTGTCTCGAGCGCTCGACCCGCAGGTCGACGTCGAGGAGTGCCGCGACCGGATCGACGAACTGTCGGTGAAGGTGCAGTCGCGCGTCGATCGCGGTCACGACGAGCGCAGTCGCGTCGAGCAGTTTGTGGCGGGTATGCGCGAGCTCGGGTTCCGCGGGAACAGCGACCACTACTACGACCCGCGGAACACATCGTTGTCCGAGGTACTCCAGCGTCGAACGGGGATCCCGATCGCGCTCTCCGTGCTGTTCATGGAGATCGGCAAGCGGGTCGGCATCGACGTGCGCGGCGTCGGATTTCCGTACCACTTCCTGCTCAAAGCGGTCGATGTTCCCGGCGCCTACGTTGACCCGTTCTTCGGCACCGTGCGCGACGAGCGCAGTTGCGCCGACCTGCTGCACGAGGTCTCGGGCGGGACGCTGGAGTTCCGCGACGAATTCTTGCGCACCGTGGAGGGTCGGCAAGTCTTCGTGCGGGTGTTGCGCAACCTGAAAGCGCTGCACAAGAACGCGGGCGCGATCGGCGCCGCGCTGGAGTACTGCGAGCTGATCCTGAGGTTCGATCCGGAACAGCCCATCGAATATCGGGACCGCGGCACGATCTCGCTCGCCCTCGGGGAGTGGAATCGCGCCGTCGATGACCTGAGCACCTACCTCGCGATGAACCCCACCGCGTATGACCGATCGGTGGTGTTGGGTCAGCTGCAATGGGTGTTGAATCAGCAGCACCTGGTCCATTAGCGCACCCGGGCGGGCTGAGTAGCAAGAGCCGTCCACAGCGGCTAGTATGGCGCCGCCTTCCAGTCCCGGCAGTCATGTTCCACCCCGACCAAGGAAAATGTCCCGGATGCGGCACCGCCGGCGAGCTTGGCGTGGGGTGCGAGCAGAAGGCGTGCCTGCGCCTCGGCTTCCACTTCATCCCCGAGAAGTGGTGGCGCGAGCAGCAGAGCACCGCCGCGGATGCTGTGGTCGGCCAAATGGTCGGCGACTTCCTGATCGTCGCGTTTGTGGGGGCGGGCGGCTTCGGGCGAGTCTATCTCGGTCTGCAGGCCCCAATCTTCAAACTCAAGGGTGCCCTCAAGCTGCTGGAACTGCCGTCCACGAACGCCGTAGTCGTCAAAGCGATGTTGCAGAAGTTCCGCCAGGAAGCCGAAGCACTGGCCGAACTCACCCATCCGAACATCGTGCGCCTGCTCAAGTACGGCACGCACAACGAACGTCCGTACCTCGTGATGGAGTACATCGAAGGCGGGCGGACCCTGCGCGACGAGATCTGGGAGCGCGCGCGGCAGTCGCGCTCGTTCACGCACGCCGAGCTCCTCGACATCCTCGGGCAGACGCTCAACGCCCTGGAAGCGGCCCACGCCCGCAGCATCGTGCATCGGGACATCAAGCCCGAAAACATCATGATCCAGCCCGTCGCGGGCCACCCCAACCACCTCAAAATCCTGGATTTCGGGACCGCGAAGTTCACCGAAGAGCGCGAAGACACGGCGTGGCCGCTGGGTTCGCCCAGCTACATGGCCCCCGAGCAGATCGAGATGCGCGGCATCGGTCCGTGGTCCGATCTCTTCGCCGTCGGCGTGCTGTCGTTCGAGCTGATGTCGGGGCGCAAGCCGTTTCCGGGCAACTCCGAGCATTCGATCGTCTCGAAGAAGCTGGACCTCAGCTACGAGCCGCTGGTTCAACTCGTGGGGCTCGACTTCCCCGAACCGACGATCGACTTCTTGCGCCAGGCGATCGCGCTGGACGCCGAAGCGCGCTTTCGCGATGTCGCCTCGTTCCGTCGGGCCCTGCTTGTGGCCCTGGAGGCGCTCGGTGCGAAGTCCTCGATCGTGGGTCCCGGCGGTGCCGAACTGACGTCGTTGCTCGATGCGAACGACATCGTCGTGATGGGCGAAGACGAAGTACCCACGCGGGTCGGCGCACCGGAAGGACTGCCGCTGGGGGCCACGGACATCGAGGCCGAGCTCGATGCGATCTCCGAGGCCGCCGGCGTCCC
>JBFIHF010000368.1:0-6269 GCA_041601915.1 Bradymonadaceae bacterium
GCGCCGAACATCATCGCCGGCCTCGGTCTGGGGATGCAGTCCACCGCGATTCCGGTCTGCCTCATCGCGATCGCGATCATCATCGCCTACACCTTCTCCGGTCTCTACGGCATCGCGCTCGCCGCACTCGGCATGCTCGCCACGACCGGCATCCAGCTCGCCGTCGACGCCTTCGGCCCGATCGCCGACAACGCCGGTGGCATCGCCGAGATGAGCAAGCTGCCCAAAGAAGTGCGTCAGCGCACGGACAAGCTCGACTCGGTCGGCAACACCACTGCCGCGATCGGCAAAGGCTTCGCGATTGGCTCCGCCGCGCTCACCGCGCTGGCGCTGTTCACGGCGTTCACGCAGCAAGCGAATCTGCCGGGCATCAACCTGCTCGACCCCTACGTCATGGTCGGTGTCTTCATCGGCGCCATCATGCCGTTCCTGTTCAGCTCGATGGCGATGAAAGCCGTCGGCCGTTCCGCCGGTGCGATGATCGAAGAAGTCCGTCGCCAGTTCCGCGAGATTCCGGGCCTGTTGGAAGGGACGGCGGTCGCCGAGCACGCCAAGTGTGTCGAGATTTCGACCAACGCGGCGCTCAAAGAGATGGTCGCTCCGGGTCTGCTCGCGATTCTGGTCCCGGTGATCGCCGGATTCTCGGGCCTCATCGTCGGTGACCCGAGCATCGGTCCCAACGTGCTCGGCGGACTGCTCGCTGGTGTCACGACGTCCGGTGTCGCGATGGCGATCTTCATGTCCAACGCTGGTGGTGCCTGGGACAACGCCAAGAAGTACGTCGAAGCCGGCAACTTCGGTGGCAAAGGCTCTGAAGCCCACAAGGCCGCCGTCAACGGCGACACCGTCGGCGACCCCTTCAAGGACACCGCCGGTCCGGCCCTGAACATCCTGCTCAAGCTCATGAGCGTCGTGGCCCTCGTGCTCGCGCCGGTCATCGCCCTCGACGTCGTCGCAGCGCCGGCACCCGAGGCGTCGGCAGCCGCGCCGGCCGCAATCGAGCGGACCGTCGAGACCGCCGAACTTGACAAAGCAGGTCAAGAACTGGCAGAACCTGCCGCTCCGGCGGAAGCCGAAGTCGCAGCAAACTGAGATTCGATTAGATAACCTCGCTCCGCGCTCGAACGCGGGGCAACTTCGAGAGGTAAGCAAATGGCAGTTGAACGCCAACGCGAATACGAGACCGTGTACATCTTGCGCCCCAGTGCGGGCGACGAGATCGCGCAGAAGACGCGCGACCGCGTCGAAGGCATCATCACCAATGGTGGTGGACACGTCCTTCGCTTCGACAACTGGGGCTCGCGCAAGCTGGCCTACGAGATCCAGGACCGCACGGACAACGTGCACGTGGAGCGCGGAACCTATCAGTACTACCGCTTCATCGCCCCGAACGACCTCGTCGCCGAGCTCGAGCGGAACCTGCGCATCATCGACCCGGTCCTCAAGTACCTCACGGTGAAACTCGAGGCGGACCTGATTGCGGAAGACCGCATGAAAGTGCCGACCGAAATCGATGACATCGACGTCGCACCCGACGGCGAAAGCGAAGAAGAGGAGTAGGACGATGGATGTCATTCTGACTGAAGATGTAGCGAAGCTCGGCGAAATGGGCGAGATCGTGAGCGTTGCTCCGGGTTACGGGCGCAACTTCCTCATCCCGCGCGGCATGGCGATTCCGGCCACGAACTCCAATCGCGCACAGGTGAACCATCACCTCGCCGAGATCGAGAAGCGCAAGACCGAGGAGCGCGCCGCCGCACAGGGCCTGCTCGCCAAGTTGAGCGGCGTGTCGGTCACGGTGCCGAAGCGTTCCGGCGACGAAGAGAAGCTCTACGGCTCCGTCACCAACCGCGAGATCGCGGACCTGCTGATCCAGCAGGGCCACGAGGTCGACAAGAAGATGGTCGTGCTCGAGCAGCCGATCAACGAGCTCGGCATCTACCTCGTCCCGATCAAACTCGCGTCCGGCATCTACGCCCACGTGAAAGTCTGGGTCGTCTCGCTCTAAGCGCGGACGCTCACCGCATCCGCTTCAATCTCGATGAGCATGTCGGGCGAGATCAGTCGCGAGATCTCGACCATCGTCGTCGTCGGCCGGTGTTCGCCGAAAAACGCCGCATGAGCCGCGCCGAACTCCTCCCAACGGGCGATGTCCGTCACGAACAGCCGTGTACGCACGATGTGTTCGCGGCCCGCGCCGAGCTTGCTCAGCGCCTCTTCGATGATGCTCAGGCATCGTGTCGTCTGCGCGACCGCGTCGCCCACCGCGAACGTCGAGCCGTCGTCGGCGACCGGCGCCGTCCCCGTGACGAAGATCAGATCGCCGGCGCGCAGCGCCCGGCAGTACCCGACACGCTCTTCCCACGGCGCTCCGCTGTAGACGCGCTCGAAGCTCTTCATCACTTCTCCTGTGTTGCTGGTATCGATGAATGCGCAGTGCTGCTGCCCTCGTGTTCCGCCTCGGCATTCACGGCGTCGGACAGCCCGCCGAACAGTACCGTCTCATTGGTGTGATCGGCGATCCACCCCCGAACCGCGTTCGCGATCTTCTCCGTCTTGCGCGGGGTGATGAGCTGGTACATCTGGGGGATTTGGCGCGCGTCGTAGTCGTACAGGCTCATCGACTCCCCTTGCTGCAACAGCGAGAGTCCCGGCGTGAACGTGCCGGCGCGCGCGCGCCACGTGACGCCGAAGAGAGTCGCTCGATAGCGGTACCCATTCGCATCCAGCTCGAGGTGTTCGCGGCTGAGCGATGGGAGCCAAGCCAGAGCCAGACATGCCCAAGCTGCCAGCGGAAGCAGGCTATGAAACGAACTCTGCATGCCAACGAGGAAGACAACGAAGGCCGTCATCGCGACGAACGCCGCCACCTCCCAGGGTGGGGTGCGCCGCTTGGTCACAACGACGAGCCGATCCTCGTCACGGTGCAGGTCGAGTTCCTCGTCCTCCAGCGGCGCGTCGTGAGTCAGGAGTCGAAGTGCCGCAGCCGCGTCGGGAAGTCGATTCTGGATCTCGGGTTCCGTCAGGGCGCCGATCAGCGCGACGAGCTTCTCGCCCGCAACGAGGTTGCGATCCAGGGCAAAGCGCATCCGGTGCATCGGGAACTCGGCGGGATGCGTTCCCGACGCGAGGTGCAACAGCGTGGCACCGATCGCGTAGAGATCCACCGCCGCGGTCACATCGCCAAAGTACTGCTCGGGGGCGGCAAATCCGGTGGTGCCGATGATCTCCCCCACTGCATTGGCGCAGAGTCCTCCGCCGAAGTCCACAAGGGTGACCGTGCCATCGGCTTTCATCACCACATTTGCGGGCTTGATATCACGATGCACGACGGGCGGATCGAGGCCGTGCAGGTAGGCGACGATGCCGAGCAGCCCACGTGCGACCCGGAGAACGTCGGCTTCGGGAATGTGCCGACGGCTGTCCAGCACCGATTGTAAGGACTCTCCGTCGATGAACTCCTGTGCGATGCAGAAGGCGCCGTCTGCTTCGAACGACTCGATGAAACGCGGGATTCGCGGGTGGTCGAGCTTCGCCAGCAGACTCGCCTCGGCACGCGCGAGATGCAGGTCGTCGCGAAACACCTTCAGCGCGGCGATCTCGCCATCCGCGCGACAGACGCGATAGGTCGCCGCCTGCCCGCCTTCGCCCAGCACCTGATTCGTCGTCCACGCACCGAATTTCATCGCTCGCTCTCCAGGCGTGCGCGGATCTGCTGGACAACCCAGTCCGCTTCCGCCAGCTCCAAATTCGTCATGGCGGATTGCAATCGATCGTCGACTTCGACGGCCAAGCCGTACCCCTTCTCGCCGCAGTCGATTCGACGCACATCGGAGACCGACACCCACGCGAACAGCTTCCCGTCAATTCGGAGGGCGTCCGGCGACAGGCGAATGACGCGCCGGCGCGTTGTCGTTCGAAATATCCATCCGTACGGGATCGCGACCGCTGCGGTCGCGATGAGCAGCGGCACGACCTTCGTGCCGCCAGTCAGAGCCCGCCACCCGATGTAAAGCGTCATGAGCGCGCACAGTCCCAGCACGATCGGCACGGCGCGCCGCAGCAACGCATCCCTCGACGCGAGCGTCGGGAGTTCGATGTGCAGCTCCGATTCCTTGACCACGGCGACGACCGAGGCGGGCGGCGGCGAGTTGGTGAGCGCGAGTTCGACCGCGCTGGCGTCAGGTGCGTCAAGCAGCCGCAGGAGCGCCGCACCCGACGTGACGCGGTCCTCCGCAACTGGCGCGAGCATCGCGCCGAGCAATCTGCGCGTGGAGTCGCGCACCTCGAGGTGACTCTCGTACTGGAGTCTCGCTCCATCAGTGGTCAAGGAACTTGGATCGAGTCCGGTGAGCAGCGCGACGAGGCTGGCCCCGAGCGCGTAGATGTCGGAGGCGGGCATCGCGCGGCCCATCAATTGCTCCGGCGCCACGTAGCCGCTGGTGCCGACAAACGTCGAGCCGCCGACGGTCCGCGGTAGCACGGCCCGCACGCTGCCGAAACCCACGAGAGTCAGGGAGCCGTCGGGTCGCCGAATGATGTGCTCTGGCGTCAGATCCCGGTGAATCACGGGCGGGCGCAGTGAGTGCAGATAGGCAAGGATCTCGGCGACCCCACGCGCGAGCCCGATGGCCTCGTCTTCGCCCACAATGGGCTCGGCCGCCCATTCCCCGTCATGGACAGCGATGCCATCGACCCACTCGCGCACCAGACCGAGTGAGACGCCATCGGCGGACTCGTCCACCCAGCTGTCCACGAACGAGGGTACGCCCCGATGATCGAATGAACGTAAGGCGTCGACCTCGCGTTCGAACAACTCGATCGCCTTCCAGCGTGTGATGTGTCGCAGCTCGAGGACGCGGATGACCACGTGGCGTCCGCTCGTGTCATCGATCGCCTTGAGCGTCGTGACGTCGCGCGCCGTTGATAGGGGCTCAATGACGCGGTATCGGTCTCGGAGTTTGTCGCTCATCGCGGCGATGATATCCTCGAAGTGCATGGATTCTCACACAGAAACGAGTCTGACGTGCGCGTCCGACTCCTTGCCGAAGCGGTCGGGACCGCTATTGAAGCGGCTCGCGGCGTTGTTTTGCCGCGTTTCAGCCTGCGCCCCTGACCAATGGGAACGCATTGCTGGCGACCAAGAGCAGCGCCATCTCAGCGCGCTCAGAGCGCTCGGCTTTCAGGCCATCGGCGCCACGGTCGACAAGCGGCACCTCTCGATGCGTGTCACCCTCGAACGTCTCTGGTTCGGTCACGCCGACGATCCAGGCATCGCCGCGGTGTTGGGGACTCACAAACAGAAGCGGTGGTTCTATTTTTGGGCGGCGTTCGAGGACGGCTCGGTTGTCTGCGTCAGCAGTGATGAAAATCAGTTGGACCTCGCCGGCGAGTTTGGCCCAGATCGTGAGTATGTCTGGTATCCGGCGACGGACGAGGTGGCCTCGAGCTACGAGTTCTTTCGTCGTATTGTCGAGCATCGTCGCCAGACCGGTCGGCGCACGCTCCGGTTTGCCGGCGCCGAAGACGGCGTCGCGCTGGTTCGGTACTACAATCGACAGCTCATGACGTGGGGTCAGATCGCAGCGAGCGTCGCTCCGCCAATCTTGGTGGTCGGCAACGTCTTGTTCTTAGCGATCGTCATCTGGCTTTGAGCGATGGGTCGCATGCGAGGTGAGTGCGTCGCGCAACAGCAGGGCCGGGTGGTGGGCGGCGCGAGAGACGCCGTCCGCGATCTGGTGGCGGCATGAGGTGCCGGGGGCGCACACCAGCGCCTCGGTGTTGTCGCGCAACGCCGGAAACAACACGAGCTCGCCGATTTGCTGGCTGAGCGCGTAGTGTTTGTCTTCGTAGCCGAAGGAACCCGCCATGCCGCAGCAACCCGTTTTGAGCGTCGTGACCTTGTAGCCCGCGGCGGCGAGGATCGTTTCGGTACCTTTGGTGCCGACGAGCGCCTTCTGGTGACAGTGTCCGTGCAGCAGCACCTCGCCTTCGCCTTTCCACGCGACGTCCAGACGGCCCTGCCGGTGCTCTTCGGCGAGGAAGTCGTCGATCAGCATCGCTCGTCCGGCGAGGTCCGTGGCGGCCGCTCGGTTGGCCGAGGCCGCGAGGTCTGGCCACTCGTCGGTAAACGTCAGCAGCGCCGAGGGTTCGAGCCCCACGACGACGCGGTCCGGGTGCGCTGCCAGATCCGCGGCAACCGCGGCGAGGGAGCGATTGACCAGGGCCTGTGCGCTTCGGACGAGCCCTTTCGATAGTTGCGTTCGGCC
>JBFIHF010000369.1:0-6263 GCA_041601915.1 Bradymonadaceae bacterium
GAGGAGACGGCGTTCGTCACGTGCATTTCGCCGATGCTCGACGAGTCCGGGCGATCCGCGAGCGTCGCGCTGCCGACGACGACGCCGCTCGAGACGACCCGCGTGGCGTGGGGGTCGCTGCTGGATGGGGCGCCGTTCGCGGCCGTGGGACCGCGAGCTATCGAGCCGCTCGCCGATGTTCGACCCACCGCGGATGTGCTGGCGCGCCTCGCCGAACTCGCGGGCAAGCCGCTGCCGTTTGCGGGCCATGACGCGTTGGTCTCGCTCGCGACAGCGGCCTTCGGTCTCGACGCACCCGGACGCTCCGCACAGCTCCTCAAGCCCCTCAAGCCCGTGCCCATCGTGCCGCCGGAGCCAGTCGACGAAGCCGAGATCGCTGTCGAGCCGGACGCGCAGCCCACAGCCACGCCCGAACCGTCGCCGGAGCGCCCCCCTCTGCGCGCGCCCGCGGTGCCCGAGGAAGTCAGCGATGGCCTCGTTCTACAGGTCTTCGTTCCCTCGGCGTTCCAGGGTGGCGAAGGCGCCCATCTACCGTACCTGCACGGACTGTCGACCGCCGCGGGTCGGGAGGCGTGGCGGACGACGGTGTCGATTCACGAAGACACCGCCCAGCGACTCGGGATCCGAGATAGCGACCCCGTCGTCGTCGAGTCGGCGCGAGGTCGCATCGAGGGAGTCGCCCACCTCACCCGGCTCGTCCACCCCGACGCCGTCGCGATCCCGATCGGGCTCGGACGGCGTGCCCTCGGCTTCTTTGCTCACGGCCACGGAGCGTCCCCCTTGGAGCTGAAGGCAGGGACCGAACCGACACGTATCAACCTCAGGAGGCGCTGATGCCGCGCTATGGAATGGTCATCGATCTCGATCTCTGTACGGGGTGCGGCGCGTGCGTCACCGCGTGCGCCCAGGAGAACAACGTCGCGCTGGGCGACCCCTCGGCCCCCCATCGCCTCATCCGCTGGCTCGAGATGCTCGCGACCGAGGATGAGCAGGGCACCAGCGCCGAGCTCGTCCCGATGCCGTGCATGATGTGCGATAAGCCGCCATGCACGACGGTCTGCCCCGTCAACGCGACCTTTCTCGGCGCCGACGGGCTCGTGCCCCAGATCTACCCGCAGTGCATCGGCTGCCGCTACTGCGTCAACGCGTGTCCCTACACGTGCAAGTACTACAACTACGACGACCCCGTCTGGCCAGGGCAGATGCGTCGAGGCCTCAACCCCGACGTGTCGATCCGCTCGCGCGGTGTCACCGAGAAGTGCAACTTCTGCATGCACCGCATCCAGCGGGCCCACGAGGATGCGGTCGCCGACGGCGAAGCGCTGCAGGCGGATTCGATCCAGACCGCGTGTCAGCAAGTCTGCCCCACCGAGGCGATTACGTTCGGCGATCTCGACGATTCGGGGGGCGCCTTCGCGGTTCTGGCGAAGTCCCCGCGCGGGACGCGCCTGCTCGAAGACCTCGGCACGGAGCCCAAGGTCATCTATCTGAGGCCCCGGCGATGAACAGCGGTGCGCGCCAGCCGCGTCGCCGCGGGTACTACGCGACTCACCTGGTCGCGTTGTGCGCGTTCTGGGGGCTGACGATTGGGCTGGGCGCGTGGTTCGGCGTCCGCACCGCGGCCGCGCACGCGATCGGCGAGTCTGCGGTCCCCACGTTGGTGGTGGGCTCGCTGACCACGGGCATCTTCCTGCTCTTCGCCGGACTCTCGACGTTCATGTTTCGCCACGTTGCGGCTCAGCCCGACGCCGACCCCACCGAACTGCCGGACGGCCTGGCGCCACTGGCGGCCGGCGCGCTGAGGGCCCCGTCGTGGAGGTGGTGGGGCGGCGCGGCACTGCTTGCGCTGCCGGTGCTCGCCGCATTCTGGGCGTGGTGGCAGCAACTCACGACTGGCCTCGTGGTGACCGGCCTCGGGCGCCCCGTCTTCTGGGGACTGTACATTGTCGACTTCGTCTTCTTCATTGGCATTTCGTACGGCGGGACGCTCGTTTCGGCGGTGCTCCGGGTGGCGGGGGCGGATTGGCGTCACCCCATCACCCGAGCCGCGGAGGTGTTGGCGGTCCTCGCGCTGCTCTGCGGAGCATGGAACATCGCACTGGACCTCGGGCGCCCGGACCGCCTCGCGCTGATGATCACCAGCGGTCGTCCGGAGTCCCCGTTGTTGTGGGACGTCTTCGCGATCTCGACCTATCTGTTTGCGACGCTCATCTATCTCTACCTGCCCCTCATCCCGGATCTCGCCGCTCTCCGCACGCGAGTGGGTTCGATCCGTCGTCCGATCTACCATCTGCTCTCGCTGGGGTGGTCCGGCGACGAACGACAGCGTGCGGCACTGGAGCGAGCGATCGGGATCCTCGCGATCGCGATCATCCCGATCGCGATCACAGTGCACTCCGTGGTCGGCTGGGTCTTCTCGATGACGATCCTGCCCACCTGGCACAGCACGATCTTCGGGCCGTACTTCGTGCTCGGCGCCGTGTTCTCGGGACTCGCGGCGCTCCTCGTCGTGCTCGCCATCTTGCGCCAGACGCTGAGATTGCAGGACTGGATCTTCGCCGACCACTTCCGGCGGCTCGCGGGGATGCTCCTCGTGCTCTCGTTCACCTGGGCCTACTTCACGTTCGCCGAGCATCTGACCATCGTCTATGGCGCCGAGCCCAGCGAGCTCGGCATCCTGCATAGCAAGGTCGAGGGTCGATACGCGGTCATGTTCTGGGCGATGATGGGGTTCAATGTCGTCTTGCCCGTGGTCATGTTGTTGCGATCGAAATGGCGAACGATCTCACGCACTGTCATCGCATCCCTCGGCGTGTGCGCCGGCATGTGGATCGAGCGCTATCTCATCGTCGTGCCGGCGCTGGAGCGCCCGCGGATGGAGGGAGCCGCCGCTGTCTACTTCCCGTCCGTGTTCGAGATTACGATCGCACTTGGCAATCTCGCCGCATTGGCGCTGGGCGTGATGCTCGTGTCGCGGATCATCCCGGTGGTGTCGATCTGGGAGAACCATCGGGCCCATGGGCCAACCACGTAGCCGTGGGTGGGACTTGGCGCGAAATGCAGTATGGTCGCACGATGGACTCGCTGAACATTGGCGCTCTCTTCGGTGATCGCTATCGGATCGTCGACGTGATCGGCCAGGGCGGCTTTGCGAAGGTCTATCTGGCGGTCGACGAGCAATCGACGCGCCGGGTCGCGATCAAGGTCCTCGACGACCTCGCGAGTGCGGCTCCGGACACCATGGCGCGGTTCGAGCGCGAGGTTCGCGCGGTCGCGGCGCTGCGAGATCCGCACACCGTGCGGCTGTTCGATTACGGGAGCCGTGATGGGCTCCTGTTCACCGTGTTCGAGTACATCGCCGGACGAGATCTCGCCGAGGTCCTCGCGACCGAGGGACCGCTCCCGGCCCCCGTCGTCATCCACATCGCCCGGCAGGTTCTGCAGGCACTGCGTGAAGCTCACGCCGCTGGGATCGTGCATCGCGACGTCAAGCCCGACAACGTGCGCGTGTTCGAGTACATGGGCGACGCGTTCACCGTCAAAGTGCTCGACTTCGGGATCGCGAAGTCGTTCCACCCCGATACGGGGCCAGCCCTCACCGCCGCCAACGAGCTGGTCGGAACGCTGCGCTACATGTCGCCCGAGCAGCTGGCAGGGCGACCGCTGCGGCCATCGTCCGACATCTACAGCCTCGGGCTGGTGATGATCGAGATGTTGACCGGCCCCGATGCGCTGCACGGCAACCGGTTGATCGACCAGCTCGAGCGCATGAGCAGCGGGCACCTGTTCGCGGTGCCCGACGACGTGACCAGTGGCCTCGGCGCGGTCATCACGCGGATGACCGAGCGCGACGCTGATGCGCGCTACTCGTCGGCCGACGCCGTGCTCCGGGCGCTGGAGACACTGACCGCACCGATACGTTCGACGCGTCCCGCCGCGCCCGCCCGCTCCGAGCCGCAGCCCGTCGGGTTCGCACGGGTCGCGCTGGTCATCGCCGCCGCCGTGATCGTCGTCGCGGCGGTGAGCATCGGTGCCGCTCTCGTGGCGTCACCACCTGAGGCGCCGCAACCGACCCCTTCGTTCGCCCAGGTTCATGCCACACCGCAGCCACCCCCTCCGGTGCCTCGGTCTACGCCCAACGTGGCGATCGGGGCGGACGCGCCGACGGTCGACACCGACGCGGCTGCGGCGACTCCTCGCTCCGGCTGCGGAGTCCCAGCAATGGAGGGGATCCTGCGCTGGTCACGCCGTGAAGACAGCGGGCTGGTTTACGTCCCCGCGGGGTACAACGCGGACCGACCTGTCCCTGTCGTCATCACGCTGGCCGCCAAGAAGCAGAGTCCCGAACAGTTCTTCCACGACACGTCGATCGCGACGCTCGCGGACAAGGACGCGTTCCTCGTGGCGGCGCCGCCAGGCGACGTGCGCACGGTGGGGGAGCTGCGTGCGATGGTCGAGCGCATCCGCGAGGACTACTGCATCGATGAGTCGCGGGTGTTTGTCCTCGGATTCCTCGCCGGGGGCCGCGCGGCGGAGGTGCTGCTGTGCGAGCCCTGGGTCGCGGGCGCCGCCGCGGCCTCCGCGCGGACCGAAGCGCCCGCCCCCTGCACGAGTGCCAAACCGTTCCTGCTCATGTCGGGGATGCGTACCAACCAGGCGCGGCCCGAGGGCGGGATGAACTGCCGCGACACTGAGATGATGTCCCTCGCCGCGCACGAGACCGTGGCAAAGGGGCGCAATGGGTGCGATGGCCGGGACAAGCCCTACTTCGAGCATAACGGGAGCCAGTGCCGGACATGGACCTGCAGCGATGCCCCGTTTGTAAGTTGTCACCTCGATGGGGGCTGGAATTGGCCCGGCGCAGCGCCGCGGCCTCGAGATTGGCCGACACCGTGCGACGGGCCGCCCACCGATTTCCCGGCCGCGGAGGTCGCCTGGGAGTTCTTCAAGACCCTGTGATCCGCCAACGAGTTGCGGGGCGCCGCGCCGGTCCCGCCGCCGCGACCCGCCGGTTGCGTGCATCATGGTACGATGACGGTGTAGGATGGCGTATGCGCCTCCCAATCCTCGCCTTGATCTTCGCCACATCGATCGCGCTCAGCGGTTGCAATCTGTTTTCGTCCACCCCGGACGACACGACGTCCGATACCGGCGTCGAGCCGGACGACGGCAACGGTCGGACCGATGCGGCCGATGGCGGCCTCTGCGCGGACCCAGCGATGGTCTGCGCCGCGGTCGGTGCCGAGTGCGGGGTCGCATCGGCCGCGGACCTCTGTGACGCCGATGTGGACTGCGGGAGCTGTGATCTAGGGACCGATTGCGTCACGAATCGCTGCGTCTGTGTCCCTGAACCTTTGCGCGCGTTCTGCGATCGGAACGCCGCTCAGTGTGGACCGACGACGGGCGACGACAACTGCGGAACGACCCGGACCGACGTCGACTGCGGGGCCTGCGACGGTACCGGCGCCTCCTGCGACGCGGGGGCATGCGTTTGCAACCCCGAATCCGACGAAGACTTCTGCGCGCGCCTCGTGAAGAGCTGCGATGTGGTGGACGCCCCCGACAACTGTGGCGTCGATCGAACCGTGGATTGTGGCGTCTGCACCGATCCCGCCACGTGCGGCGGCGGCGGGACCCCCAACGTGTGTGGGTGTCCCGGACAAACCGACGCCGAGTTCTGCGCCGCCAACGCCGCCACCTGTGGGGCACTCACCGCGCTGGACGTCTGCTTGCAAATGCGGACTGTGGACTGTGGCGCATGTGCGGCGCCCGAAACCTGTGGCGGCGCGGGCGTCGACAATGAGTGCGGGTGCAACCCGGAGACCAACGCCGCGTTCTGCGGGCGGCTCGGCGCCGTCTGCGGCTCCGTCACCGATGTGGACAACTGCGGAGACAGTCGAACGGCGAGCTGTGGAACCTGCGCCGGCGCCGGTGAGATGTGCTTTACCAATCAGTGTGTCTGCGTGCCCGAGGACGACGCCGCGTTTTGCGCCCGACAAGGCGCCGATTGCGGTGCGCTCACCGCGCCCGACAACTGCGGTGTCGCGCGCACCGCGGGCTGCGGCATGTGCACGGGCGCGCAGACCTGCATGGCCAATCAGTGCGACTGCACGCCGGAGACCGACGCCGCGTTTTGCACGCGCGTGGGCGCCCAGTGTGACGCCACCACCGCCAACGACAACTGCGGTGTCTCGCGGACCGTGCCGACCTGCGGCGTCTGTACCGGCCTCGGCCAGGCATGCACCGGCAACCAGTGCGTGTGC
>JBFIHF010000370.1:0-6258 GCA_041601915.1 Bradymonadaceae bacterium
GAACGGCTGGACAGCCCGCTGAGTAAGGAAGCGGCGTTCATCTTCAACAACTGGTTGTTCATGTGCATGACGGGTGTCGTCATGTTCGGCACCCTGTGGCCGCGCATCAAAGAGGGCATTTTCGGCCAAGAAGTCGCGATCGGCCCGACCTGGTTCAACCGGTGGATGGCGCCGATGGGCTTGCTGCTGCTGCTCCTGATGGGCATCGGCACCGTGATCTCGTGGCGTCGCGCGTCCCTGAAGAACTTCCAGCGAGACTTCCTGATCCCGATCGCGTCGACGCTGGTGCTCACGCCCAGCCTCATTGCGGCGTACTGGTACGGCCGCGGCGTGCACCTCGGCGTGGAGCCGACGCCGAACGATGCGGCGTACGCGGTCATCGCCGTCGGATTGATCATCTTTGTGGGCTCCGCGACGCTGGAGCAGTTCGTGCGAGGCGCCAGCGCCCGCATGCGGATGCACTCCGAGACGATGGTCGAAGCGGTGACACGCCTGACGATGAAGCAGCGGCGCCGCTACGGCGGTTACCTGATTCACTTCGGGATTCTCTGCGCGTTCCTGGCGTTCGCAGGCAACGCGCTCAAGATCGAGCAAGATATCTCGGTGAAGCGCGGTGAGGCGTTCCTCGTGGGTGACTACACGCTCATCTATCGCGGGATGACGGAGCGCAACGACCCGGAAAAGCTGTTGGTGATGGCGCAGGTCGAAGTGTTTCGGGACGGCGAGAAGCTCTACGACCTGTACCCCGGCAAGGCGAAGTTCTACGCGGCCCCGAATAGCCCGACGTCCGAGATCGACATCAAGACATCGGTCCTCGAGGACATGTATGTGGCGCTCGTGAACTTTGACGAGTCCGGCGAAATTGTGGCGTTCAAAGTCTTCGTCGGACCGTTTACGTGGTGGTTCTGGTTTGGTGGCGTCGTGCTGACGTTCGGCACGCTGATCGCGATGTGGCCGACCCGGGAGTCCATCCAGTCGATTCGGCATGGCGGCATGCTCGCCAGAATTGCGATCGTCGGTGCGGTGATGATCGCTTCGGCGACGCCGCTGATCCTTCAGGAAATCGAGAGCGGCTCACAGTGGGGCTCCGCGATGCGATGGAAGATCGTGGGCGCCACGCCGCCAGCTCCCCTCGCCATCGAGGAGCCCCCCGCGTCCGTGGGCGACTCATGACGCTGTTGCTGGTCTTCGTCGCGGCGCTGTTCACGATCGCCGCGCTGTGGTTGACCGTCTCGCCGTTTCTCGGGGGCGCCGACGAAGGGCTGCGCCTGGAGCACCTCGATGAAGAGGTGCGCGAGATCGAGCTGCTCGTCGCCCAACGCCGGGTGCTGCTGGCTGCA
This sequence comes from Bradymonadaceae bacterium, assembly GCA_041601915.1. Taxonomy (GTDB): domain Bacteria; phylum Myxococcota_A; class Bradymonadia; order Bradymonadales; family Bradymonadaceae; genus JBFIHF01. The sequence goes on from JBFIHF010000370.1 coordinate 1,341, forward strand.
CTGCGCGAGCTCGATGTGGATCGGGAGACCGACAAGCTGTCCGCGGACGACTACGCCCTGTTTCGTCGTCGTTACGAGAATCAGGCCGTCGTGATCATGAAGCGGCTGGATGAGATTCACGGCGGCCACGACTGGCGCGAGCTGGTGGGTGCCGAACTGGGCAAGCGCCTCGGGCACCCGTCCCGCCTGGGCGTCACCGAATCCAGTGACGCCGAATCGGCGGACGCACCAGCGCCGGCCCCCGAAACCACCGTCGAAGCCGTCGCCGAAGCCGTGGTCGAGGCACCGGAAGACGATGCGGCGCCTTCAACCGATAACGCACCGTCCCTCGACGCACGATGTGCGGCCTGCGACGAGGTTCTCGAGGCCGATGACCGGTTCTGCAGTCAGTGCGGAGCACCGGTCGGCGTGCACGAAGCCGCTCCGTCACGAGAGAACACCGAGGCGAACGCATGATCAGCCTGAGCAAGTCCATCGCCTTTTTGCTGCTCCTGCTCTGCGCGAGCCCCGCGAGCGCTCAGTATCCAGACCAGGCGCCGCCCGTCGCGCCGCCTGCAGAACCGATCGCTGAGCCGACGGTCACCGCGGACACCGCGCTGATGACGATTTCGGTGACCGTGAAGCACGGTGCGGACGCCCGAAAGATTGCGAACACCCCTGTGTTCCTTCGTGCGGCGCGGCCACGCGGACCGTTCGAGCCGATCGCACCACAACCGCAGTTCGAGTGGGCGGGTTTCACCGACGAGCTCGGCATTGCTCGATTTGATCGCGTGCCCGAGGACCTGACGACGAGTGGCCTGCGAATCCATGCCGTCACGACCTATGACGGGCTCGCCTTTGAGTCCGCAGCAGCGGCGCCGCTCGATGGCTCAGCCCTCGAGATCGTGACGTGGGACAAGAGTCTCGACACCTCCGTCGTCGCCATCAAGAACCTGCGCTCGGTCGTCGAGGTTTGGGAGGGCTACCTCGTCTTCACGCAGTACTACACGCTCACGAATACCGGTCAGACCGCGCTCGACGTCAAGTTGCTGCCCGACGAGGAGTTCGAAAAGGGTTTGCCGTTCCACCTGCCGGTCAAAGCCAAGGCGATCAACGTCACGGGGCCCGGCGAGTCCATGGTGGTGAACAGCACCTTCTATTGGAAGGGGGTCCTCGAGCCCGGATCCGCGGTGAACCTGCAGGTTCGGTTCTCGATGAGCGCGAAGGACTCCGAGTTCGCCTACGAACAAGAGATGGGCTGGCGCACGCTGAACGTCGAGGTCGTCGTACCGATTCAGACGCGCTTCGAGAAGTTGCCTCGCCTGCACGACCTCGAACTTCGCCCGGTCGGATTTGCCGAAACGGACCGCGGCGCGGGCATCTTCGACCTGCGCGATGACATCGACTTCGTTGGTGCCCGCGGACTGGCGCTCGAGCCTGGACAGTCCTTCGCGTTTCAGCTGCGCGGCCTTCCCTTCGAACGCGCGAAATCGCCGTTCCTGGTCCTGTTGCTCGCGTTCGTCTGCGGGGCACTGGTTCTGATGCTTGCGTCGCGCGAGATCAAGGCCGCCGCGGGCCGCGCCGGGCGTGAGGACCTCCGCAAGGTCTTCGAGGCCCAGCGGGAACGTCTGCTGGATGAACTCGTCGGGGTCGAGCGCGAGCTCGATGAGGGTTTGCTCACGCGCGCCGAGGCTGAATTCGAAGCGTCCGCGCTGCGCGAGCAGCTGGCGCTGGTCCTCAAGAAGCTGGGCGACCTGGACCGGGCTGAATAGTGAAGCGGATTCGCCTCGACGAGGTCTCGCGCGTCTACGGGCGGAACTTCGTTCTTCACCGGGTCTCCACGGAGTTTGCGGCGGGCACCGCCACGGCCCTCGTGGGTGAGAACGGCGCCGGAAAGACGACGCTGCTCAACATCCTCGCCACGCTGGATCGCCCCACGAGCGGCACGATCCGCTACGACGAGCGCGGCTTCGATGCCTTCGCGCAGCACGGCCGGAGCTCGATCGGCTGGGTCAGTCACGACTCACTGCTCTACGACGAACTCAGCGGCGCGGAGAATCTCGCCTTCTACGCCCGCATGTACGGCTGCGCCCGCCCGGCGGACCTCGCGCAACAGTGGATCGACCGCGTCGGGCTCGGCGAGGTCGGTGAGCGCCGCGTCGGCGCCTACTCGCGTGGCATGCGACAACGACTCAGCGTCGCACGAGCCCTGCTGCATGAGCCGAGTATCGTGCTGCTCGACGAGCCGTTGACGGGTCTGGACCAGGGCGGTCGAGACGCGCTGTTGGGACTGATCAGTGAGGTCCGAGACCGCGGTGCGATCGTGGTCATGATCACCCACGACCTTCGCCTGACGCGCGAGTTGGTCGACAGCGTCGCCGTCCTCAAACGCGGCAAGTTGACCTATCACGGCAAGGCGGATGTGCTCGACGCCTTCGTCGAGCACGCATGAGAGCCGAACCGGCCGTATCCCGGCAAACGGGACGCACTCTGCAATCCGGTGTACAAACAGGGATGCGCTGGCGCCAGACCACCGCGTTGATCGGCAAGGATCTTCGCCGCGAGCTTCGGACGAAGGAGGTGACCATTACGACGGTGGCGTTCGCGCTGCTGCTGATGGCGATCTTCTCCTTCTCCTTCTATGTCGATGACGACAGCAGCGTGAACGTGTTCCCGGGGGTCCTCTGGATCTCGATCGCGTTCACGGCGACGCTGGCGATCACGCGCACTTTCGTCCAAGAGCGCGACGGTGGCTGTCTGCGCGCGCTGGCGCTCATTCCGGGGACGGAGACGAGCCTGTACCTCGCGAAGTTCGCGGTCAACCTCCTGTTCGTCTTCACCTTCGAACTGGTCCTGCTGCCCGCGCTCGTGATGGTGTTCGACATCTCATTCCTGGAGTTTGCCACGGAGTATCTGGCGACGGTGGCCGCCGGCACGGTGGGCTTCGTAGCCCTTGGGACACTGGTGTCCGCGATGATGGTGCACAATCAGATGCGCGACGTGATGTTGCCGATCCTGTTGTACCCGCTCGCGATCCCGTTGCTCGTCGCGTCGGTCGTGATCACGACCATGATCGCGAGCGGCGACGCCGATGCCGTGTGGCGGTGGCTCCGCATCGTCGCTGTCATGGACGTCGCGTTTTTCGCCCTCAGCCTCGCGCTATTTCGCTGGGTGTTGCACGCCATCGAGTGACGGCCGGCGGTACAGCAACAGATGGGACTGCTCCAGCCCGACGAGCTCCCAATCCGGACTGGCGAGCGCTGCCTGTAGAAGTGGCGACTGGGATTCGGGCGCTAACAATAACGTGTCGACCCCCAGGCGCGTCAGCTCGCGATCCCAATGCGTCTGAGCGCGACTGAGCGCGAAGTAGCGGTCCCAGACGTCGTCGGGCACGAATTCCATGCGCTGGTCGACGAACGCGACCTGAGCGGGCACCTCGGTGAGCCAGAACTCGAGCATCCCGCCGAGCGCTTGGTCATGAAAGACACGCGAGCGCCCATCCGCCCGGATCTGTTTCAGCGCACTCTCGGCGTTCTCGTGATTCAGCAGGTAGGCGCCGTCGCCCGCGAGACGCGCCTGCGCCGACTGCACCGTCTCTCCAATGAACTCCCGGCCGACCCCCGGTTGCACAAAGACCACGGCCATCAGCAGGCCCGCGAGCCCGAGACGCAGCACAACTCCCTCGGCGCGCGTGGGAACCTCCTCCTGTCGTTCCGGTAGCAAGGCGCTGACGTGGGGGGCCAAGACGACAGGCAGAACGGCGGCCCACCAGAACGCGCTGCGAACCGCACCCGCAGCCAGGAACAGCGTCCCGGCGAACAGAAACGCGTCGCTCAACGAGACGTGGCGCCTCCGAACGAACAGCACTCCGATCGAGACGAGGACGGCGGCGAGAAAGATCTGGCCACCGAGGATCGACACATCCGGCGGCAGCCATTCGGTCACAGACCGAGCGACGCTCGAGTCCATCGTGAGCCGGTAGACGTAGCCGTAGGCCCCGAAGCCCAGCGGGGACGCGGCCGCGGCGAGGACCACCGCCGCCAACGTCGCGCCCCAGTCCCGCAGCGCGGCGAGATCGATGCGACGCGCGTCGAGCGCGCCTTGAACGAGGGCCCCCAGTCCAACGGCGGACACGATCGCGGCGCTGAGCACGAACGAACCGTGCGTGTTGGCCCAGAAGACGGTCGCCAAGGGTGCCACCACGAGCCAGCGGCGCCGGAGTCTTCCGTCGAGGACCTCCAGGCACACCCACAGCACCACGGCAAACGGCAGGAATGCGAACATCCGGGTCCGCACCGTGAGCACCGGATACGCGAGTACCGCGGCGAGCAGCCCGAGACCGCCCGCGGCCCTTGCGTCCGCGCTGCGGCGGAATGCGATGAGCCCCAGCAGCCCAAATGCGAGCGCGAGCAACACGTTTCGCAGAATGATCGTGCCGCCGTAGCCGCCGACGCGATACGCGACCCACATCAGCGACTGCCCAAGCCACGGCTGATTGGTGAACGGCGCGTCCACGGGCAGCGTGTAGAGGAACAGATTGGCATCGGGCAGTGTGCCGGAGGCGATGATCCGTCCCATCGCGAGGTGCCACCAGTAGTCGTGGGGAGGGATCGGCTCGAGCGTGGCCGCAATGATCGCGCCGACGACCGGGAGGACGAGCCATACGGCGCCGAGAGTCAGTGGGCGAGTTGCGGACACGCGGTCCTCAGTCTTTCTTGCCCGAAGACATCACGAAGAAGAGCAGCGCGAGCAAGATGAAGCCCGCGACGATGGTCAGCGGATTGATCCCGTTCTGGTGGCAGCCGCCCTTCCCGCTGCCGATCTTGGTGCCGCCGCCGCCGGCCTTGCCGCCGCCGCCTTGTTTGCCCTCGCCGCCAACACCGCCTTCGTCGCCGCCGCCGCCGCCGCCTCCGCCGCCGCCTTCGTCGCCGCCGGCCGA
>JBFIHF010000371.1:0-6218 GCA_041601915.1 Bradymonadaceae bacterium
ACGGGCAGCACGAAGCTGCGGTGCGGGAAGGCGTCGGCGAGGGCGCGGATCATGTCGGTGGCGGCGAGGAACTCGTCGCGGTGGTTCTCGCGGCGGTGGCAGGTCACGAGGACGGTGCCGGGGGGCAAGCCGGCGGACCGGGGTGTGGTCATCGCGGCGGCGTCGATCCCGGTGTTCCCCACGGTGTGTATGGTCGTTGGATCGACGCCTTCGCGCACGAGGTTCGCCGCGGCATGCACGGTCGGCGAGAAGTGGCATGACGCGAGCCGCGAGATGACGCGCCGGTTGGCTTCCTCGGGCCACGGCTGTGCGATGCTCGAGGTTCGCAGCCCGGCTTCGATGTGGGCGACGGGCACGCCCGCGAAGTGCGCGGCGAGCGCGGTGGCCATGGCGCTGGTGGTGTCGCCCTGCACGACCACCAGATCCGGCTGGTGCACGCTGAGGACCTCGCGCATGCGGCCGAGGACTCGGGCCGTGAGGCTGCCGAGGTCCTGATCGGGCAGCATCAGGTCGAGGTCGATGTCCGGTACGACCCCAAACGTCTCGAGCACGCCGTCGAGCAACTCCCGATGCTGAGCCGTTGCGCAGGTCGTCACCCGCAACCCGGGTACCTCGCGAGCTGCGAGGATCAGCGGCGCCAGTTTCACGGCCTCCGGTCGCGTCCCGAGGACGACGAGCATGTGTCGCGCGGGCGTCATGTCAGTCGTGCACCCAGACGTAGTCAGCAAATCGGTTGCGCTGGGCCCACGGCCAGCGCGGCGCGGCGTCTTTGTCGACCGGCACGACCGAGATGACGCTGCCATCGCCGTGCAGCGTACCAAGCCGTCGCCGCAGTCGCGATGGAATCCCCCAGTCGCGCTCGACGTGCCCGCGACCCACGACCACGACCAGCGTCGACTCCGGATGTGACGCGGCCCACCGGGCCGCCGTGTCAGCCATCGTCTCATCCCACATGACCTGCGCGGCGAAGAAGCGGTCCAGCGCCTCGCGCGTCATGTCGGCTCCGTGGGACCGGAAGACCTCGCCGAGCCAGGCGCGATAGCGCTGATCGCTGAGGTCGAGCTCCGGCAGGTCGGCGCTCTCGGCCTCGGCGAGTCCCGCGATCCCGACCTTCGCGATGCGCTTCGTCAGCTCGCGCCTCGCGTTCAACGCGATGATCGGGATGCCGCGGTCGTGGGCGAAGGACCACAGGGGCCGATACAGCTCGGTCTCGAAACCCCAGCGCCCGGCCCACTCCGTCTGCGCGAGCATCTCCGCCTCATCGAGCTCGCCGGCCACGAACAGGTCCAGGGCCGGTTGAAATGGGCGTTGGAACATCTCCATGCCCAGTCCCGTCGGCCGGCGCGCCGCGACGGCTTCGAGCACTCTCAGCTGCACGGCATGGTCCTGGGCGCTGTCGTGGGACTCCGCGACCAACACGACGCGCGCCTTCGCGAGCTCGACGAACAGCGCGGCCTCGTCGATCCGCTCGCCGTCGGTGCCTCGATAGATGCCGGGTTCCGCCGTGGTCGTCGGCGCCTCCAGCTTCGGGCGCGCGCACCCGGCAATGGCGAGAACGGCGAGGGCAGCGGCGAGTTTCATGGGACGGTCGTCCGTGGGGGCAAAAGAAAAGCGGCGAGGGAGGCCCCCGCCGCTCTAGACTACTACAGATCAGGACTACTCGGCCGGCGGCGCCTCAGGCTTCTTGTCGCCTTCTGGCTTCTTGTCGCCTTCCGGCTTCTCCTCGGCTTCCGGCTTCTCCGCGTCAGCATCCGGCTTCTCCGCGTCGGGGGCCTTGACCGGCTTGGGCAACACACCCGGCTTGTTCAGGCTCTCGACCTGGTCTTCGCGGATCGTCTTCTTCACTTCCTCTTGCTCGAGGATCACGAATTCGACGCGCCGGTTCTGGGCGGCCTGCTCGTCGGTCTCCTTGCCATCCTCGCCGAGCGGGATGAGCGGCTTCTCCATGCCGTAGCCTTTGAACTGCAGGCGAGCGGCATCGACGCCTTTGGAGATGAGGTAGTCGTACACGGACTTGGCGCGGTCATCGGACAGCTTCTTGTTGTATGCCGCCTTGCCCTTGTGGTCGGTGTGACCCTGGACTTCGATGAGCTTGATGCGGCTGAACGCGTTGATCGTCTCGGCAACCTGGTCGAGCAGACCGAACGACTGTGCCTTGATCGTCGCCTTGTCGAGGTCGAAGTAGACGCGGTCCTTGATCACGATCTTGTCGACGGTGACCTCGACGAGTTCGAAGGGACAGCCTTGCTTGGCTTTCACGCCAGGCTTGAGCGGACACTTGTCGTCGACGTCGAGAATGCCGTCGCCGTCATTGTCGGGATCGGGGCAGCCGTCCTCGTCCTGGAACTTGTCGAAGTCCTCGGGGTCGTTCGGGCACTGATCGACGTCGTTGAGCAGGCCGTCTCCGTCGGCGTCGTCATCCGTTTCCGGACAGCCGTCTTCGTCTTGCCAGTTGTCGAAGTCCTCCGGGACCATCGGACATTTGTCGTCTTTGTCGTTGATCCCGTCTTTGTCGTTGTCCGCTTCGGGGCAGCCGTCATCGTCTTCGAAGCCGTCCACGTCTTCGGCCTCTTCGGGACACTCGTCGACATCGTCTTTGAACCCGTCACCGTCGGTGTCGGCGACGCGTTTGATGTGCTCGGGATAGCTGCCGAATCGCACACCGAGTGCGACGAACGGCGCGCCTTCATCGAGGTTCGTCTCACGGGCCGTGAAGTCGATCCCTTCGAATTCGGGGTTGTTCACGAGCCACTGATTGAACCCGCCGCGCAGGTACAGGGCGCCGACCGTCCCGAAGTATCGCCGCACTTCGACAAACGGGCGCAGCAACACGAGGCCCGCCTTCATCGACTCGCCGGTGGCGAGCTCGAAGTTCGTCGAGCCGAGGCCCGCGCCAATGCCGAGCGCGATTTCCCAGAAGTCCCGTCGGAACGCGAACGCTGGCTCGATGCCGACGTAGAACGAGCTGATCTTGGGCTCGCCGTCGAACGGTCGCTGGATGCCGCCGAAAATGCTGAAGCGCGTACCTTCGAGGACCGACGCTTCGATCGCGAGGTCGAGGTGGTACAGCGGTGAGCTGCTGATTTCGCCTTCCAGACCGCGGTCGAGGATCAGATTCGATTCCCAGCGATTCAGGTTCGAAAACCAGAGTCCGAACTCGACGCCACCGCCGAACGAGCGCTTCCACTCATAGGAGCCGTCCTCGCTCTCTTTCGCGTCGTCGCCGTCCTCGGAACTCTCGTCATCCGAGACGTCGCCGCCGTCGTCATCATCTTGGGCGAAGACGGCAGATGGCGCCGCGAGCAATGCCGCGAGGAGCGCGGCCAGCAAGGTGAAACGGGACAAAGTCATTCTGGATACCTCAGCGCAGGAAAACCTACATCATAACCTGGTCGGTATACGACGGAAGGTGCGCTGGCGCAACGTCTTTGCGCCTACTGTTCGGTTTCGTCTACGGCTGCATCACTCAACCATCCGCGGCGGGAAGAATCGAGTCGCGTTCCCACGCGCTCGAGGCGATGGCGAACGGACTCGAACCAGCCTGTGTCGTGCTCTTGGAACGTCAGCACGAAACCGACTCTTGTTCGTCCTGCCGCGCAATTGTAGCCTTCGCCGATGAGCCAAGATCTCGTGGACCACATCATTCGCATCGCCCGCAGCGACGGCGCCGACGCGCTGCTCGAAATGACCGTGTCGAGCCACGAGGAGGCTCTGTACGACGCCGCCATCGGTGAGTTCGGTAGCTGGGATGGCGCGCTCGCTCAGGTGATCGTCGCGCTCACCACGCCGCGGGCCGCTTCCTCGTCGTCGATCAAGCTGCGCGAGGAAGAAGTCGTCCGCAAACGCCACGCCGGCGCGAGCGACCCGATTTTCACGGCGACCACCGAGCGCGGCTTCTTCTGGATCGACGGGGATGAGCTCGACATTACCGCGGAGCCGGAGCTGCTGCCCACCCCGGGTGGCCTCGGCGCGATCGACCGCATGTGGTGGGTCGGGGACCCGGATGGCGTGTTCGTGTTCTCCAATCAAGGGCGCTACTACGGCCTCATCACACGCATCGTCCCGCAGTGGATGGGGGAGAGCGAGCTGCGGCCCTACTCGAACATCCTGCCGCAGCTGAACCGCGACGAGTTCCCGATGTTGGTGTTGTCGCGTCGCGCAGGTCGCGAAGGGCGCGTGACCCACGTCACGCGAGCGGGCAAGGGCAAGGCGAGCGAGGCCAGCGAGCTTGGCGCGATGCTCGATCAGAGCGGCCGCGAGGCGTTTCTGCTCAACGATGGGGACGTCCCGATCGCGGTGATGCACGGCCCCGACGATGCGACGATCTTCTGCGCATCGTCGAGCGGGCAGGGCATCCACTTCGAGGCCAGCGACATGCGGTCGATGGGCCGCAAAGCGGTGGGCGTCAACGTGATGAAGCTCTCCGGCGACGAGGTCATCGTGAACGCGTTTCATGGCGACGGCGTCGAGCAGCTCGCGGTCATCACCGCCGACGGCCTCTGCAAGCGAATCTGGTTCGACGACTTCCGGACCCAGGGCCGCGGCGGCGGCGGGATGCAGGTCTGCAAGCTCAACGGTGCCGATCGCGTGGTCGGCGTCGTGCCCTGCATCTCCGAATCCGATCTCGTCATCACGACGACGCACGGCCGCGTCTGGCGCACCGAGGCGACGACGTTCGAGCTGATGGGACGCCCCGCCAAGGGCAACCCGCTGATGGAGATGCTCAGCGGGGAGTCGATCCTCGGCCTCAGCGTGTTGCCGACGAGCACGGACAACTTCTAATGCCGTTACTGCGAAACCAGACCTTCGAGGTGCGCTCGCTGGAGCTCTTCGCCCACCAGTACGCCGGGATCGAGGCGTACCGCACGTTCTGCGACGCCCGCGGCGTGACGCCGTCGACGGTCAGCAGTTGGCTCGAGATTCCGGCGGTCCCGACCGACGTGTTCAAACACGTGCGCTTGCTCACGTCGACGGACTCCGTCCGGACGTTCCGCACCAGCGGGACGACGCAGGGGCGCCGCGGGGAGCACCACTTCAGCACGCTGGAGCACTATCGCGCGGCGATCGGCGGGCCGTTTCAGAAGTACTGCATGCCGGACCGCGCGCGCATGCCGATGATCGTGCTGGCGCCCTCGCCGGGTGAGGCCCCCGATTCGAGCCTCTCGTTCATGCTCGGCGAGCTGATGGCGCGCTTTGGGCATCCGCGGTGGTCGGGCTTCTTCGTCACCGCCGATGACGACGGCGAGCTCGGCTTTGATTGGGACGGAGTGGTCGAGTTGCTGGAGTCCATCGGCGGGCCCGTGATGCTGCTCGGAACGGCGTTCGCGTTCGTGGAGTTCTTCGACGACGTCGACCTGTCGTTCCCGCTCGCCGAGGGCTCGCGAGTCATGGAGACCGGCGGCCTGAAAGGGCGAACGCGTGATTTCACGCGGGAGGAGCTGTATGGGCTGTTCGAGACGCGCTTGAACATCGCGCCGACGCACTGCCTCGGCGAGTACTCGATGACGGAGCTGTCGTCTCAGGCGTACACGGATGCGCTGGATCGCAAGATTCCGTGGTCGTCGGCGCGGTTTCGTACGCCATCTTGGGCGCGTGTCGTGGCGGTCGATCCGGAGACGCTCGCGCCACGAGGCCCCGGAGAGCGCGGTCTGCTGCGCTGGGTCGATCTCGCGAACGTCGATAGCGTCTGCGCGGTTCAAACGTCCGATGTCGGCATGGTGCACGACGATGGCGGGTTCGAGCTGTTCGGCCGGGCGACCGGCGCGGAGCTGCGCGGGTGCAGCCTCGCGATCGAAGAGATCGTCGCCGCCGGCCGTTGATTCAGCCGAGCCTCGCCCAGACCGTCTTCGCAAACTCCGTGCGCGGATAGTCATCGAGTCCCGCGGTGAGGTCCGTCGCCACGCGCGGCTTCATCCACCGAATCAGCAGCTCGAGCAGTCGATAGGACGCGCGGGTGCGCACGAGTTGGTCGAGTACGCTCGCGGCCAGCTCCTCGACGACGGCGGCGTGCCTCGCGAGCAGGGCCTCCACGAGCTCCTCGTAGCGTGAAGGGCTCACCTCCGCCGCGAGCCAGTCACACACCTGCAGCGCGTCGTGCGACCGGCCGGCCTCGATGAGAGCGTCGATGTGGCGTTCCCACGCGCCGTCATCCGCGCCGAGCACCTCGGTCGCATCCCAGCGGTCGAACGTGAACGCCGCGACGCGATCGCTGGCCGGCA
>JBFIHF010000372.1:0-6195 GCA_041601915.1 Bradymonadaceae bacterium
CCGATCGGGATCTCCAACGCGATCGACAGCCCCTCCGCAACCTTGTCGCTCAGGTTGCCGCCGTGCTCGCCGCGGACGATCCGCCGCAGCGTCTCCACGGACAGCCGGTCACCGGCACGGGCGACCACGTTCCGCAGCGACAGCGGGCCGTCCTTGTCGCCGAGCTCGTACATGCGGCCGGCGATCAGTTCGGCCAGGCCCTGGGCGCCGGGTCTGGGGCGCGGGTCGGTCATCGCTCGTCTCCTGTCCATGGGGTGGAGAGCGAGAGTGCGGCGGGCGGGATACGGGATACCAGTCGGGGCATAGACATGTCGTCTGAAAAGTACATCCTTGTGAGTCGTGTCTGTCCTGGTAGATCCCCCTGCACGGTGCCCCGTCCTGTAGACAGAAGCAATAAAGTTGTCTACGTTCCGTGTTGTCTGTTGACACCGACGATGGAACGGAGCAAGGTCCATGACAGCACCCGTCAAGCCCCGCCTAGAGGTCCGGCTCAGGGACCCGCGAGCACTCCAGGCAGCCATGCAGTTCGCCCGCCTCAACATCCGCGAACTGTCAGCAGCCTGCGGTAAACCGAGCTACCGATCGTCAATTGGCCACCTGCACTCCGGTCACAGCAACAGATGCAGCCCGCACCTCGCCGGCCGCATCGAACACGTACTCCGCCTGCCGCCCTACTCGCTGTTCGAACTGTCAATGCCGTCCACAAGCAACGTTGACACCAGCCAGAAAAAGACCCGGAGGAACACGTGAGCAAGAAGAACTTGTCCGTCACGGAGCTGGCCGAGGAGCTGAACGTCAGCTACGACCACGCCAAGAACCTCGTACTCAAGGGCCACCTGCCCGCCGTGGACGCGGGCACCGGCAGCCGGTCGTTCTGGCGCGTCTCCCGCGCCGACCTCGACGAGTACCTGGCGATCAGGAAGGCAGACACCGCCCGCCGCTTCGGCGCCGCATGACGCCCCCCACCTGACCGCCCGTACCGGCCAGGTGGGGGTGCACGACCCCGCACATGAAGCAGCGCCGCCCGATTCCCAGCAAGAAACGCGGACGGCGCAACCAACCCGAAAGGTACCGCAATGATCAGCAGCCCCACCATCGTCAAGTCCCAGTCCGAGTTCGACGCCGCGGTGACGGCAGGCGCCGAGTGGCTCCGCATCGACTCCCCGCGTGGCGTGTGGATCGAAGTGAGCACTCCCTGCGAGGTCGATGTGGAGGCGTCCGGCTCCTCCACGGTCAGGGCGTACGGCTCCTCCACGGTCAGGGCGTACGGCTCCTCCACGGTCAGGGCGTACGGCTCCTCCACGGTCAGGGCGTCCGACTCCTCCACGGTCAGGGCGTACGGCTCCTCCACGGTCAGGGCGTCCGACTCCTCCACGGTCAGGGCGTCCGACTCCTCCACGGTCACGGCGTACGGCTCCTCCACGGTCACGGCGTACGGCTCCTCCACGGTCACGGCGTCCAGTCACACCGCCGTCCACCTGCACTCCGGGCACGCCCGCATCGACGGCGGCGTCCTCATCGACCACACCGACGTCGACCTCGACGACGTTGCCACGTGGCTCGACTACAAGGGCATCACCGTCACCGACGGCATCGCCACCTTCTACAAGGCCGTCGACTCCGACCTCAACGCCGGCCACGGCTACACGCTCACCCAGTACCCCATCGGCGAGGTGGTGACCGCACCCGACTGGGACCCGCGCACCGTCTGCGGCCGAGGGTTGCACGCCACAGGTGACCCCGGACTCTCGGAGATTTACTACAACGGCGCCGGACGTTGCCGCTACCTGGAACTCGCCGTTCCCGTCGACGGCCTGGTCCTCCTCGACGACAAGGTGAAGTTTCAGACCTGCACCGTGGTCCGCGAGGTCACGATCGCTGCCACGCCGATCGCCCCGGCGGCGTCGGCGTGATCCCCGCCCAACCCACCGCGCAGGCTCACGCCGACGCCGGACCGACCGAGGCAGCCGCCGCTCAGCGCGCCGCCTCCCTCGCCGGCAAGCTCCGCCCCCGCGTCCTCGGCCTCGTCATCGACGCGGGCGACGCCGGACTCACCGCCACCGAAGCGCACGAGCTGTACGCAGCCATCTACGGCGAACCCCGCGGCGGGCTGTACAGCATCTCCCCCCGGCTGTCCGAGCTGGAGCGATCCGGCTGGGTCGTCAAGGGCCAGCACGTCCGCGAGCACCGGGCCAGCTACGTCGCCACCGCCGCCGCGCACGCATGGGCCGAGAGCGAGGTGGCGGCGTGAGTCTCCTCGAGTTCGTCCAGGGCCTCGACGGCTGGGACATCGCCGCCATCATCTGCGGCTCGTGGCTGATCCTGGCCTTTGTCCTCGGCATCCCCCTCGGCCGCGCGATGGCCCGTGCCGACGCAGCCGACGCCGCCGAGGACGTCAACTGGCTTCCTTTCCTTCCGCCGGTTCCCGAGCCCGAGTCGCGCTGGCTCGCTGCGTGGCCCGTCGCCGCCTCCGACGACGAGGAGACCCGGCTCCGGTTCGACCAGATCATCTCGGCCGAGGAGTGGGCGGCGTGACCCCCGAGGCCACCGCCGCGCTCCTGGCGATGTCGACCGCCGTGGACTCCCGCACGGCCCTCCTGTGGGCGATGCGGGCCGTGCTCAACGGCTGCCCCGCCGCCACCGCACACGAGGCATGGCTGCGCTGGGACGCCGCCAACCAGGCACAGGTCATCGGCGGTGCCGCATGACCATCACCGAGCACTGCACGCAGTGGATTGACGACGACCATCTCTGCGCCCTCACCCGCCACCACGCCGGCAAATGCCTGCCACTCCCCCGCCACTGGGCCGTGACCGACATCAGCCCCAGCAACCCGCGCTACGTCGAGCCGAAGGGGAAGACGGCATGAGCGGCGCCGAGGACTGGCTGTCGCGGAGTTGGGCCGAGTCATGACCCCCTGCCGCTGTTCCCACGCCCGCCGCGACCACGGCCTCGACCGCAAGCAACGCCCCAACTGCTACGGCGCGTCGATGTGCGGCTGCACCGAATACCGCGAGGCCCCACACACCGAGGTCCCGCAAACCGCCGACATCCAGGACTACCTGCGCCAGAAGGGCGAGATCGCTCGTGACTACTGAGCCCGGCATCTACGAGAAGTTCGATGAGAACGAGTACCACCGCGACCCGGCCCTGTCCGCGTCCGGCGCCAAGCGTCTCCTGCCGCCCAACTGCCCGGCCCTGTTCAAGCACGACCGCGACAACGGCGGGCGTCCCAACAAGCGGGCGTTCGACGTCGGCCACGCAGCACACGCCGCCGTCCTGGGTGTCGGCCTCGAGCTGGTGGTCGTGGACGCCGACAACTGGATGACGAAGGCAGCCAAGGCGGAGCGGGACGAGGCTTACGCCGAGGGCAAGTGCCCGATCCTCGCCAAGGAGAAGGCCGCGGTCGACGCGATGGCGCTGGAGATCCGCCGGCACCCGATCGCGTCCAAGCTGCTCGACCCCGACCACGGCAAGCCCGAGGTGTCCGTCTTCTGGCACGACGGGCAGCGAGGCATCGACCGTCGCGCCCGGTTCGACTGGCTACCCAACAGCGACGGCGGGCGGCTGATCGTGCCGGACTACAAGACGACCGCGAGCGCCGAGCCCCGCGCGTTCAACAGGTCGATCTTCAACTTCGGCTACGACCTGCAGGCCGTGTTCTACATGGACGCGATCCGCGCCGCCGGGATCGCCGATGACGTTGAGTTCCGGTTCATCGCGCAGGAGACGACCGCGCCGTACCTGATCACGATCCACGAGCTCGACGAGATCGGGCTACGCCTCGGACGTGAGCGCGTCGACCGCGCGTGCGCCGTGTTCGCCGAGTGCACCGCCACCGGCATCTGGCCCGGCTACTCCGACGACATCGAACTCGTCACCCCACCCCTGTGGCTCACCGACGAATACGGCATGGAGCTGATCTAGATGTCTGACCTGACCAACACGATCGTCCCGAAATCCGATCAGCTCAACAGTGACGACCTGATCGCCGGCCCTCGCACGTTCACCGTCACCGAGGTGCGGGTCAAGGCCACCACCGAGCAGCCCGTCGACATCCTGCTCGCCGAGTCCCCCGGCAAGCCGTTCCGCCCCAGCAAGACCGTGCTGCGGATCCTTGTAACCGCCTGGGGGAAGGAAGGCGACGAGTACATCGGTCGTCGGATGACGCTCTACCGCGACGCCGAGGTCAAGTGGGCGGGCCAGGAGGTCGGCGGCATCCGGGTCTCGCACCTATCGCACATCGCCAAGCCGCTCAAGCTGGCACTGACCGAGACGCGGGGCAAGAAGGTCCCGCACATCGTCAAGCCGCTCGAGGACGCACCGCCCGCACCGTCAACCGTCAATGTTGACAGGGCGCACCTCGAGGCGCTCAAGGCGCTCGACACGGCCATGACGACCGACCTCGGCCTCACCGACCGCGGCGACAAGCTGGCGTTCCTGTCGGAGAAGCTCGGCCGCGACATCGCCAGCAGCAAGGACGTCACGAAGGCCGAGGCGATGCGGCTGCTGGACGAGTTCGCCGCACCCGCCGACACCGAGCCCGTGGAGCCGACGCTGGACGGGATGGAGTCGTGACCCTCGCCGTCACCGTCCTCGGCGTCCCCGTCCCCCAGGGCGCCATCCGCTCGCTCGGCACCGGCCGCCCATCGGTCCACGCCAACGCCAAGGCGCTGCACCCGTGGCGGCAGATGGTCGCCCAGCAGGTCCGCTGGCAGATGGGCGACGCGGGCCTCACCGAACCGCTGGACGGGCCGATGGTGCTCACCGCCACCTTCGTCATGCCCCGCCCCAAGTCGGCACCCAAGAGCCGCTGGGCACCCGACCGCCGGCCGGATCTCTCGCACCTGGTCCGCGCGCTCGAGGACGCGATCGTCATGGGCGGCGGCGTGGTCGACGACAGCCAGTTCGTCACCGAGGTCGTGTCGAAGGTGTACCCGACCCCGGGCGCTGTCCCCGGTGTCACGTTCACGGTCACCCCCGCTGAGCGCGGCGAGCAGGTGGCCGCATGACCGAGCCCCTGTCTTACGACTACCTCCTCGCCTACGCCACCAGCCAGCAGCAGGGCAAGTCGCCGTATGTCGGTGACCTGTGCGCCGGGTGCAGCCACGAGTTCCACGGCCTGCCCTGCACCAAGCATCGCCCCGTGCACGGCCCGCGCGGAACCGAACCCTGCCCCTGCCCCGGAGTCGTGGAGGAAGCATCGTGACCGAGCGCCCGATCGTCTACGCGCACGCCAAGCCCGCATACGTCACCCCCGAGGCATTCTGCGAGCACTTCGCCGTCTCTCGGATGACCACTTACCGGCTGCTGCACCAGGGCGCCGTCAAATGGGTCCGCGTCGGTCGGTCGATGCGCATCCCCGTATCCGAGCTGGAACGTTTCGCCAAGGACGGCGAGCGGGCCGCATACTCCGAAGTTTGGGGCGAGGAATGACCGCAATCGTGCTCCCTATCTTCGATGGGAACGCCGCCTGCGCTGAGGTGGCGCCGGAACTGTGGTTCCCGGAGAAGGGAGGCAAAGTCAAGTTCGCCGAAGACCTTTGCAAGCGCTGCGAGATTCAGCTCCCCTGCCTCCAGTGGTCCCTCGACAACAAAGAGCAGTGGGGCACGTGGGGCGGCGTCAGCGAGAACCAGCGCAAGCAGATCCTGCGGCGGAGGGATGCAGCATGATCGCCCGCCTGGTCGACGCCTTCGAGACCGTCGTCAACGCCGTGATCGACGCCGTGATCGAGCGAGTAATCGCCGCATGGGAGGAGGAATGACCGCCGACCTGACCGACGCCCTGGTCCCCCTCGCCGCGCAGCTCGTGGGCACCGTGCGCGACTACGGGCCGGAGGAAGTGGCGCGCGTGCTGGCGCAGGTTCCCGATGGCCGCCACGACGCGCTCGCCATTGTTCTGGCCGCGATGGTGGACCCGGATGCGCGCCCGAAAGAGTTGCTGGCGTGGACCGAAATGGGGCCGGTGCCGTCTCGTGAGTTCGAGGCCGGCCGACCGATGGCGCTGTGCGAGGAATGCGGCGAACTGTTGACCGCGAGCAGCCTCAACCGTCACGTTTCCCGGCGGCACAAGGTGGCGTCGTGACGTCGTGCGAAATGGCCGGGTTCGTCACGTCGGTATGCGATAATCAGGGGGCAAAAAGCGAGGCCCCGGTAAGCGCTGGTAACGCCCCGGGACCTCTGACCCGCCCATCGG
>JBFIHF010000373.1:0-6177 GCA_041601915.1 Bradymonadaceae bacterium
CGCACGTTGGAGATCACCAGCGGCGAGGGCGTTCACGTGGTGTTCGACTCGGTCGGCAAGGCCACGTTCCCCGGTGGGCTCGAAGTGCTGCGGCGCCGCGGCATGATGGTCGGGTTCGGCAACGCCTCGGGACGGCCCGACGCGGTCGCACCGCTCGCGCTGGCCAAGAGCGGCTCGCTGTTCATGACACGCCCTACCCTGTTCGACTACACCGCCACGCGCCCCGAGCTGCTGGCGTCGGCGGCCACATTCTTCGACACCGTCGCCGCCGGTGACGTGACCGTCGACATCGTTCAGCGGTGGCCGCTGCGCGACGCCGCGAAGGCGCACCGCGCGCTCGAGTCCCGCGCGACCACCGGCTCTTCGATTCTCATCCCGTGAGGAGGTAGTTCATGGCTGTGTCCGAGATTTTCGACCCCACCCGTTGGCAAGCCGTCGACGGCTTCGATTTCACCGACATCACCTACCACCGCGCCGTGGATCAGGGGACCGTGCGCGTGGCGTTCAACCGTCCGGAGGTCCTCAACGCGTTCCGTCCGCAAACCGTCGACGAGCTTTTCACAGCGCTGGATCACGCCCGCCGATGGAGCGACGTCGGCTGCGTGCTCATCACCGGCAACGGCCCCGGAGAACGACACGGCAAGTGGGCGTTCTGCACCGGTGGCGATCAGCGCATCCGGGGCAAGGACGGCTACAAGTACGAGGGCGCCGACGGCGTGGATCCCGCCAAACTCGGCCGCCTGCACATCCTCGAGGTGCAGCGTCTGATCCGGTTCATGCCCAAGGTCGTCATCGCGGTGGTGCCCGGCTGGTGTGTCGGCGGTGGGCATTCGCTGCACGTCGTGTGCGACCTGACGCTGGCGAGCCGCGAGCACGCGATCTTCAAGCAGACCGACGCCGACGTCGCCAGCTTCGATGGCGGCTACGGGTCGGCGCTGCTCGCCCGGCAGGTCGGCCAGAAGCGCGCCCGCGAGATCTTCTTTCTGGGCCGCAACTACTCCGCTCAGGACGCGTTCGAGATGGGGATGGTCAACGCCGTCATCGACCACGCCGAGCTCGAGACCGCCGCGCTGCAGTGGGCGCTAGAGGTCAACAGCAAGTCGCCGACCGCGCAACGCATGCTGAAGTACGCGTTCAACCTGCCTGACGACGGCCTCGTCGGTCAGCAGTTGTTCGCCGGCGAAGCGACACGTCTCGCGTACGCGACCGAGGAAGCCGTCGAAGGACGCGACGCGTTCCTCGAGAAACGCGACGCCGACTGGGACCGGTTTCCATGGCACTACTGAGGCTCGTCCTCGTCGCGCTGACGTGCGCGGCATGCTCATCACCGCCCCCCGGCTCATCGAGCCCCGATCTGGGCGTCGACTCGGGTCAACTCGTCGATTCCGGCGACGTCGGACCGGGCGTCGATGTCGTCGATCCGCCTGACCTGGCCCAAGACGCGGGCCGCGACATGGTCGCGGACCTCGCCGCGGCCGATGTGACGATCGCCCCGTCGGACTGGCTGCGCTTCGAAACCACGACTGGCGATGTCTTCTTCGGCGAGCTCGTCGCGACGTACGACACCGCACGATGGTGGAACCCGGTCGACGGCCCGCTGTATGCGGTCTTCAACTCCAGCCTCTACGCCCCCTACCCCGACGATCGAAGCTTCCGGTTCGTCAGCGCCAACGACATCGCCTCGATGGAGCCGGCGGTGCGCGACGTGCCCGGGTCGTATCGCGATTTCCTGCGCGACAACGGCATCGTCTTCGCGCAACCCCCGCTGGCCGAGACCTCGTACGTGATCACCGGCAACGACACGTATCACCTCGATGAAGACGGCTTTGGCGACTTCGCGTGGGACATCGAGCGGACCGACGACACCGGCCAGCGCTTCACCGGTCTCGGCGCGGCCAACACGGACTTCCTCGTCTGGGACCAACCCGTGATCAGCGGGGTCAGCGGCACCGTGATCGACGTCGTCGACACGGGCGTCGACAACGTCCCGGGCTCGCATCCCGCGATCGGGACCGCGGTGAACAACCTCGTCGGGATCGCCCTCGGCGGCTCGTTCTACGCCTACTACCTGCACTTTCGGGAGGGCGGCCTCGACCCCGGTATCTTCGTCGGCGAGCGGGTCGGCGTGGGCGACAACCTCGGTCGCGCAGGGAACTCCGGCGTCTCTCTGGAGCCCCATATCCACATGGTGTTGCTCTGGTACGATGTGGTCGCCGACCGTTCGTACTCGGTGCCGGTGGAGTTCGCCGGCATCGCGACCTCGACCACGCCCGTGGGTCCGTTCGATGAAGTCGACTACGTTGTCCCTTCGGCCGAGACGTGGCTTCGCGCCGGCGCACAAACCAACTGACCGCACTCCGCCTCCTGCCCCGGAGCTCAACGATGTCGAAGAACGGAACTCAAGTCGCGATCTGGTCGCAACTCAAAGACCGAACGCCCGCCTATGCACTGGTCGGTGGGGTCGACCTCGTCGTCATCCGGTACGACGACAACGTGTCGGTGTTGTACGGACGGTGCCTGCACCGCGGCGCGCTGCTCTCGGACGGCTACATGCGCGGCGACGACCTGATCTGCGGCGTGCACCAGTGGGATTACCGCTGCGACAGCGGGATCAGCTCCTACAACAACGACGAACAATTGCAGAAGTTCGACGCCTGGGTCGACGCCGACGCTGACGCGGTGTTCGTCGATCGCGACGCGGTGGTCGCATGGGAAGCGGGCCACCCGCAGCCGTTCAAGCGCGACGAGTACCTCGGTCTGTACGCCGACGTACACGGCGGCCCCGTCGAGATTCACAACCAGTATATCGACCGCCTCGCACGCCAGGGGATCGAGGGCATCGGCCACCACGGCCCCGTGTCCGCGATGGGCGTGCCGCTCACCGAGCTGCCACGCTGGGATGACATCCAGCTGCTCACGGCGCAGCTCGCCACCTCGCCGATGCTCGAAGGCGAGTCGGTGGGTACGGAGCTCGTGATCGGGCCGAACGCGAAACGACCGCTGCGCCTCGAGATCCCGATCTTCGTCAGCGACATGAGTTTCGGCGCGCTCTCGGCCGAGGCGAAGACCGCGCTCGCGATCGGGGCCGAACGAGCAGGCACCGGCATCTGCTCGGGCGAAGGCGGCATGCTGCCCGAAGAGCAGGAGGCCAACTCGCGCTACTTCTACGAGCTCGCCTCGGCGCGATTCGGCTGGAGCATCGACAAGGTGAAGCGCTGCCAGGCGTTTCACTTCAAGGGCGGCCAAGGCGCCAAGACCGGTACCGGCGGCCACCTGCCGGGCGAGAAAGTGACCGGGCGCATCGCCGAAGTTCGCCAACTCAAGCCCGGCACACCCGCGATCTCGCCGTCGCGCTTCCCCGATCTGACGTCGGTGGACGACTTCCGCGAGGTCGCAGCCGAGATCCGCGAGGCGACGGACGGCATCCCGGTGGGGTTCAAGATGAGCGCTCAACACATCGAGCGCGACATCGACTTCGCCCTCGCCGTCGGCGTCGACTACATCATCCTCGACGGCCGCGGCGGCGCGACCGGCGCGGCGCCCAACATCTTCAAGAACAACATCTCCGTCCCCACGATCCCGGCGCTCGCCCGCGCGCGGCGCCACCTCGACAGCAGCGACGCGTCGGCGGTCACCCTCATCATCACCGGCGGATTGCGGACCGAGTCGGATTTCGTGAAGGCGCTGGCGCTAGGTGCGGACGGCATCGCCATCGCCAACTCCGCGATCCAGGCCATCGGATGCCTCGGGATGCGCGCCTGTCACACCAACAACTGCCCCGTCGGCATCGCCACCCAGAAGGCGCATCTGCGCGAACGTCTCGTCGTTGAGGCGTCCGCTCAGCGGCTGTACAACTTCCTCCACGCGACAACCGAGCTGATGAAGCTGCTGGCCCGGGCCTGCGGACACTCGCATCTGCGCGAGTTCGAGCTCGACGACCTCACGACCTGGCATCAAGAGATGGCCGCGCTAAGCGGCGTGCCGTTTTGCGGAGTAAGTGGGGCTCGCTGAGATCTTTCTTGGGGCGCCTTCGTTTGGGACTCGAGCCAACCGACGGAGCCACCATGCTGACGCACCCCCGCCCCACTGTCCTCGCCACTCTCCTCGCTTGCAGCCTCGTCGCCGGCTGCGCCTACAAGCGGTCCTCCGCCGCGCCGGGCGTGATGCATTCGTCGCGCTCGATGGAGGCTCAGCCCGAGCGGGCAAGCGCGGAACGTTATGCGAACTACGGGGTCAACCCGTGGACCGACACCGCCACGGACCACCTGTCGACCTTCGCGATTGACGTCGATACGGCGAGCTACGCCATCGCGCGCCGTAAGCTCGCCGAGGGAGAACTCCCGCCGCAGAACTCCGTCCGCGTCGAGGAGTTCGTGAACTACTTCCGCTACGACTATCCAAACCCCGACGGCGACCTCCCATTCGGCGTGCACGTCGAAGCAGCGCCGAGCCCCTTCTCCACCGCCCCGAACCGGTACCTGGCGCGGATCGGTATCCAGGGAAAGCGACTGGAAGCCAAAGAGCGAAAGCCGATACACCTCACGTTTCTGGTCGACGTCTCGGGTTCGATGGGCTCGCCGGACAAGCTGCCGTTAGCGGTGGAATCGCTGCGCATCCTGACCAACAACCTCAAAGCCGGGGACACCGTGGCGCTCGTCACGTACGCCGGCCACACCGCGAAGCTGCTGGACCCCACGGGCATCGAGAACAAGGGCGCGATCATGGAGGCGCTCAGCGGCCTCGGTGCCGGCGGCGGCACCGGCATGGCCGACGGCATGAAGACCGCCTACCAGCTCGCGCTGTCGCAGAAGAAGCCCGGACACGTCTCGCGCGTGATCGTGCTGTCCGACGGTGACGCCAACATCGGCGCTTCGTCACACGGTCAGATCCTCAAGGAGATCCAGGGGTACGTCGCCGAGGGCGTCACGATGTCCACGATCGGCCTCGGGATGGGGAACTACAAAGACGACACGATGGAGCAGCTCGCCAACAAGGGGAACGGCAACTACTACTACATCGACACCCTGGACGAGGCGCGCAAAGTGTTCGGCGAACAGCTCGACGGCACGCTGCAGGTCATCGCCAAGGACGTGAAACTCCAGGTCGATTTCGACGCCACCAAGGTCCTCCGGTACCGCCTCATCGGCTACGAGAACCGCGATATCGCGGACGACGACTTCCGCGACGATACGGTCGACGCCGGCGAGATCGGCGCCGGTCACACCGTGACCGCACTGTACGAGCTCGAGCTCACCGGCGCGCCATCCGGACAACTCGGCACCGTCCGTGTCCGCCACATGAAGCCGGAGGCGATCACCGCCACCGAGGACGACTTCGCGATCCTCGACGCTCAATTCCGGACCCAGTTCGCTCAGACCTCGCGCGACTTCCAGTTCGCCGCAGCCGTCGGCACGTTCGCCGAGCTCCTGCGCCACTCTCCGCACGTCCCTGACGTCACCTACGGCTGGGTCACCGAAGTCGCGACCGCCGCGGCCGCACCGCAAGAGGCCGACCGCCAGGAGTTCCTCGCGCTCGTGCGTCAGGCCCACGCCCTGAAGTGATCGGACTCCACGACGCATGAATATCGCCGGCGCGCGCAGGTCTGTTCTCCAACGCAATCATGAACCGACGGAGAGTGAAATGGGCCGCAGAATCTGGACGGCGACGTATCTGGCATGTGTGACGGTCACGATCTGCGGCTGCGAAGCGGTCGACGACATTCGATCCGCCCTGGACGAGCCGATCGTCCAAGACGCGCTGCGGATGACGGTCGCCGGCGTGAGCCCGGCCCCAGACTTTCGCCAGACCGGCAATCTGAACTTCGACCTCGTTCGCCAGGGGGCATCCGGCGAGCTCGCACAACTGGGACGTCAGAACATGCACGTCGAGGTGGAGAACGACGACGGGACGTACTCCGACTGCGAGCGCACCGGCGGGACGACGGTCGAGCCCTCGCCGTATCAAGCCCTGACGCTGCTCCTCGACGGCTCCGGCAGCATGGAGCTCGCGTATCCTCCGGACGAGTATGATGATGCATGCGTGACGTGTCCGCACGACCCGGACCGCGAGCGCGTCTACGCGGGAAGCGAGCTCGTGTCGACGATTGCGGCCGCATCGCCACGAAGCCTCATGGCGATTGCGGAGTTCGGACCGGGCCCCTCGCCGGGGTTTTCGGCG
>JBFIHF010000374.1:0-6129 GCA_041601915.1 Bradymonadaceae bacterium
CGCGTTTGACCCCCGCGCCGAGCCCCGGGGCCAGGTCGCCGATGCGATCTACAGCCAGGACCTGCCTCATCGGATGTCGCCGGCCAGCATGCGCATCGGCGAGGACCACACCCTGGGTGGATTCAGCGAGCTGATCCTCGAACAGAAGGGCGGGGCGAAGCAGCTGTTCGGCTCCGCTTTTCGTCGCGAGTACGACGTCAAGAGCGCCGATGGCGAAGTCGTCGGCCACATCGTGCAGCGCCAGAACGAGATGATCGAGAACCTCGGTGTGATCTCCGTCTTCGATCTCCCCGACATCGACTTCGTCGTCGACGACTACATCGCCGACGAACAGTTCCGCTTTCGCCGCAGCCGCGGGTTCTCCGACAACAGCATCACCGTCACGAACTCTCGCGGCACCACCATCGCGACCACGTCCTGGAGCCTCAGCTTCGTACGACGCAAGTACGAGATCCGCGCCGACGGCGTCTCGTACTACGTGCGCCGCCGGCTTCTGCGCCCGTGGACGTTCGAAGCGCTCGACCCGTTCGAGGAGCCCGTCGGCGAGCTGCAGCGGGGCTGGTCCGGCTTCGGCTTTCTCGGCGGCGCGAACCTGTTTCACATCGGTTTCGACGACCCCGTCTCTTCCCGCGTGATGTGGGGCTTTCTCGCCACCGCACTGCTCGCCGATCTCGACAGCGAACCCAACTCTCGCGGCTCGTTCCTGTCTGGCTAGCGCCGGCTCATCCGTGATCGCTTAACGTGCCAAAGAATCCGCTGGTCCGCTGGTCCGCTGGTCCGCTGGTCCGCGGGTGCAGTTTGAGTTTGATCGGGGACCAGCGGACCAGCAGACCAGCGGAGCAAACGGCCCACTGTTGTGTCGAGTACGCCTTAGTCGGCGAGACCCTCCTCTTTTTTCGCCCGGATTCACTGAATCGCGATGTCGAACGACATCGCGCCGCAGTGCGTCGCGACCCGCTTTGCGGCGTCTTCGAGCTCCGTGGGCGCCATCTGCGCTTTTCCGTGCATTTCGACGCTGATCCTCACCTCTTTTTTCTTCACGTCGTGTTTCCACGTTCCCACGATTTGGCCGCGCCGAACGACCGTCGCCGATAATTGGGCTGCTTTTCGCCAGATTTTCGGTCGTTCCGCTTCATCCGGCGAAATCCAGTCCTTGTCTTTGTGCGTCATCAACGCCGTGTCGAAACCGGCAAGTAAGACAACGGGCCATGCGCCATTGGGTTCCTTGGTGAGCGTTTCGACATCCTTCTTCAGCGCCAACAACCCCTTGCGCGTACCGCACCCAATGGGTGTGGTCTCATGGGCCAACGTCTTTAGCCAACTCTTGGCATCACCTGTCCGTGCGCCGAAGAAGTGTGCCACGTCCGCTGGAGTGGCTGGAGCATACGTCGACAAGTAGCGTCGAACGAGTTCGGCGGCCGCGGCGTTCGAAGAGACATCGGGCCATGGTAGATTTGGGTGCCACAAGTGGCGTGGGGCGTAGGCTTGTTCGGCGCCGGACTTCTGGGCGACGCAGATGTGACCGGCGAGGGCGAGCTGCCAGATCAGCCGTCCGGCGGCGAAGCGTTCGGGGTCCTTGCCGAACGAGGGATGTTGCGCGACTTCGGCGACAAACCGGGGTTCGAGGCAGCCGAACAGGTCCGAGCGCACGAGTGGTGTCGTCGCGGCTTCGAAGGCCGCGAGGGCCGCATCGAGGTCTGACTGGGTGGGCATCGCGTCGCGACGGCCGCTCTGGGGCCACGCGCGTTGGGCGCTGGCCACGAGCGGCCAGTCTTCGGGGGCCAGGATGTGCAGCGTGTCGCGCTGACCCCACGTGCGCACGAGGCTGTGGTCGTCGTACAGCGCGGTGCGCAGCGCATCGGCGGTCGGGGTGCCGGCCGTGCGTAGCGCGAGGGCGAGCAGCGCCGGGTTTTCGTACTGGGCTTGGACGCCGACGATGTCGCGGGCCGCGGTGGCGGCGTCCGGGGCGCCGGGACCGATCAGGTGGGCGCGGCGGGCGCGGAACCAGCGCACCTGGTCCTCGGTGACCTCGACCGTCATCGGTCTTCGCGGTCGACGAGCGGCACCGCGAAGTGCAACTCGGTGTCCCAGGGGAATCGCACCCACGTCGTCTGCGGGATCTCGCGGATGCACAGGTCGGTGAGCGGCTGTCCGTCGGGCTTGGCGTACACGGTGGCGAAGAACGCCTTGGGCAGCGTGTCACGGATCGCCTTGGCCGTGCGTCCGGTGTCGACGAGGTCGTCGAGCAGCAGCATCCCGGTGCCATCGGAGTCCGGCGCCTTGATCACCTCCGGCTCCTCCTGCTGCTGGCCCTCGCCGCCGCGGTAACTGATCACGCAGATCGTGTCGACGAGGCGGATCTCGAGTTCCCGTGCCACGATCGCGGCCGGGATCAGCCCGCCGCGGGTCACGGCGACGACGCTCTCGAACTTGTGCCCGCCCTCGATGAGCTGGCGGCAGAGCTCGCGTGTGTCGCGGTGCAGCTCATCCCAGGAGATGAAAACGTCGCGGGTGTACCGAGTCATACGCCGATCCTCGAAAAGGGGTCTGTCTTCGCGATCCATATGGATCAGCGCGGCCCTTCGGTCAATGGATCGCGGCCGAGGATCCCGGACGCGTACTCCACCACTGGTCGGTCGTCGGGAGGTCTGCTACACCACGATCCGGAACGTTGCGGAGGATGAAAAATGAGGCTCGAAGGAACGAAAGTACTGGTCTCGGGGGACTTCGAGGGGATGTCGCGGAGCGATGTCGTCGCGGCGCTCGAGGCGCGCGGTGCGGTCGTCACGGACAAGATGGCGATGGACGTCGAGGTCGTGTTTGCGGGCGCCGCGCCTGGCGCCGACGTCGATTCGGCGATGGAGCTTGGCGTGCGCGTGGCGGACGCCGCAGCGCTCACCGCGGCACTGGCCGGCGCGGAACCGCCCGCCAAGCCGATGATCGAAGCGTCTCAGCTGCCCAGCGGTCCGGCGCCCGATCGCGATCCGGGTCCGAGCTCGGACTCACCGCGTGGCGCGACGTCGCGTAACGCGGCGCCCAAGTCCTCGGCGGCGCCCGCCGCGGCGAAGTCGGGTGGTACGGCCGCCGATGGAACACGCGCGTTCGAGAAGGGCGCCACGGTCCGGATCGTGGGCGGCCGCGAAGGGATCGGCGAAGTCGGCGAGATCTTCTGGTGGGGCGACTCGAAGTTTGGCGCGGGCATGCGCGCCGGCGTCACGGGTGCCGACGGCACGAAGTACTGGGTCGACGAAGCGGATCTGGCGTGGCCAGACGACGCCGTCGATGAGGTCGCCATCAAGGAGGCGAAGGCCGCCAACGTGTTCGCCCGCGGTGATCGTATCCGCGTGAAGTCCGGCAAAGGCGAGGGCACCGAAGCGACGATCTTCTGGTGGGGCGACTCGAAGTGGGGCGACGGCATGCGCGCGGGCGTCGAGACCGACGACGGCGAGAAGCTGTGGATCGATGCCGAGCACCTCGAGAAGCTCGAAGGCGACGCAGATGACGCCGCCGACGATGATATTCCGTTCTGATTTGGAGTCAGACATGAGCAACGTATACGTCGTGGGCGTCGGAATGACGCCCTTCGTGAAGCCGGGGACCTCGGACCCCTACTACGTCATGGGCGCTTCGGCAGGCCGCGACGCGCTGGCCGACGCCGGCATCGAGTTCGGCGAGGTCCAGCAGGCGTACACGAGCTGGGTCTACGGTGACTCCACGTCAGGGCAGCGCGCGGTCTACGAGCTCGGCCTGACCGGGATCCCGATCCTCAACGTGAACAACAACTGCTCGTCGGGTTCCTCGGCGCTGTTCCTGGCGCGCCAGGCGGTGGAGAGCGGCGCGGTGGAGTGCGCGCTGGCGCTCGGTTTCGAGCAGATGGCCAAGGGTGCACTGGGCAACGTCTTCGAGGACCGCCCGTCGCCGCTCGGCGAGTTCCTGCGGCTCGCCGACGAAGCGTACGAGGACGCGGCGAAGGTGCCGATGGCACTGCGGCTGTTTGCCGGTGCGGGCCTCGAGTACCAGGAGAAGTACGGGATCAGCGACGAAGCGTTCGCCAAGGTCACCGTCAAGGCGAGGGCCCACGCCGCCGCGAACGAGCGCGCGATGTTCCGCGACCCCGTCACCGTCGAAGAAGTGCTGGCATCGCCGCGCTACTTCGGGCCGGTGACGCGCCTGCAGTGCTGCCCGCCGACGTGTGGTGCCGCAGCGGCCGTCGTGTGCAGTGAGGCGTTCGCGAAGAAGCACGGCCTCGACATGCGCGTCCGCTTGCGGGCGCAGGCAATGACGACCGACTTCGCGTCGACGTTCGAAGACAAGAGCATGATGAAGGTCGTCGGCTACGACATGGCGCAGGCCGCCGCGGACCAGGTGTACGAAGCCGCCGGAATCGGTCCCAGCGACGTCGACGTCGTCGAGTTGCACGACTGCTTCACGACGAACGAGGTGCTCTCGTACGAGGCTTTGCGTCTCACGGCACCTGGCACCGCGGAAAAGTTCATCGAAGACGGTGACAACACCTACGGTGGCCGTGTGGTCACCAATCCGTCGGGCGGCCTGCTGTCAAAAGGGCATCCGCTGGGCGCCACGGGCATCGCCCAGTGCGCGGAACTCACGTGGCAGCTGCGTGGCGAGGCTGGCAGTCGTCAGGTCGACGGCGCGCGGATCGCGCTGCAGCACAACATCGGGCTGGGTGGAGCCGCCGTCGTGACGCTCTACGAGCGCGTCTGATGTCGCCGGTAGTGCTGTCTCACTCCTCCTCGAGTGGTTCGGGAAGTAATGATCCGACCCCCTCGTAGAGGCCTTCGCTTTCGTCGATGACGCCCGTACCCTTGCAATAGTCGCAGGGCTGCCATCTCGGCTCGACGGGCTTGTTGGGATTGTGGGGGCTGTGCTTCGGCACCCATCGACCGCCCTCGCCCTGGCACTGCAGGCACTCCGTCCCGGCCATTTGGTCTGCTCCTGAGCTATGAACGCATCAGACGCCGTCGGCGGCGCCGCCACGCGATCAATCCTAGAACCGGGGTGAGCGCCGTACCGGCCGCACTCGACGTCGTGGAGCATCCACCTGGGCCGCCGCGTCGCCCCGGATCGGAGACCGCGACCCAGTCCGTCGCGGCACTTTCCTGACCCCAACGGTCGATCGCGAACGTCCGGAATTCGAAGCCGATCGGCTCCTGCTCGTTGTTCGCCTCGTCGATCCAGACGAGGGTCGGGCTGGTGGACTCCACGGAGACGGCCCCGCTGGGCAGGTCGAGGCCAGATGGCGGATCACCGCGCACCTCAAAGCGCACGCCGGCGCCGTCGTCGAGTCCCGCGATCTCGACGTGCAGAAAGCCGAGGTCGTCGCAGGAGCTGGACGACTGTCCGCCACAACCCTCCGATTGCGGCCCGGTACCTCGATTGATGCTCGTGACCGTCACCGTGGGCGTCGCAGGTGGCGGCGCGTCGGGCGGCTCCTCGATGAACTCGAACTCGCCGAAGCTCGGCGCGATCGAACATGGGAATGCCACGGCAGGAATGACGACGACGAGAGTTGCAACGAACAGAATGACGGCGTGTTTCATGGGCATATCATGCCTGCAACCCGAGCGATTCCAAGAGGCGAGTGAGATCGGTTGGCAGCGGCGCCTCGAAACGCTGGTCGCCGCATTGAATCGTCCAGGCGTGCAGCGCCTGACGGTCGATGAGGTCCGAGGCGCTCCCGTAGCGGCTGTCCCCGACAATGGAGTGCCCGGCATGCGCGGCGTGGATGCGGATCTGGTGGGTGCGGCCGGTGTGCAGCACCGCTTCGACCAACGTCGCGCGGTCGCCGGCGTCGAGCGCGACGAACTCCGTGAGCGACGCCTTTCCCTCCGCCGTCACGCCGCGCTCGCCGCGCGCCACCCAGCCGATCGGAGCCTCGACGAGGCCGCCGTCGAAACGGCCCTCCACGACGGCGAGGTAGGTCTTGCGGCCGGCGATCAGGTGGTCGGACCAGGTTTGGACGAGGCCCTTGCGGCGCACGAACAAGTTGACGCCCGAGGTGTCGCGGTCCAGTTGGTGCACAGCCCAGATCATGCGGCGGTAGTGCTGCATCAGGGCGTGCTGCGCGCTGCCCGCCTGCTCGAGCGTATCGCCAGCCGTCGGCATCCC
>JBFIHF010000375.1:0-6118 GCA_041601915.1 Bradymonadaceae bacterium
GATATCGACGAGTGCGCGGACGGTACCGACAACTGCGGGCCCGGCGCGACATGTACCAACAGCGACGGCAGTTTTGACTGCAGCTGTCCCGATGGATTCGCCGACGCCGATCCCGGCTGCGCCGACATCGACGAGTGCACCGATGGGCTCGACGATTGCGCCGAGAACGCGACGTGTACCAACAGCGATGGCGCGTTCGAATGCGCCTGCAACGACGGCTTCGATGGCGATGGCCGCACCTGCGAGACCCAGGACTCCCTGTGTACCTTCGTGGATTGCGACGCCGGAGAGGCCTGCGTCGCTGGCCGGTGCGTATCGGTGTGCTCGGTTGACGATGACTGCGCGAACGGCGAGTCGTGCTTCGATGGACGGTGCGCGGCGGATGCGTGTGACGGCGTCGAATGCCCCCAGGGACAGACCTGCACGGGTGGTGGTTGCTTTGCCGCCTGCGTCGCCAACGCCGATTGCGCGGGCGCCGAGAAGTGCTTCGACGGACGGTGTGCCGCTGGAGCATGCGCGAACATCGTGTGTGCGAGCACGCAGACCTGTTTTGGCGGCACCTGCTTCGGCGGCTGCGACGCCCAGCAGAGCTGCGTGGATGCCACGCTCACCTGCATCGAGGAACGATGCGCGACCGACGCCTGCGATGGCGTGCAGTGTCCGGTCGGGGAGCGGTGCGCGGATGGCACCTGTGCGGTCGTTCCGTGCAGCACCGGCAGTGACTGTGCGCCTGGCGACATCTGCTCGGCCGGCGTATGTGCGCCGGGGACCGGCGACGCGAATCGCGCTCAGGAGGGCTGCGGGTGTGGCTCTGCAGGCGGCGCGGCCGGTCAGGGCTGGATCGTGTTCGCGATGATGTTGTTGATCGGTGGCGCACGTCGCCGACGCTAGCCATACCTCATAGGTAGGATCTTAAGGCGTACTCAACACAACGTGCCGCTCCGCTCCGCTGGTCTGCTGGTCAATTTCAAACTAAGACCCAGACACCAACTAGAGAACCACCACGCGAAGCGCCCGAGGCACTCACGCTTCACGGGGGAGGCCGCGGTTCGCCAGCAGGCGCGAGGTCGCTCGACGCTTCGCGTGGTGGCTCCATGAACCGAGTGTGGGTTTTAGTTTGAATTTGACCGGCGACCAGCGGACCAGCGGACCAGCGGACCGGCGGACCAGCGAATTCGTCGGCACCTTAGGTGATCACCTATGAGCTATAGCTAGTACGTCAGCAACGTGCCCTCGGTGTCGAAGAACTTCCAGATCGCTTCGGCGTACGGAAACTCGACCTTCGCGGGCTCCACGTGGCATCGCTCGGTGTCGATGAGCCCGGTCTGGCCCGGCCAGTAATGGCCGCCGTTGGTCGCGCACGTCACGAGCGGCGCGAACTCGCAGTCCCAGGTGCGGCATTCGCCCCCTGGGAACTTGCCCCACTTCTGGTCCGGCCCCTCGCATTGGTGGACGCCCTTCCAGTTCCGATCGATCGTCGCCGCGGACGCGAACTCACCGCCAAACGGGTTGCACCCCCAGCCTCCGGTCGGCGGAATCTCCTTGTCTCGCAGCCCATACAACCGCATGCGAGCGGTCGCGACGACCGGCTCGCACGTCACCCCGGTTCCGCCCGTGTTCACGGCCACGGCCGATAGCGGCATGTGGCACGCGAGCTTGCGCACGAAGCTGCCTCCGACCTCGTCCCCGATCGCATATAGGCGGGCCGGATCCAGGCACAGTCGCCCGCGGGCGTAGTGGACCATGTCCTCGGT
Source organism: Bradymonadaceae bacterium (assembly GCA_041601915.1). Lineage (GTDB taxonomy): Bacteria > Myxococcota_A > Bradymonadia > Bradymonadales > Bradymonadaceae > JBFIHF01. The sequence continues at coordinate 1,755 of JBFIHF010000375.1, forward strand.
GGGCTGGAGGTGTTCGGCTTGCCACGCCATCGCGCCGCTCGCGGTCGGTGCGATGACCACGAACCCGTTCGCGTCGGCGACGGCCGCGATCCGGGAGTCAGCGATCAACGAGCGACCGGTCCGCAGGCGGCGGTGGTACATCAGCACGAGCGGGTGTTGGTGGTCCGGATCGTAGCCCTCGGGTAGGTACGTGTCCCAGCTGTCTCCGCCCACTCCGCCCAGTCGTCCCAGCCCGGAAAACGGCGCCGGCTGGCCGCAGCCAGCCAGCCGTGCGTTCGTGGGCGCCTCGGCGATATCGGGGGTGGCGGCGTCCGGTTCGGCTTGCTCGACCACGACTGGCGGGGTGACGACCAGAACACCGGGCGGAACGACCACCTCCGGCGCCACGGGCGGTGGAGGAGATTCGCTCGGCCCGAGCACGGAGACGGTGCCGGCGGTGGCGGCCACGAAACCGAAGAGTACGGCGGGCCACACGTTGCGTGTCCTGCGCTCCGTCGGCTCCGGCGCTGTGAGGGGGGGCGCCGGCGCCGACGGCGCGGGGACTTCGTCCACGGACGGCGTGGGGGTTCGGTCCGGCTGCGGCTGTGCGACCGTCGCGCGAGACAACGCGTCGCGGAGATCGGCGAGCGCCTGTTCAGCGGTTGGCGGTCGGTTGGCGGGATCCCGGGCCATCATTCGCTCGATGACCTCTCGCAGCGCCAGTGGCGCGAACTCGGCCCCGACTCGCAACGGTTGGGCCGAGATCTGGCGCAGCAAGATCTCCTTGTTCGACTTTCCCGGGATCGCCGGCGTGCCGGTCAACATCTCGCTTGCGACGAGGCCGAGGCTATACAGATCGCTCGTCGCGTCCGTGGCCTCCCCGAGGAGCTGCTCGGGAGCCATGTAGCGTGGCGTTCCCAACACATGACCGGTGCGGGTGATTCGCGCGGCGTCGGGGTTGAGGTCTTTCGCGATCCCAAAATCGAGCAACTTCACGCGGTACGGGTCCTGTCCGTAGGTGAAGACGAGAATGTTCGCGGGCTTGATGTCGCGGTGAAAGACCCCCAGCCCGTGCGCCTCGCGCAATGCGCTCAGCAGCTGCTTGAGGACGTGCACGACGGCGCCCGGCTCGAGCCGGACCTCTCGCTCCAGCACCGCCGTGAGATCCTCGCCGCGCACATGCTCGAAGACCATGAACCGCAGGCCGGAGGCCGACTCGCCGAAGTCGAACAGCGTCACCGTGTGCGGGTCGTGCAGCTGGGCGAACACCTTCGCTTCCCGCAGAAACCGGGCTGACGCGGACTTCGCGTAGCCATCTTCGTCCGGGGAGAGGATCTTGAGCACGACATCGCGCTGCATCACGCGGTCTGCGGCCAGATACACCGTCGCGAAGCCACCCTGCCCGAGGACATCGCGCAATTCGTACCGGTCCTCAAACACCGAGCCGAGGGGGGGCAGGTTCATCGGCTGAGGCTACCAGCGCTAACTGAAGTCCGCGACGGTCATGTAGCATTCGTACGTGCCGCTGACGTCCGTGAGCTCTCCGCCACCGGTCGCTTCGGACGTCGAGCGTTCCAGGATCGTGTAGGGCACGAGCGGGCAACGGAACGCGATCTCGTAGCGGTCCAGCGCATTGCCCCGCACCAGTTCGACGGTCTCCATGTACGAGATATCGACCTCGCAAGGGGCCGGTGGGACGATCTCCTGCCGACGGCCGTCGTCGAGGTCGGCGAGGTCGTACCCGCCCTTGATGCCCAACTCGACGGCCGTGAACGTTTGATGCCGGCCCAGTGGCGACCAGTCTGGCGCACCGTCGAGTCCGCTGAACGTGAGCAGCAGCTGTCGTCGGTCGTCGGGCGGCAGCTCGGCGCCCGTGTTGAACGTCTCGCCGCGCACGTCCACGACGCATGCGTTCACCGATGTCGCCAGGTCCCAGTCGCGTCCGTCGAGCGTCAGTCCGATCCCTTCCAGATTGACGACCGTTGCACGCTCGCCGCAGCCCGCGAGGACCCCGAGCAGCAGGGTGAACCCGATGAGCCTCACGCCACGGCTCGAGCGAGGGGGCACGACGTCGCGTCGATCGTGGCCCCAGACCGGTAGCCGTTGAGGAGTTGACGCGAGATCTTGGCGAGCTCGCCGCGAACCTCGCGTCGCCGGCCTTTCACGCGGGCGATCGACATGTTGTCGTACGCGGTCGTCTGATGGCGCATCCACGCGATGACGGCCGCCTCGGCGCGTTGCTCGATGCTGATTCGCTTCGTTCGCGCGACGGTGCCGCTGCCGACGGGCACCGCGTGAGCGGTCACGGCCTCGGCCAGGCGTTCGGCGATGTCGGCGTACATGTCGTGAAAATTGAGGAACGCCAGAATCGAGGCGTGGAACTCGTCGGCGTAGGCGTCCTGAACCCGTTCGCGGCGCGCCGCATCCGTCGCCAGTCGCTTCTGGTACTGAGGCGTCTCGCGTTCGGCCAGGAGCCGGGCGCGCTCCGCGTCGATCACGTCGCTCGGTGCCCACACGCCGTGCGAGATCATGCGGCGGCCCTTTTTCTGTTGGACCGTCCACGTGGGCCCCGCAGCCTTGACTCGCCGCGTGAGCCCCGCGTCGCCCGGGGGCAGCAGGTCCCACTCCAGCGGTGGCGATACGACGGTGCCGTCGTCGAAACGGACGGTTCGCGGCTTGTAGTAGGGAGCGACGGTGCGGGTCTCGTCAGGCACGGCTCAGCCCTGCTTCTGTTGCACACGCGTGCCGCGTCGCGTCACGTTGCCTTCGAATCCCGCTGCTCGTGTGCCCCGGTCGCCGGCGTGCGCCTGTTTCTTCGCGACGAAGGTGGGTCCGTCGGTCATCGCCGCGAGCCGGTCTCGCGCTTCGTTCTTGCTGCCGATCACGAAGCAATGGCTCACGCCGGCGTCCGGCAACCCCTGTGCTTCCGGGGGATTCGGCCACACCGCGATGTACCACACGCGCTCGCTGGAGGCGTCGACCACGTCGGCGCAATATTCGACGTCTCCGTCGCGCAAAGTGATCGTGTGGACCGGCGTTCCGGTCTCGAAGCGTCGCGGCTCGTGGGCCTGCTCTTCCTCGTCGGCGGCGTCGTCGTCCTTGGCCGTCGGTGCGGGCGGCGGAGAGTTGCGAAGCTCGGCCAGCAGGCTCGCCTGCAGCGCGACGTCGGCACGCTCGGGTCGTTTGAAGACGCGGGGATTTTCCATGGGGCTCTCGTCGGGCGGGGGGGCGTTTGCGCAGGCATGCATACCACTGTCTGAGTTCGCGCGCCCTCTGTTTGCGCGAAATCTGCAGGGCCGTGGATTGACTTGCGGGTTTGGCGTCGTCACCCTCACTGGGTCCCTTGCTCCAGTGTGTGCCGTCCCGCAAAGGCCTGTTTTGTCTCGAACAACGTTGTGCTGCGCCGTCGCCCTCCTGATTCTCACCACCTCACCCGCAGCGTTCGCACAGATCCCCCGCATCGCGACGGTGACCTCGCAGTATGCGCCCACCCCTGGCAATCCGCGCGCCGCGAATCTGGAGGTCTCCTCCTTCAGCGCCACGGCCAATGTCCCGCTGAAGATCAATCCGCGCACCTACCTGATCCCCGGGCTGTCCTACAATCTCGACGAGCTACGGTTCGAGGGTGCGCCGGAGGGGTTCGGGGCGTTTCACGCCATGAATCTGTCGTTGCTGACGATCCGGAAGCTGCCGCAGGACTGGTTGCTCGCCGTGCGCCTCGCGGGAGGACTCGCGGGCGATTTCGAGGGCGTCGATGACGGCATGCTTCGAGCGAGCATCCTGGTGCTCGGGATCAAGTGGTTCTCCAGCAACCTGTCTGTCGGGCCCGGCCTGATCGGCTCGTACAGCTTCGGAGGGCTCACGCCCATTCCGGTGCTGAACGTCAAGTACAAGCCGATCCCAGGCATTGCGATCACTGCCTTCCTGCCCGCGTTGGCGCAGATCGGATGGCTCGCCCACGAGCGCTTGGAATTCGTGCTGCTGATGAATCTGAACAGCGGCAGCTACGCGGTGCGCAACCCCGATATTCTCAACGGCCCGGCGTGCCAGGCGCGGCTCGCCGCGAGCTCCTGCGTCGACAACGTGTCGTACACCTCCGCGAAGGTGGGCGCCGAGGTGAACGTCAAACTGTGGAACGACATGCTGTGGCTCGACTTCTCCGGCGGCCGCACCATCTACCGTCGCCTCATCAGCAAAGACGCCGACAACGAACGTCTCGACGGCGGCAGTTTGTATCTCCCCAACACCTGGTACCTCCGCAGCGGCCTCAGCCTCCGTCCTCCGTGAGCGCTGGGCGGCTTTGCCGCCAAGCGCGGTGGCGAGCGGCCTGCGGCTTCGCCGCCGGCCGCAGGTGACGAGCGGCCTGCGGCTTCGCCGCCGGCGCA
>JBFIHF010000376.1:0-6117 GCA_041601915.1 Bradymonadaceae bacterium
ACGTCTGGCGCGACGCGCCAGACGTCGAACGCTTACGGGGTTGCAAGGGCGGGGGGCAATGCATTACAACTGCGCGGCACCGAATTGTGGATAATAGTTGACCGATCGCGCTGAGCTCCGATGCTGAATACGTCAGGACGACATTTACAGGAGCTAAGGATGGTTCACGTCATCGCCGCATTGGCGTTCGCGGTGGGCGCTTTGTCGTTCGTGCGACCGGCCGCCGCCGAACTCGACGAACACCCCACACACGTCAAACTCGAAGAATATACGGTCTCCGAAGGCGACACCCTCGGCAGCATCGCGCTGCGATTCAACGTCGGTGTCACGGACGTCAAGAGCTGGAACGGGCTCGAGTCCGAGGAGATTCGCCCCGGCGATCGTCTCGTCGTGCGGGCTGGAGAAGTCGTCGCCAAACGCGAAGCACTGCCCGTCGTCCACATCGTCAAGAAAGGCGACACCCTCGAGGGAATCGCTCGACGCTACGGTGTGAGCACCAAGAAAGTTCTCGGCTGGAACCGCAAGATGAATCCGCGGCGCCTGCACGTTGGCGACGAAGTGCGCCTCGAGATTCGCGGCCGCGACGGCCACTCGATCTCCTGGGGATCCGCGAACCGCGGCAAGCTCTACAACGGGATGATCCTCGAGCCGTCGGACGCCGTACGAGTGCGCCGCGAGGGCCGGGCCTACGGAACCCGCCGGACCGTGCAGATGCTCGAGGCCGCCTCCGCAGACGTCAAGGCCCGCTGGCCCGACGCGCCGGCGCTGATGGTCGGCGACATCAGCACGCGCCGTGGTGGTAAACTGCGTCCCCATCGTAGCCATCAGTCCGGTCGCGATGCCGATGTGAGCTACTACCACCGAGGCAACGTCACGACGCGCGACTTCCTCGACATGAGCTCGTCGACGTTCGATGCCGTCAAGAACTGGCATCTGTTCAAGACGCTGATCGACACCGGTCACGTGCAGTACATCTTTGTGGACTACCGCCTGCAAAAGCAGCTCTTCGAGTATGCGCTCTCGATCGGCTACACCCCGGAGTTGCTGGAGCCGGTCCTGCAATACCCGGGCGGCCGCGACGGCCGAACCGGCGTCATCCGCCACGCCCGTGGCCATGATGACCACTTTCACATCCGCTTCACTTGCGGACCCCACGATAAGAACTGTAAATAGCCCTCCCCAAGTGCGGAGTTGAGCTATGGCCTGGATCGAGGGAACCCACGAAGAGACGTTCGTCGTCGGCGCGCCGTTCGATGAGGTCGTCGCGTTCTTCTGCGACCCGGCACGGTTCAAGGAGGCGTTCTCCCAGATGGAAGTCGGGGAGGAGGTCGCCGAGCTCGTCTGGCACTGGGTTCTGCACGAGAAGAACGAGGCGGGCATCAAGTTCAAGGCCGACTACACCGTCGAGTACGAGCGGGACGGCAACGCGCTGCAGTGGTCGACGCGCGACGGCGGGAACATGACGTCCACCGGACGCACCCAGGTCATCGACCTCGGCGGCGGGCAGACCGAGGTCGTGTACCGCGAGACGATCGCGACGGACCTGCCGATACCGCGGCTCGCCGCGAAGCTCTTCCGACCGATCGTCTCGCGCGAGATCGCCAAGGGCGTCGGCGAGTTCCTCGACCTCTCACGTCAGATTCTCACCGCGTAGGCAGCTGCCTTCCCGGTGACAACGACCTCCGGCCGCGCTACAACGTCGCCATGTCGTCGCTGCTAAATCCTTCGTCCGGCCTCGCCCGGTTGCTGCGGTTCGCTCGAGCCCTCGCGCTCATCGCCATGCTGGGCGGTTGTGAGAAACCTGCCATCCCCGAAGCGTTCGTCGGGCCGACGGCGCCCAGCGAGGAGAAGCCGCTCTCTGTCGAGGTGGTGCCGGATCGGACGATGAAGTCCGAGTTTGCGCGGGCCCGCACAAGTCTCAAGGCGAACTACCGCGAGTTTCTCGAACGCCAGGAACTCGCGTTCGACTCCACGACCCTGGAGGACCTCGGTCCCGCCGTTGCGACCGCCTGGCACCAGGCGACCGAGGCGATCGATCCCGGCAGCGAGGCCGCGACCTTCCGGTCCGCGTTGCCGCTGTTCGTCATCGCGCTGATGCTCATCGCGCTGCTGTTGTTGGACCGGCAAGCGTGGCGCCTCGCGTCGCGCGCTCACGCCCGTGCGCATGCCGCGTCGTGGAGCTGGATCCGGGTCTGGCTTCGCCTGCTCGCCGCCATCGCTGGCCGCGCGGCGCCCGCGGTCTTATTGCTCGCGTTCAGTTACTTTCCGGTGCAGGCCGTGTTCGGGCGTGCGCCGTGGACCCACGGACTGAGCGCGTTGTTGTGGCTGTTGCTCGTCTATCGCACGGTCATGTCGTTCACGACGGCGGCGTTCGCGTTCGAGCTGTTCGAAGTCAGCGATGAGCACGCGAATCGCTTGCTCGATTTCGCTCGGCGGTCGCTGCGCCTGCTTGTCGGTGCGCTCAGCGCCGTCGCCGTCGCCGATCAAGTCACGATCGCCGAAGACGTCCGCGCGCTGCTGGGGTTCGCCGCCGAACTCGCGGTACTCGCTGTCCCGATCTACCTGCTGTTCATCAAAAGCTCCGTGCTCGCCGTGTTCCCGGAGCCCGAAGGCGGATTCTACGAACGTTTCCACGCTGTCATCGCGCGATACTTTCGCGCGATCGTGGTGTGGTCCGCGTTCTTACTGGCGTTGCGCGCCGTCGGATACGTCTACGCGGCCACGTTCATTCTGCTGCGTGGCTATGGGTTGTTGGTGTTGGTGTTCCTGGTCGTAGCCAGCGGCATTCGCATCCGTCGGTGGCTACACAAACGCGAGAGCCTGGACGAAGAGCATCTCCATCTCGTCCGCTCGATCGAATGGGCGCTGCGCGTGATCGCACTGCTCGCGATCCTCTATGCCGGGCTGCGCCTGCTGCTCGTGTGGGAGCCGCTCGTCATCATGCTGGAGGTCCCGCTCGTCAGCGTCGGCGGGGCGACGATTTCAGCGTTTAGTGTCTTCAACTCCGCGCTGCTGTTTCTCGGCGCGATCCTGCTGTCTCGCTTCGTGCGAGCGATCCTCGTCCTTCGGGTATTCCCCGCGCTCGAGGTCGACGTCGGCGTCGCCTACGCCGTGCAGACCCTCGTCAACTACGCGATGGTCGTCGTCGGGTTCTTCATCGCGCTCGTCACGCTCGGCGTGAACCTGTCCGCGATGACCGTCGTCATCGCCTCCCTGGGCGTCGGCATTGGCTTCGGCCTTCAAACCCTCACGGAGAACTTGATCTCCGGCTTCATTCTGTTGTTCGGGCGGTCCGTGAAGAAGGGAGACGTGGTGTCCGTGGGCGACGCGTATGGACAGGTGCATGCCGTGGGCGCACGCAGCGTGCTCATCCGCACCAGCGACAACTACGACATGCTCATCCCGAGCAAAGAGATCGTCGGCGGGCGCATCATCAACTGGTCCTACTCCGACACCCTGATCCGCCTGCGCGTCCCCGTCGGCGTCACCTACAATTGCAAGCCGCGCGAAGTCGAGAAGGTGCTGCTCGCCGCGGCCAAGGAGCATCCGCTGGTTCTGCCGGAGCCCGCGCCGGAGGTTTGGTTGACCGGGTTTGGGGACAGCTCCGTGAACTTCCTGCTGCTGATCTACTTCGATTGCATGAAGATCACCCGGGATCGGCTCAACGGTCAGCTCAACTTCATCGTCTGGGATGCCCTCGCCGAAGCCGGGATCGAGATTCCGTTCCCGCAGCGCGATCTCCACCTCAAATCCATTGCCTTCCCCCACGAGTTTGCGCCGCCCGCGGCGCCTCGACCCGAGTCGATGTCCGGCACCGAACCGGGGTCGCCGACCCCGCTGGCTCCGCGCCCGCCAAAGGCCACCTAACCCCGCTTGTCTTGTTGCCAGCGCTGCACACGGCTGATATAAGACCCCAGTCCGATGAAGATTCTGGCTCGTTCAGGAGATGCCGCATGAAGCTTGTCCGCGTACTGTTCACACTCCTTGTTATTTCGATGGTGTCCGCTACGGCGTTCGCCCAGGATGCCGCACCCGTCGAGAACGAGGAGTTTGGCGTCTCCGTTACGCCTCCCGCGAAGTGGGAGGTGACGCAAGGTAACGACAAGGCGGTCGCAAACTTCAAGCATCGCGGTTCGCAGAGCCAGATCGAAGTCGTCGGCACCAAGCTGATGACCTCCGACGTCGCGGATGTCTTCTTCAAGACCTTCCACAAGACCTTGAAGGAATCTAACTTCGAGGAGACGGGCAAAGAAGAGGCCACCGTCGGAGCCCATAAGGGCACCCAGACGAGCTACAAGTTCACGCACTCCGGGGTGACCCTCGAAGTCGTGATCTTCCAGTTTCTTCGCGACAACACGGCATGGCTCGTCGTCGGGTACATGCAGGATGTCGACAAGGACAAGTACGTCGGCGACTTCAAGAGCGTCGTCCAGAACATCAAGTTCAAGTAGCGCGACCCTGCGCCGCGCGGATTCGAGGCTCCCACTTGGGAGCCTTTTTCATTTCTTGAACCGCGTCCGCGCCGCTGCGTATGATGGTTCCGACCTCCGCAGGAAGCCCCATGCGAATCCTCTCGATCCTCTTGTTGCTCCTGCTGTTCGCCCCCCCGGCGTTTGCCGACGATCCCGATCTGGTCGATACCAAGCAAGGGCTGACGTACACCAAACCCGCGGGCTGGGTCATCGCGCCGGCAAAGAAGGGCGCCGTCAGCGCGCTGCGGGCCGCGGGCGAGTCCAAATCTCAAATTGAGCTGCGCTACGCCAAGATCACCGGCACGCATGCGGTGTCGTACTTCTCGACGTTCCACTCGTCGCTTGTCCGCGGCAAGCTTGCGCGCGTCGGGGAAGGCGAAGCGAAGACGTATGGCGAGCTGAAGGGCAAGCTGACGGAGTACACGATGGGTGTCGGCGACAAGCAGCGCTCCCTGGTGGTCTTCGAGTTCACGACCGACGTCGGCGCATGGCTCGTCATCGGCATGTTTGACGCGGGGCGTCGCGATGAAGATCTCGTGGCCCTCGAGAAGCTGCTCGGCGGCGTCGCCACCAAATAGCGCCGAGCATTACCCACAGTGAACCGGACGCTGAACCGCCGCTGGTGGTGCGGCAGCCGTCGCTCACGCTCGCGACCGCAGCGTACTCGCACTCCTGTGCTTGCTCGTCGCACACCATGTCGGTCGGGCAGTCGGTCGTCGATTCGCACTGCTTCGTGCAATAGCCCGAGTAAGTCGCCGCCGAGGTGACGCGGCAACGAGCGCCGACGGGCCCGCCTGCGGTCGCAGTTGCGCGCCCGCAGTCGAGCGTCGCGAGGTCGCAGTAGTCTCCCGTTGCGGCGCGAGGTTCGTCGCACACGCCGAACGAACTCTCCTCGACGCACGGTGCCCCCTGGCAGGCGTCTGTCGCCATCGAGTCACACTCGCCGGCATCCTGCGGGTACGCGGCGCACAGGATCAACTTGTCCTGTGCCGCCAGGGTTCGCAGGCCGCCATCGCGGAGGTAGCGGGGCGCCATCGTCGCCAGCGCGTCGGTGACGTCGTCGTGATGCAACCCCAGCACGTGGCCCAGCTCGTGGGTCAGCACCGACGTCACGTCCACGATCGCGTCGTTGGAGCTCTGATACGGGGCTGCGACCGGTGACCACGTGTAGCCGTTCGTGTTCAGAAGGATCGCGGTCGGCGACCACGCGCCGCACGGTCCAAGCATCGTCCAACCGATGTTGTTGTCGATCCCGAAGCAGCGCTCCGCGGCGCCGTCGACAAACTGGACCGTCGTCGCGTCCGGAGCATCGGTCGGCGTCGCGACACGGCCGCCGTATGTGAGCTCGGCGTACGAGCAGGGCACTTCGTTCCACGCCGCGAGTGCCGCGTGCACCGACTTCGTCCACGCCGCCTCATTGATCCCCGGGGGCAGCTCACCGACCAGCACGACCTCGCGCGGAAACTCGCTGCGCTCCAAGGCCTGCGTGCGCGTGACCGAGTCGAGTCGCTGCGCCACCGCCAGCGAAGGAAACGCGACGCAGCCCGCTATCGCCAGTTGCCACCTGAGAAACGGTTGTGTTAGACGCATACGCACTGCGATCTCCCGCGCTCCTAGCCGGCAAGGGCCTCCATGGTAACACTGC
>JBFIHF010000377.1:0-6094 GCA_041601915.1 Bradymonadaceae bacterium
AGGTCGCCGCACTGGGCGAGGATGTTGGCCGGCACCGCGACGACGAGGACATCGATCGTGCTCAGCCGCGTCCAGTCGAGCTGCAGCGTATCCGAGAAGAATGACGACGCTTCAATCATCGGAATGAAGCCCGCGTTGAGGGCGAGGGCGCTCACGATGCTGACGATGAAGCCGCCGACCGCCCCTTCGACCGATTTGTTCGGGCTCACCGCGGGGTAGAGCTTGTGCTTGCCGAACGCGCGACCGCTGAAGTACGCGCCGGTGTCCGACAGCCAGACGATGCAGAGCACCATCAGGATCCAGAGCGGGCCGGCGGGCCCGGCGTCCCGATGAAGCAGGGCGATCGTGCCGAACATCACGACGCCGTAGACCAGGGCCGTGATGCTGGAGCCGATCTGATGGCTGGAGTCGCGCTGGTTCTTGTACAGGAACAGAAAAAACAGAAACACGAGCAGCCCGCACACGACCAGTGCGGGTAGGAAGAACTCGATGCGCCAGAACATCGTGGCAAAGAGCGCCGCGCCCAGCGCCGACACAAACCAGACGCCGGTCTTGTGCTCCTTCCCGAACGTCATGTTGCAGTACTCCCAGACCGACGTCGTCGTCGCCCAGAGCACGAGCAAGCCGAACGCCCACACGGGCGCCGCGAAGATCAGATAGAGCAACACGGGAATCGCGACGACCGCCGTCATCAATCGCGGCACGAGGTCGGACTTCTTCTTTTCCTCAGCCATCTACTTCCCGATCTTGGCTGCGACTTCCGCGATCTTTTCGGCGATGATCGGCACGTCGCCTTCCATGCTCGCCGCGAATTTGAGGTTCTGAAGCGCGGAGGACCAGTCGCGTCGTGCGATGTCGCTCTGCGCGAGTTTGAGGAACTTCTTGCCCTGTTTGGTCTGCGCGTGATTCTCGAGCAGATCGGGGCCCGTATCGCCACCGGCCTTCAGCAGCGCGGGATCGAGTCGGATCTTTCCGGACGTCATCGAGCGCTCGTACTGCTTCTTCATCCGGCGGTCCGACAGCACGCCGAAGGCGCTGGTAACCGCTTGAAACAGCGTGTTCGCGTGCGCGTAGACGGCGTCTCCCCATTGCTGGCCCCGAAACTGGGCGTAGCGGTCGGGGTGGTAGCGCACGGTCAGCGCGTCATAGGCCGCGACGACGACGTTGTGGGGCGCGCCGTCTTCGACGCCGAGGATCTGGTAGTAGTTCTGGTTCGGGAGGGCGTGGATGCGGCCCTGCAGTTCGGAGAAGAAATCCTGCCACAGCGCCAGATCCTGATCGCCTTTCGTAGCCGGCGCGAGGCGCGCCAGTGCGTTTCGAAGCACGGGGCCGGGGACCGGGTAGCGTAGTGCGATCTCGAACGGGCCGTTCGCGGGCGGCGCGCCTGTACAAAGATAGAGAACAGCGGGCGGATTCGCCGACGTCGCGAGCTCGGCGCAGAGAGCCGCGCCGGGCCCGTCCCCCAGCAGCTCGTGCACGATCGCGACGCGCACGTTGCGGTTCGCAATCTTCGCCACGATACCGCCGGCCGACTTCGTCGCAATCGGCTTGTACTGGCCAGGGGGCAGGTCGCCAGCGATTTTCCGCAACAGATCGACGCTGCCACACGCGATCAGAATCTCGTCCATCATCGAACCCGAAAAGAGTCTGTACGTATGTGTACCCGCCGCGAATCATGCAGCGCAACAGCAGCATGAGCGCTTGCCATTTACGGGCCGCTGCGGGCGGTCAAAACGGTGCGCCCATCTCGCGTGATCATCAGGCCGCTGAGACGACCCTCGCCGTCGTAGGCGAGCCTCGCGACCCAGCGTTTGCCGTCCGCGGTGACGCTGAAGGCCGCGAGGCGCTTCAGATCCCGATACAGCGAAAAACTCGGTGTCGTGCCGTAGACGTAGACAAAGCCGTCCTGCACGCCGACGGTCGATGTGTTCGCGTTGATGAGGCCGTGGGCCTTCTGGAGCTCAGCCACCGGGTCGGCGCTCAGCGTCGCGATCCAGAGCAAGCGCAGCGGCAGTGGCGCCTTGGGGCCCAGCTTGTCCGGCATATCTCCGAAGCTGAATGTGCCGCGTAGCCGCCACTCTTTGAGCTCCGCGCTGGTCTCCGTGACGCGCAGGTCCAGAATGAAGACCGGCTGTCCGGCGCGCGCCTGGGCGAGGGACTTCTGCGCGAGCTCCAGCGGCGGTAGGGCGGCGTGAGCGGGTGCGGCGGTCAGAGTCCACAACGCGATGACCGCGACCAGGGCGGCACCGCGCATCAGGACTGTTCGAGGGAGTTGATGTACTCCCACAGCTTGTCCTTGAGTTCCGGTCGACGCAGCGCATACGCGATGTTGGCCGTGATCAGCCCCAGACGGTCGCCGGTGTCATGGCGCACGCCATCGAACACGTAGCCGATCAACGCCTTCTCCCGCGCGAGGCGCGCGAGGGCATCGGTGAGCTGAATCTCGCCGGAACTGTCCAGCTGAACGGCCTCGAGGTACTCGAAGATCACCGGCGGCAGCAGATAGCGTCCGATGACCGCGAGGTTTGACGGCGCGCTGTCCGGCTCCGGTTTCTCGACGAGCTGCCGGATGCGATGCAGGCGCGGCGCCCACTTCTCGCCATGGATGATGCCGTAGCGACTGACCTCGTCGTTCGGCACTTCCATGATGCTCACCACGGACTGGCCGTACTGCTGGTAGACGTCCAGCATCTGCTTCGTCACGGGGGGATCGGCATCGATGATGTCGTCGGGCAGCAGCACGAAGAACGGCTCGTCGCCGACGACGTCTTTGGCCTGAAGGATTGCGTGGCCGAGTCCGAGGGGCTTCTTCTGACGCACCGCGACGGTGCGAATCATCGAGGCGACGCGGCGCACCGTCTCGAGCTCCTGGGTTCGGCCGCGCTCTTCGAGCACCTTCTCCAGCTCGTAGGAGTAGTCGAAGTGGTCTTCGAGCCCCCCCTTTCCCCGGCCAGTGATGAAGATGACCTCTTCGATGCCTGACGCGACACACTCCTCGACAATCACCTGAATCGCCGGAATGTCGACGATCGGGAGGAGCTCTTTGGGCACCGACTTCGTGACGGGCAACAGGCGGGTACCAAGGCCAGCGACGGGGATCACGGCTTTACGGACTGGTTTCTGCATATCGGCTACACTCACGGAGACACGCGTGCGGTTGTAGCCGACGATCCTCCGGTCAGCAATGTGGGCGGTCGAAAATCGCAGGTCGAGTTGCCACAGTGTGCATCGAATGCCGCACTCGAGCGACGCGCCGGCACGGCGGAATGCGCCATTGCGCCGACATCGGCGCTGGTGTGGATGTTGCAGAACGGGACGGGACGAACACACGAGCGAGAGCACGATGAACGTACGGAAAGTCGCCAGTCTGATTGTGTTGCTCGGGGCATGGGGGTGCGCCGACGAGACCGAAACCCGAACCCACGAACTCGCAACGGCGGGGTTCTGGGCGCCGCCCGCCGCGACATTGGCCCTCGCCGACACCTACAACATCCAGAATGTTCAGGCCGGGCCGTGGATCGGCGAGTCCGGGTGCGGCGGGTCGTTCTTGGAAGGGACGCGGATCTTTCGCCAGTGGCTGTACGACAACTGGGAGCAGACGAGCACGATCGGCGGCTACTCGTGCCGGCCGATCGCGAACTCCTCGTCGATGTCCGTGCACGCTACGGGGCGCGCGCTCGATATCATGCTGCCGCGCGACACCTCGCAGTCCTACAACAACTCCGCGGACAACGACCTCGGCGATCCGATCGCAAACTGGTTGCTCGAGCACGCCGAGGAAGTCGGCATCCAGCTGATCATCTGGGACAATATGATCTGGAGTTCGGGGCGCGCGCCCGGTGAGCGGTTACGCGTCTACACCAACGACAACAAGCATGTGGATCACATCCACATGGAGCTCAACCCCGAAGCGGCCGGACTCGGTACGCCGTGGTTCAGCGGCCCGATGGACCCGCCCGACTTTGGTCCGTGCGGCGACCCGATCCCGGCCGACGGCGGGGTCATCGACGATACCGACGCGTGTTTCCAGGCGTTCGGCCCGTCGGAGTTTTGGCGGGTCGAGGGCGAAGGCTACGGCGGCTCGCTGCGCTGGACGAACGCTTGGAAGGCCGACTCCCCGTCGAACTGGGCGCGCTGGCGCGTCCACCTCGCCGAGGCCGGCCGCTATCGTGTCGAGTACCACAACGTCCAACAGTGGGCGGTGTACGACTCCGCGCAGTATCGCGTCCGACATGATGGGACCGAAGACGACGTCTACATCGATCTCAGCGCGGGCGCTGACGGTTGGCAGCCGATCGGTGAGTTTGACTTTGCCGCGGGCGAGGACCAGTGGGTCTCGGTCTACGACAATGCCCCCGTCGAGGTCGGCGAGGAGCAACACGTCATCGCGGACGCGATCCGCCTCGTCCTGCCCGACGTCGACATCGAAGAACCGCCGGACCCCAATCCAGGGATGGGCGGTCCCAACCCGCAGCCCCCGGATAACGGCGGGTCGCCGGGCGGAACCACCGATCCTGATCAGGCGCCTGACGACGGACTCGACGACGTGGACGCCAAGGGTGGTTGCTGCGCGACGGCGAACGGGCAGGCTGAACCGCCGCTCGCGCTCATTGGTGTGCTGATGTTCGTGCGCCTGCGTCGACGGCGACTCACTCAGCGCTGAACGAACCGCAGATCATCGATCAGAACTTCGCCGCCATACAGGCGAAGCTCGACCGCGATCACGGGCTCCGTCGGCTCGGGGTGCTCGACGACGACCTGCTGGAAGCGGTTTCCCAACGGCAGTGGCCCGCGCTCCGCGGGACCGATCGGCACGACGTGCGCCTCGCCGGTCGGGCCGATGAACGCGACGTCGAATCTCGCGGGTACACCGAAATCGGGCCCTTTGGCGCGAAACATCAAGACGGGAAACTCGACGACGTCCAGCGATCCTTCAGCATCCAGCTCGGTCCGGTAGGTCGCAGGACCGGTGCTCGACAGCAGTAGCGAGCGTGCGGCTCGCCAGCGCACGGACGGCGATGGGTCGTCGGGCTGGTAGGTGAACACCTCTGCGTAGCGCAGAAACCCCGTGGCCCGGTTGGCGCCGCCGTGTTCGTTGGTCTGCGGGTCCTCGTGGTCGAACCGGTCAATCCAGATCGCGTCGGAATCGGTCCGCCAACGCTGGTACACGCCCCGGCCGCTCACGGTCTTGGCGAGGCGCGGTCCGGCCAGCGAGAACAACACGTCGTCGGTGGCGGTATCGGTCAGTCCGAGTAGGAACGCCGTGGTGTAGAGCTCGGTGAGGTTGTGCTGGTTGCCGCGCGAGATACCCGGCCGGTCGTCGAACTCGAGCGGCACGACGTCCGCGGTGTAGGCGTGGATGCCGCCATTGATGTTCACCCAGGTGTACGGGCCGCCCAGTCGGTCCTCGATCGCTTCGACGCGCGGATAGTGCAGGTCGACGTCGTTTCCCGCCGTCACGCTGATCGTGGGGAGCGCGGTGGAGTTTCCGAGCCCGAAACCGAACGCCGGCAGGTCGATCCCCTGCAGAGTGATGATGCCCGCCACCTCCGGCAAGCCGCGCGCGGCGATGAACGCCGCGCCACCGCCACGGCTGTGGCCCGCGAACACGACGTGTGAAAGGTCGAGGCGTTCGAAGAAGCGGCTCTCGGGGTCCGCATCGAGGTCGCGCAGCGTCTCCAGTGCCGACCGCATCATCGCGGCGCGCAGTTCGATGTTTTCCCGAGACCCCTTCGCGCAGTTCGCCGCGGTCCCGTCGACCGCTGCGACGACGTATCCCCAGCTCGCCCAGTGGTCGTGCAGCGAGTAGTAGCTCTCGAAGATCTGACAGACGCGATCGTTGTTGGCATGAGCGAAAACGATGACCGGAAACCGCCGTGCGGCGACGTCCGCGGCACCGGTGATGCTGGGGTCCGTCGCCGCCGGATAGGTGACGTAGAGCTGCTCGGCCGGTGTGTCGTCGACTCGGATGCGGGGGTTTTGGTTGCACCCCTCGGCTGGATGCGTGTTCCATGCGGCCCAGGGACCTCGCTCCCACAGGTCACCGGCCGGCGCCGGGGTGTTGCCCGCGCCGCCGCGCGCGGTCGCACGGCAG
>JBFIHF010000378.1:0-6075 GCA_041601915.1 Bradymonadaceae bacterium
CCCGCGGGGTTGGTGGAACCGGGCGCACAGGTTGTGCAGGTGTTGTTCGACACGGATTCGTCGACGGCGCACAAGATCGGGTCGCAGGCGGTGTCCACCCCCGAAGCATCATCGCCCGCTGTGTTCGCTGTGCCGGGTCCGCACGGGGCGCAGGCGTTCGCGAAGACGTACTCATCGACTGCGCACAACGTGGGGTCGCACGCGGTATCGGGCCCCGAAGCATCATCGCCCGCTGCGTTCGTCGAACCGGCTCCGCACCCGGTGCAGGCGTTGGAGCTCACGTGCTCGTCGACGGCGCAGAACGTCGCGTCACACGTCGTGTCGAGACCCGAGGCGTCGTCGCCCGCTGCGTTCGTCGAACCGGCGCCGCACGGGGTGCAAGTGTTCGAGCTCACGTATTCGTCGACAGCGCAGAACGTCGAGTCACACGCCGTGTCGACGCCCGAAGCGTCGTCGCCAGCAACGTTCGTTGAACCCGCTCCGCAAGCGGTGCAGGCGTTCGACATCACGTACTCGTCGACCGCGCACCGCGTCGTGTCGCACGTCGTGTCTGCGCCCGAGGCGTCATCGCCTGCCGCGTTCGTCGTGCCAGGCGCGCAGGTCGCGCAGTTGTTCGCCATGACGTACTCGTCGGCGGCGCACAGCGTCGCGTCGCACATGGTGTCGGCGCCCGATGCGTCATCGCCCGCGACGTTGGTCGTGCCGAGCGGACACGCGTTGCAGACGTTCGCGAGAACGGACTCGTCGGCCGCGCACCGGGTCACGTCACACGACGTGTCGGCGCCCGTCGCGTCGTCTCCCGCGAGGTTCGTGGTGCCGGGGGCGCATGCGGTACACGCGTTGCCCATCACGTACTCGTTGGATGGGCACAGGTCCGCGTCGCAGCTCGTGTCGGCCGCTGATGCGTCATCGCCGGCGAGGTTCGTGCTGCCCGCCGGACATGCCGAGCAGGCGTTCGCGGAGACGAACTCGTCGGCGGCACACAGCACCGCCGCGCACGCCGTGTTCGCCCCCGAGGCATCATCGCCGGCTGGCCGCGTGGTGCCCGCCGCGCACGGCGAGCAGGCGTTGTTGACGACGAATTCGTCGGCGGCACAGCGGATCGGGTCGCACGTGGTGTCGCCGCCCAATGGATCGTCGCCTGGCGCCTTCTGGGTTCCAGGGCCGCACGCAATGCAGGCATTGGCGAGCACATACTCGTCGGTGCGACAGGGAGTGACGAAGCGGCTCACCGGAAGTCCGCAGCCCGCAGGCGGGGCGAGTGAACCGGCGATGTCTTCACCCCAGCATTCCACAGAACCATCGCCGCGAACGGCGCAGGCCTGGCGGTGTCTAACGATGACTTCGGCGTAGCCAGTTCGACTCGGCGTGCCAACCACGATGTCCTGGTCGGCTCCCCAACAGACCACGCCGCCAACCTCGGTGAGGGCACAAGCCCCGAAGACGCCGACGGAGATCTGGACGAATCGCCGGCCGGCGGTCGTCGCGGGAACGCGCTTGATGCCGCTAATCTCGGAGCCCCAACACTGCACCGAACCATCGCCGGCCACGGCGCAGCTGTGGCGGGCGCCGGCGTCGACCTGCACGAATCCGGTGCCGCTCGGCGCGCCACCCTCCCCGTCACGATCGGAACCCCAGCACGAGATCTCGCCGCTTGTCTTCAGACCGCAGGCATGGAAGTCGCCCGAGGTCACGGTCGCGAAGTCGCTTCCGGTCGGGCTCGGCACGTCGTAGTCGCGATCGGCAGCCATGAAGCAAACAACGCTCGCGTCATCCTTCAACGCGCAGGCGTGCCCGCGGCCTGTCGAGACCTGGACGAAACCGCCCTGGGTTGGTGGAACGGGGGCGTCCCAGCCCCAACACTCAATCGTCCCGTTGCCTTTGAGGCCGCAATCGCTCCACGCACCAGGGGCCACGGCCACGAAGTCTGTGGCGGTCGGCAACGCCGTCGTGGGCGTGCAGTCGGTGCATTCGGGTTCGCGCAATCCCCAACAACACACGGCGCCATCGTCGATGCCGCACGAGTAGACGCCGTGTCCAGGCAGCGTCGCCGCGAACGAGGAAAAGCCCATCACGCCCGTCGCCATCTTGTCCGGGTCCCCCGCATCCCAGAGCCCCAGGTTCGGCGCGTACGCCGAGCTCGAATCACCGCTCTGGTCCCACAGTCCGAGGTTCGGCGCGAGCGCCGACCCTGTCGGGCCGTGTTCATCCCAGAGACCGAGGTTCGGCGCGAACTTCGAGATCGCGCCGGGTGTCGAGTAAGAACCCGGGGGTACGGCGAATTCGAGAATCACCGGGCTGCTGAATTGCAGGCCGTCCGGCCCAAACTCGACGATCGGGCCTCTGACGACCGTATCCGCAACCGTGTCCTGCGGCTCCTTCACCTCGGCCGTGATCACCGTGTCCTCGGCGAGCGCGCCGGGCGGGATCGTGAGTGTCGCGACGTCGCCGACGGTCACGACGCCGCCCTCGTCTGCCTTCACGAGTTGGCTGACTCTGGTCGATTCGGGAGCGTGGGGCTTCGCATTGTCTGCACAAGCTGCTGCCAATGCTGCGAACGCGATGATGGTGATGATTTTGGGGTTCACTCGAAATCTCCAACGTGGACCCACGCAGCATACCGCGTCGTTTCGCGCGGGAGTACGGCCATTCGCGCCCGGGTGGCCCGGCGTCGCCGGTTTCGCTTTGACCCCGGCGCGAAACCCGTGTTGAGGTGCGGCGATGAAGGTAGGAGCGTTCGAAGTTGGAGAGGAGATTGGCCGCGGCGGGATGGGGGCCGTGTACCGTGCGCGCCACGAATCGGACGAGGTCGATGTCGCGCTGAAGGTGCTGAGCGCGATCCAACCCGGCATGGAGCACATGTTCGATCTCGAGGTGCAGGCGATGGCGCGCCTGAACCACTCGAGCATCGCGATGGTCGTCGACGCCGGCCGCCTCGAGGACGCCGCTGCGCAGTCGTTGAGCGCTCCGCTGAACTCTCCCTGGATCGCGATGGAGTTCATCCCGGGCAAGGAGCTGGCCGAGTTGCGCGGCGAACTCAGCTGGCCGGAGATACGCGACTTCGCGCTCGGCGTGCTGGACGCGCTCGCGCACTCCCATTCACTGGGCGTCATTCACCGGGACATCAAGCCTCAGAACATCATCATCGAGCGCACCGTCGAGGGCCGGGTGGCGCCGAAACTGGTGGACTTCGGGATCGCGCTGCCGATCGAGGAGCTCGAGCTCGAAGGCGGAGATATCTCGGACAAGGCTGTCGCCGGCACCCCTCGATACATCGCACCGGAGCAAGTCATGGCGGACTGGGCGATCCAGGGCCCGCCGACCGACCTCTACTCGCTCGCCTGCGTGATCTGGGAACTCACGACGGGCCGGCCGCCGTTCAAAGGCGGGAGCGCCTTTGTCGTGATGCTCTTGCACCTCAACCAGCCCCCGCCCGCGTACGAGCCGAACGTGGCGGTGCCACTCGGCCTCGAAGGGTGGCTGCGGCGGCTGATGGAGAAGAAGCCCATGGAGCGGTACCGGCGTGCTGCCGATGCTGCCTACGCCCTGCGACAGCTCGGCGATGTCGTCGTGGCGACCGATGAAGAGGCGACCGAAGTTGACGACGACCAGCCCTTCGCAGCGGCGAGCGCCCAGAGCGGGTGGAACAGCGCTTACGAGCGACCACCGATCCCCGCGTCGCCGCGCAAGCGCGAGGGGTCGAGCATCACACTCGTCGGCTCAGGACTCGGGCTCGTGGGTCTGCGCACGATGCCGCTCGTTGGGCGGCGGGCCGAACGCGCCGCGTTGTGGCAAGCGCTGATGGATGCGGACCGGACGGAGGCCCCCCAGGCGGTGGTCCTGCGCGGTCCGGCGGGCGTCGGCAAGAGCCGACTCGCGGAGTGGTTCTCTCGGCACGCCGACGAAGTCGGCGGCGCACAGGTCCTCCGGGTGATGCACAGCGAGAACGGTGGCGCCGCCGATGGCCTCGCCCCCGCACTCGTTCGCCACCTCCGATGCAAGGGGCTCACGCCGGAGAAGTCGCTCGAGTTCGTGGAGCGGTGGCTCTCCGATCGGATGGGGGTCGTGCCACGGCCGCTGGTCGATTCGCTGTTCGCGATCGTCACGGCGGGCTACGGCGAGGTGAACAGTTCGGCGTTCTTCGTCGAGCCGTCCGAGCGACACCGCATCTTCTCGCAGCTGATCGACGTCTTCTGCCGGGAACGCCCGGTCGTGCTGTGGATCGACGATGCTCAGTGGGGCCGCGAGGCCGTCGAATTGGCTCACCACCTGATGACCGCGCATCGGCAGTATCCGGTCGTCATCGTCCTCACGCTGATGGACGAGGTCGAAGAGACCGCGGCCGAGAGGCGGGTCGTCGAGCTCGGCGAGATGGGGCAACTCCTGACGATCGGGGCGCTGGCCCAGGAAGAGCAAATCGCGCTCGTGCGGCAGATGTTGGGCCTCTCCCCGTCGCTCGCTCGTACGGTCGCTGAGCGCACGGGCGGAAACCCGCTCTTCGCCACGCAGCTCGTGCGCTCCTGGGTCAACAGCAACGCCCTCGTGCCTTCGGGGGACGGTCTGGTGCTCTTGTCTGACGCGGCGACGGTTCCCGACGACGTGCAGGTGCTTTTGGCCGACGATTTCGAGCGGATCATCGAGGCACTGCGTCCGCGGGCGCCCGATGCCGCCGAGATCGTCGAGCTTGCTGCGATGCTGAGCAACGAAGTCGCCAGCGCGGAGTTGGCCGCTCTCGGGCTCGACGTACTGGTCGTCGACGACATCATGCGGGCGTTGGCCTTCGGAGGCTACGTCGAGCGCACCGAAGATGGCTGGCGTTTCACGACGAGCTTGTTTCGGGACAGTCTCGAGCGGCGCGCCCGGGACGGCGGTCGAGCCGTGCGCCACCATCGCAGCTGCGCCGACATGCTCGCCGCGCGTTACAGCGACCACGCCGTCGGCATCGCCGCGCGGCGCGCCCGCCACCTGCTCGGCGCGCACGCGTTCGAGGAGGCGATCGAGCCGCTGCTTCTCGCCGCCGACCTCGCCGTCGAAGAGTCCCTCGCCGAAGCGCAGGAGCTCCTCGACCTGCTGGCCGTTGCCTTCGAGAACGTGGGCGGCGACACGGCCCGCGCGCAGGCGCAGGGCAAGCTGATTCAGGGTTCCGTCGAGCTGATTCGCGGGAACGTCGAGGAGATGATGGCCATCTCGGCTGAAGTTGCCGACGCCGCCGAAGCCAACGGATGGAACACCGAGCTGGGCCGCGCACTCTCGCAGCGAGCGAACGCGCTCTCCCATCTCGGCAAGCCAGCCGAAGCGCTGGCTGCCTACGAAAACGCGTTGTCGGTGCTCGGCGCCGAGAGCTCCGAAGAGTTCGCGCGATACCTCGTCTCGCTCGGCGTCGCCCGACGACGCGCCAACAACGTGGGCAGCGCGATCCAGGCGTGCGCCCGCGCCGTCGAAATCTACGAGACACTGGACCGCCCGCGCGACCTCATCAGAGCCCGCAGCGAGCTCGGCTGTTCGATGCTCGGCCACGGGCGCTATGACGAAGCGCGCGCCCTGCTGAAACAGGCGGGGAAGGACGCCGCAGCCGTCGGCTCCTCGCAGACGCAATGGCGAGCGCTGCTTCTGGAAGGGCTGCTGGAGATCCTGGCCGAACACTGGGAGCCGGCCAGGGCCTGCTTCCACCGCGCCAAGCAGGTATTCGAGGTCGAAGGCATTCCCAAGACCGTCGTCGAGATGCACGAAGCGTTCATCGATGCATGCGACGGCGAACTCGCCCATGCCGAGCAGACGTTGAACCGCGCCCTGGAGACCTTCGAGCGGACCGGCCTTCGATTCGAGATGCCGTCGGTCATCACCGCGCTCGGCATCTGCGCCGCTCGACGCGCCGACTGGGCGGCCTGCGAATCCCTCATCCAGCGCGCCTCCGCGGGCATGTCGGAGTCGGGCGCCACGAGCCTGCTCGTCGCCGCGGGAGCTGACGCCGCCGCCGACATCGCGCACACGGCCGGCGAGGCGGCTTGCGCGTCCAAAGCCCGCCAGCTCGCGCAATCCCAGTGGGTCGCGCTCGGCCATCCGCGGGGTCGATAA
>JBFIHF010000379.1:0-6063 GCA_041601915.1 Bradymonadaceae bacterium
ATTGTGGAACAACAGGACGCGGCCGCCGAACTTGTCCGCGTCGGCGATGTTCTCCGCGCGGGCTTCCGCCGATGATCCACCGCTCAGGTTGATGATGCGCCGCAACCCGAGCGGTTCGAGCTGCTCGAGTAACACCCCGTAGGCGCGGGCGTTCATGTGGACGTGAGTGTCGATGAACGGTCGCCGGGTCGGTATCTGAGGTTCGGCAGCTTTCGGTGTGGTCATCCGTGCGGGCTCGCGCGGGGCCTTCGGTCCGTCGCAGCCGGCGAAGGCGGTGATGACGACCAAAAGCAGCGCGCGCCCACTCATGTGGAGCGCCGCGCGACGTTCATCTCCGCATCGCTGACCCGGACGTAATCGGGCTCGAGCGCGGCGATGTCATCGGGACCGAAGGCCGCGAGGTGACGTGCGGCAAGCATGGCGATCGAGACGCTCGAAGGCGCATCCCAAGGCTGTGCCATCACCTGCGTCTGCGGACGATCCCAGGTGCGCAGCTCGTCGTGGGCTCGCAAGCCGTTGCCTACGAGCACGACCGGGCCCGGGACCGCATCCACGGCCTGCCGGAGCAGGGCGGGTGTCATGGCTGCCGCGGCGCTGAGCGGCGTCAGCGCACCGTTCATCGACTGGTACGACGCGGCGTAGACCTCTCCGCGTCGCGCGTCACACAGCGCAAAGATGGTCGCGTCCACGAGCGCCGAGATCGGCCGAGCCGTCGCCTCCAGACTCGAGACGCCCACCAGCGCAGCACCGGCGCCGCGCGCGATCCCTTTCGCCGTCGCGACCCCGACACGAAGCCCGGTGAACGCGCCGGGTCCCACGCCGACGGCGACGAGGTCGAGCTGCGCGGGCTCCCAATCGGCCTGCGCCAGCATGTCATCGATGTTCGCGAGGAGACTGCCGGAGTGGTTGGTGCGCACGATGCACAGGCGCCGCGCCACCACCGTGTCGCCCTCGGTCAGGGCGAGCGATTGAGTCTTCGTCGAGGTATCGATCGCGAGCGTCTTCATGGCCGTTACGCGCGCGTCTCCATCTCGACCATTTCCATGGCGTGCTCGAGCTCTTTGTCGAACGCACTCAGCTCGTCTTCGGCCGAGATGTTGCCGAACGAATCGAGGTCGTGCACTGCTTCCTCGGTCGCCTCGACATCGATCAGCAGGTCGTCGATCTGCCGCCCAATGTCGGCGGGGTTCTGAATCGTCATCGACGACTCATGGATGAGCCGCATGATGTCCTCGATCGTCATCACCTGCGTACGCACGATGGTGTGATTCTCGTTCACGCGCTCCAGTCGGGCCTTGCGCTTGTGCAGCACGCTGCGGCGCTCCTCCAGCGTCGACTTCACCCGGGACGATTCGGTGCTCGCGATCTGCTGGTCGACCTCGGACAGGTTGGTCTCAATCTGACCAGGGCGAATCGACGACAGGTAGTGCTCGTAGGCGTTGAGCAACTCCATCAACCACAGGTACCGCGCCCGCAGCAGGTCGAGCTTGCTCGTGATGTCGAGACCCGTCGACTCGTTCTGATCGAGGTTCGACTTCGTCGACTCGACGAGCACCGCGATCTCTTCGAAGCGGCGCCGCTGAACTGGATGCAAGTTCTCCAGCCGCTCGCGATGTTTGCGCATCGCATCGGCCTCGTCGATCTCGTTGTACTTCGCGTGCACGACCCGCTTGAAGAACTCCGTCTCCGGGATCACCGCGACGTACATCAGCTCGAACCCCAGCGCGATGAGGAAGGGGAGGGGGGAGCCGAGGACCGCGGACAGCGCGATCATGCCGGCGAGCCCAATCAGATTGTACTGATTGATCACCGCCTCCCAGTAGAGGCTGTGTCCCGGCGCTTTCTTCTTCTTCTTCGCCACGCGGCGTCTCAGGGGTCAGAGGTGTACGAACTGTTCTTTCACTTCACGCTCGAGGAGAATGAACTCCTTCGTGTATTCCACATCCGTGCGCCACGCCAACCCCATCTCTTCGAGGTCGTAGGTGCGCTGGATCTTCGCGCCGCTGACGACATTTCCCTCGGCATCCCGGTCCCGGCCAAGCATGTACAGTGTATCGCTGATCGCCAGCGCCGCACGAATGTCGTGCGTGATGACGATGATCGTGTTGTGTTCGTCGAGGTGAGCGACCTCACGCAGCAGGTCCATCACTTCGAGCAGCGCCTTGGGGTCGAGGCCCGAGAACGGTTCATCGAGGATCAAGAGCGGCTTGTTCGCGACCAACTGTTGGGCGACGGCCGCGCGTTGGCGTTGCCCGCCCGACAGCTGCGACGGGTAGGCGCCGGACCGGTCCGCGATCCCGAAGCGCTTGAGTAACTCCACGGACTTGGCCTTCGCCTCCGACCGCGGCAGACCGCACGCGGTCCCCGCCATGATGAGGTTCGAGAGCACCGTACGGTGGCGCACCATCGGATAGTTTTGAAACACCGCGCCGACCTCGCCGGCGCGGATCGCCTTGCCGTGCTTGTTGATGACGGTCCCGGCATCGGGCGGGCTCAGTGCCGAGATAATGCGAAGCAGGCACGTCTTGCCGACGCCCGAGGGGCCCAATAGACCGACGATTTGACCCGTGATCACGCCCGGTCGCACGCGGTCGATCACGTCGAAGCTAATGCCGTCCAACACGTTGAGATCGCCAAACGACAGCTTCACGTCTTTGACGCTCAACAGAATCTCGGGGGCCTCCGTCATCGCTTCACCCGCTCGAGTGCGGCGTACGGACAGAGGATGCGCGTCAGCAAGCCCATCGCGTAGTCGAGCACGAGGCCCACGATCAGGATCACGATCAGGATCGCGTAGACTTCGGCGAGCTTGAAGTGCTTGTTCTGATTGAGAATCATCGCCCCGAGGCCGCCTTCGGCGCGGGAGATGCCCTCGACCATCGTGATCATGACCCAGCCGATCGCGAGGTTCTGCCGCGTGATATCGAGCGCCTGGTCCAGGGTACCGATGATCACGACCTCCCACATGATGCGCAGCTCGCTCGCCCCCAGCGCGCGCATGTAGTCGAATTGCTGCCGTGGGATGCTGACGACCACCGCGGCCATCGCGGTGGTGAAGAACGTCGCCATCCCAAACGTGAGCAGCACGACCTTGAGTTGGAAGCCGCCGCCGGTGATGAGTGTGAACGGGAGCACGAGGCCCGTGATGCCGAGGAAGCGCAACCGGGAGATGCCGTTCACGAGCGGTCGGAACAGCCCGATCGTGGTCAGGTAAGCGAGCAGCACCGACGACACGACGGTGATCCCCAGCGCGGTGCCGATCAGCTTGAGCGTCGTGAAGAGTTCACGCCCCATGCCTTGGGTGCCCCAGAGGTCGCGCAGCGCGGTGAAGATCTCGGCCACCGGAGGCAGGCTCTCGAACGGGGCCACCAGGTACGCCAAGATCGCCGCGCCGAACCAGCCCGCGGTCAAGAGCAACAACATCGACTGGTCGACCTCGCGGTTGGGGAGGACCAGCCGTAGTACTGCGCTCTCTTGGCTCAATTCGTACCCATGATGATCTCGACCCGGCGATTGCGAGCCCGGTTCTCCGGGGTGTCGTTCGGCGCGAGCGGCTCGCTCGGACCTTTCGCAAACACCTTGGTGCGAGTCCCCGGGAACGCCGACGGAGCCTTCTTCTCCAGCCACTGCTTCACGGCAAACGCACGCTGTTCGCTCAGGCGCGTGTTCGTGTCGACGTTGCCGACGTTGTCGGTGTGGCCATGAACTTCGACCAACGTACCGCCGGCGATCGTCAAGTCCGCCAACAGCGCGTCGAGGTCGCGTTCGGCGGCGGGGGTGAAGTTCGCGCTACCGGTCGTGAACTCGATGTTCCACGACTTCCGACTGATGACCTTCTCGACCTTGTCCGTCGCCTCGAATGTCGGCAGATCCGGCGCGGCCATGTTCGTGTCCGCCTTGGCCAGCGCCTCGACGTAACGGGTGTCGAGCACTTCCTTGATCGGAGGATAGTTGGGCACGAGCTTCGGGTACTGCGAGGTCACGATCGCGCCGAACACGTTGTACGTCGCAGCGAAGACGTTCGTGGAACCCGGGGCGAGACCGAACAACTGCAGGTTGTCGGCGAGGTTGTTCACCGAGGAACCGCCGAGCTCGACCATCAGCCCTTGCTTGTCCTTCTGAACCTGCAGGGTGAAGTATTTGTACCAGTAGTCGGGGGTCTGCTCGCCGTAGACCACGGCGCTGATGCCGGCCGCCTTCTGCAGCTGCGCGTCGTCGCCCTTGATGAGATCGCCGGCGTCGAAGATCGCCTTCAGCATCCCCTGAACGAGTTCGGGGTTCGCTGCCATCCACTTCTTGTTTCCGATGATCGCGTTGGGCATCTGCGACCGGTACTCCTTCGTGGACACGATCGAGACGAGCCCGCCGCGCTGTTCGGCCACCGTCACGTCGCCGGGGGTCCAGGTCACCACAGCATCGGTGCACTTCTTGACCTTCTTGCCGGTCTGCTTGTGCTTGAGCTCCGTGCAGAAGTTGCTGACGTACTTTTGCGCGGCATCGATGTAGTCACTGGCGTTGATCCAGTTCAGCGCGTCGGGATCCCAGGTCGTGTCGTCCGGATTGTTGGGGATGCCGTTGTCGCCGAGCCACTTCAGAGCGATGTTCCAGTCACCGTCGCGCAGGTAGCCGGCCACGACGCCGCCCTTGGCGCTCTGCGGGTTCTCTCGCCACGCCGGCGGACCCATGAACTTGTCCTCGCCGCGGCTGTACCCGGCGGAGCCGACGACGGCGGCTGTGTACTCCGGTCCCAGGCGCTGCAGCTGGTCGTTGATCCCCTTGAAGAACGCCGCGCCACCGTCGCCCATGATCGCGACGAAGTGGGCACCCTCTTTGGGGTGTGCGTCGCCCTTCTTCAGGCGGTCCGCGAAGGTCATCATGAGGCTCTGCATCGTGTCGACGTTGTCCTCACGAATCAGCTTGAGGTTGACGCCGTTCTTACACATCAGGCTCTGCGCTGTGGCTTGCTTGCCGCCCGTCGCGAGCATCATCCCCATCTGCGAGTTCCACGCCCAGTGGTAGAAACGCACCTCGGGCTTGTCGGCGCAGCCGGGCGGCGACTCGACCACCGGCGGGATCTTCGACGTCTCGTCGGGCACATCGGGCAAGTTGGCGACCGGCGGGACGTTCGATGCCTGCTTCTGCGCCGGCGGAGCGATCGTGTCGCGAAAATTGTATACCGCCGCGCTGATGATGATCAGCCCCAGCACGACCATCGCGATCTTGCCACCGGTATTGATTCGAACTTTTGCCATGATGTGCCCCTTATCTTCAGTCGTCGCGCGTGATGGGATTCTCGTTCACGAAGGGGGTGATCGCGGCAAACAGCCGGTCTTCCTCTTCGCGCTTCTTGCTGAACCACCGTGCGTACAGTTGTTTGAACTCGGCGAGTTTGGCGTTGTTGGCCGCCATCTCCTCGCGCTTGCTCATGAGGAATTCTTCGATGTCGGTCTCGATCGTCGCGTTCGCGATCTCGACCTCCGTCTGCATGTTCTTGACGTCGCGGCTCAGCATCTGGTCGTACTGGTCCAGCGCCTTGTCGCGCGCCACCGCGTCGGCGATGACGCTCGTCAAGCCCACGTTGTGCGCTTCGAGGGCCACGAGGACCGATGCCGCCTTTGCCTTGTCGCCGAGACCGGCGAGGTGTTGGCTGTTGAGCAGCCGCTCGACCTTGAAAATCGTGAAGGCGGGGTCTGTCGATGAGGGCAGCCCGGCGGCGTGGTAGACGTCGTCGAACATCCCGTCGCCGGCCTCGCTGGGGGGACCGCTGGGCAACGCCGACTCGTCGATCGTTCCCGCATACGGGTCGACGTGGTCGCGCACTCGGCTGTTGGACGGGTGACCGACCGGAGGGCCGTTCTCCACGCGCGCACGCGCGGCTTTGACGGCAACTTCTTCGTCTTCGGAGGCTGCCTCTTCAGGTACTTCGTCGTCTTCGTCACCTTCGATGGTGACAAAGAAGTTCATGACGCTCTTGAGCTTGCTCACGCGTTCCTCATCAATAATCTGGCTTTTAGCGCCGCGATTGTCGCCCCTACCACCATGGCTGTCAATTGCTTGAAGCTC
>JBFIHF010000380.1:0-6063 GCA_041601915.1 Bradymonadaceae bacterium
CACGTCATTGATCGCTATCGTCGCAGTGTTCGGGCTCTGGGCTCCGAGCGCCGCGGCGGACACGCAGACCAGCCGCTTTGGCGCGGGCGGCTACATGCGCGTGATGACGCGGCCGGACTTTCAGGGCGGCGACTCGCGGCTCGGGTTCTGGAATCTGTACGGACGGCTGCTGAACGAGGGCCCGTACGCGGCGCTGGAGCTGCGGTTGGACCTCATCCCGCAAGACCCGCTGTCGTCGACGGCCTGGACCAGCGTGCATGCGCGGGTCGAGGGCGGCTCGGTGCGCGGCGCCGATGCCGGCGGCGGGACGCTCGACAACTTCCGGCTGTCGCAGCTCTACGCGCGGACGGGCAACGTGCTGCTGCGCAACGTGACGTGGCAGATCGGCACGCTCGAGTCGTACTGGGGCGACCTCGGCCTGTACGACATGCGGCTCGCCTCGATCCTCGATGACACGCTGGGGCTGTCGGCGCGCCTCGACATCGACGCGTTCGAGCTGCTGATCGGGTTTGGCGACGCGGGCTACGTGCTCAAGGGCACTGACTACAACACGATCCTGTCGATGGGGGCGTCGGCGAAGGTCCGGTTCGGTAAACACGCTGAGATCGGCGTCGGCGCGCAGTATCGCTACGAGCCGAGCGTGAAGGGCAACCGCTTCGCGCCGCACCGCAGCACGTTCGCGGACGGGTCCGGCATTGACTACGAGCGCTTCGTTCGCGGCGAGGTCGCGCAGCGCTTCATCGAGGACGGCAACCTGCCGACCGATTTCGCCGACCCGGTCGCGACCGATGCGTCGTCGATGAAGCTCATCGCGCACGTCGGATTCGGTAACCTCGGCGTGCTGGTCTGGAACAACCTGTTCGCCAACTTCCAGCGGCGCCATCCGGACAACTTCGTGTTCGAGATGTTCGAGGGTAACGAGTACCGCATCTACGTGAACGACCTGACCGACGAGCGCTTCGAGCTGAACCTCGGCAACGAGATGCAGCTGAAGCTCATCGACAACGTCCTCGATGTGACGTGGGCCGTGCTGTACGGCTTCCATTACGACAACGACAACTTCATCAGCCCCACGGACAACGATCGCCGCTTCGTCAGCGCTGTCGCGCGCTTTCAGCTCTACCTCGCCGAGTCGCTGCACTTCCTACTGGAGGGCAGCGTGGCGCAGGAGCAGTCGACGAACGGCAACACGTACCGCAATCACCGCGACTCGGTGTTCGTGTCGAAGGACGGCCGCGGCGACGCCGACGGCCTCGAGTTTGGCGACGCCGACACCCGCAACACCGTACAGCTGAAGCTCGGTCCTGTGCTGAGCCCCAGCGGCCGCGGCATCTTCTCGCGGCCGTCGTTCCGCCTGCTCTACGGGCTGCAGCATTCCTCGCAGAACAACGCGTTCGGCAACTCGTTCGTCGAGACGCTGGACGAGTTTCAGGACTTCGAAACCGTCGAACAGCACTTGCATCACGTCATCGCGCTGGAGGTCGAGACATGGTTCTAGATCTCCCGAAGACTCTGTTGCTGTTCGCGGTTTTCGCGTTCGGCTGTGTCCAGGCGAAGCCCGCTCCGCGATTGGCGCAGCCGGCCAAGGTACGCGCGGCGTACGTGCTGACCTACGCCGACAAAGCCGAGGTGGCGGGTGTGCCTGACGCCGTGAGTGCCGCGATTTCCGAATCGCTGGGCGCGCGGAACATGCAGCCGATCGCGGCCGACATCGCCGCGCTGGCGCAGCCGTTCTCGCGCAAGCGAGCCACCGCAGACCGGCTCGAGCTGCTCGCCGAGCAGGCGACGACGGCCGGCGAGCCGTTTGTGCTGCTGGTGGAGACCACGCCTCGGTACTACTCGCTGCTCAGTGGTCGCTACCGGTGGGACGTCGACCTGCGCGTGACGCTGGCGCCCACGACTGCGCTGACGCAGGCGCAGTCGCAGGACTGGGAGATCACGGCGTTCCTCGACTTCGGCCATCAGGACCATGTTGACGCGCTGACGTACAGCGCGATGCCGATTGCGGACCGCGTGGCCCGCTTGGTGGACCAGTTTCTGAGCGGCTACGACGGTGCTCCGCTCGCCCAGGTGGCAGATTCGGCCGCGAAGGCGTCGGCCAGCCATCCTCTGGCGGCGGGCTCGGCGATCTACTTTGTGATGGTCGACCGCTTCAGCAATGGCGATCCGGCGAACGACAACGTCGTCGACATCAGTGACCCGCACGGCTTCCACGGCGGGGACTTGCAAGGCCTGACCAGCAAGCTCGACTGGATCCAGAAGCTCGGCATCACGACGGTGTGGCTGTCGCCGGTGTTCGCGATGCGCGACCAGAAGTTCCACGGTCACGGCGCGTTTCACGGCTACTGGGTCGAGGACTTCGGCGCCATCGAGCCGCGATTCGGCGGCGAGGCGGCGCTGGCCGAGCTGGGCGCGGCGCTCGAGGCACGCAAGATGTCGATGTTCCTCGACGTCGTCCTCAATCACGTCGCGATGGATGGCCAGCTACTCAAGGACAAGCCGCAGTGGTTCCACAACCTTGGCGGCATCACGGACTGGAGCGATCCGATACAGATTCTGACGCACGACGTGCACGGACTCCCGGACCTCGCCCAAGAGAACCCGGAAGTCGCCGCGCACCTGCTACGGCACTCGCTGAAGTGGCTCGACGTCGCCCAGCCGGCCGGGTTTCGTCTCGACGCGGTCAAGCACGTCCCGCCAGCGTTCTGGACGTCCTACAACGCCGATGTGAAGGCCCACGCGCGGCCGGGCTTCGTGATGCTCGGCGAGGATCTCGATGGCGATCCAGCGCGTGTGGCGCAGACGATGCGGACGGGCAACTTCGACGCGATGTTCGACTTCCCCCTGCACTTCGCGCTGGTCGACGTCTTCTGCGGCGACGCGCACCCGGGGCGGCTCGCCTCGACGCTCTTCGCGGATCGCCTGTACCCCAAGAGTGTCGGCGAGCGTCGCGAAGGCCTCGTCACGCTGCTCGACAACCACGACCTGCCGCGCATCCTGTCGGCATGCGGCAACGACGAGCAACGCGTTATGAACGCCCTGCGTTTCATGCTGACCGCACGCGGGACGCCATCGTTCACCTGGGGAACTGAATCTGGGGCTCTGGGGCTCACGGAGCCGGACAATCGCGCCGACATGCGGTTCGACGAGCACCCCGTGGGCACCGCGATGCGGCGCTGGCTGAAGCTCCGCCGCGAGACCGCCACGCTCACCGACGGTCGCGACGTGCTGCTGACGTTGGGGCCGACCTCGTTCACCTACGCACGGATTGGGCGCAAGCAGACGGTCATCGTCGCGCTGAACACGACGAAGGCGCCGATGGCGCTGGAGCTACCAGCAGCCCAATGGCGCAACCTCGAGACCGACGCGACGACCGATGCACCCGTCGCAGCGCCGGGGGTTACCGCGTGGATCGCGCCGGTTCGTCTGCCGATCCCGGCCAAGGACCTGACCGTAGAGTTCCGCGTCAGCGGGGCGCCGGCCGGTGAACTGCGCATCGTGGGCAGCGGACCGGAGCTCGGCAACTGGGATCCCGCGCAGGCCCCGCGGGCTGCGGCGATCAAGCTGCCCGCCGGCGGCGCGTTCGCGTACAAACCAGTCGTGATGACGCCTGGCGGCCCGGTGTGGGGCGGCGGGGACAATCGATACGTCTTGGTTCAGGATGCGCTGGTCGACACGTCGTTCGCCGACAGTCAGCCGCGCTCGAAGAAGCCCGCCGGATAGCGGCTCCGCAGCTTGTCGAGGTTCTGGTCGAACGTCGCGCTGGCTGGTTGCTTGTCCAGCGCCGCCAGGGCGTGGACGTACTTGCTCAACAGCTCGATCGCGGGGCCGCGGACGTCGTCGAAGTCGCGCCCGTGGAACAGGTGCTTCTTCGCCAGCTCGCACAGTGCGCCGGCGGCGCGGTACGCGGCGCGTTGCGCGTCCACGTGGTTGCCCGGGGTGGGTTCGATCGGCTTCGCGTCGAGCACGCGAAACATCACGTACGAGTACCAATAGCCGTCGCCGATCTCGTCGGATGTCGGCGCTTCCTCGATCTCAGCGGCTTCGCCGGCCAGCCCCAGCGCGCAGTTGCAGAACAGCTGGCTGCGTGCGGCGGCCGGGTCCGGGCAGTCGTCGCGCCAGAACATGAGTTCCGGCGGTACGGTGCGCAGGCTCAGCTCCTGGTAGGTCCGGCTATCCATCCGCGTTGCCTCCGCGAATCCCGATTTCGTGCAGCACGTCGAGCAGCTCCATCTCGCTCTCGGGGTCGATCGCGAAGGTGCGGTCGCCGAGCCGGCCGATGATAAACGGCGCGACTTCGGGCGCCTCGGCGAGTCGGCGCGCGTCGGCGACGGAGTCGATCGTGAGCACCGTGACGTCGCGTCGGACCGACGCGCGCGTCGGCTGATCGAGCACGCTGCGCAGCTTCAGGTACTGGACCGGCGGAAGTCCGCCGATCGTGCGAGGCTCGAGGAACTCGATGATGTGATCGAACGGCTCCTCCGGCCACCGCTTGCGCACCTTGTCCGGGTCGAGGCGCCAGATCTGCGCGGTGCGCGTGACCGACAGCGACTCTGCGATCTTGGCGAGCTCGAACGCCGTGATGACGTCGCACTCCAGCGGGTTCGTCTGGACTTCGAGGGAGTCCGTAAAC
The DNA here is from genome assembly GCA_041601915.1 of Bradymonadaceae bacterium. GTDB lineage: Bacteria > Myxococcota_A > Bradymonadia > Bradymonadales > Bradymonadaceae > JBFIHF01. The sequence continues at coordinate 4,634 of JBFIHF010000380.1, forward strand.
GCGATACAGGGCGGGACATCACCGAGCACGTCGACTTCGAGCCCGCCCTCGCGCTCGAACAGCCGCCGCAGTCCGGCGAGCTCGGCGCTGGCCGCGAACGTCGTCGACGGTCCAAGGCGCACGAATTCGACGTCGGGGTTTTCGTGATGCAGCTGGCCGACGGAGAGGTCGAGTTTGTCAGGGTCCGGGTGGCGAAACAGGATGCCATCGGCAAACACCGTGACTCGCCGGTGCATGCGCTCCCAGTCGTTGAGCTGGAACTCGATCGCGTCGGGCACCGGCGTCACGCCGCGCTCGTTGAGGATCGCCAGTACCTGCTTCGCGGTACCACCGGCGGCGTAGCCGCGTTGGACGGTGCGGCCGGACAGCGTGAAGGTCGCCACGCGGTCGGCCAGCGTGCGGCGCTCGGCGATGCGGTAGAGCTCGTGCAGGACACCGATCGGCGTGGCGTCGAGCATCGCGGTGACTTCGAGGTTCGGCTGCACGACGAGGCCCTTGTGGACCGGTCCGCCGTCGAGGTTCACGGCGAGTCCGAACACCGTGCGACCACGCACGGTGAGCCGAAACACCGGTTCGCCTTCGACCATGCCGATGTCGGCGAGCCCGCTCCAGGACAGAGCGCGGCGCACGACGGCGTGCACGAAGCCCTGGGTCGCGACGTCCGCGGTCAAGGCTCGATCGAGGTAGTCGTCGTGTTGCTCGCGGCACCATTCCGTCAGGGTCTCGACCGACGTCCAATCCTCGGGCGCCCGGCGTCGAAGCACGGAGAACACGGCGCCGCGCGCGCCGATCAGGCGTTCGCCCGTCGGCGCCAGCAACGACAGGTGCTCTTCGTCGCGGTGCTCGTCTTCCCAGAACGCGTGGCTGCGCAGCTCGTTCCAGAAGCGAAGCCGCGTCAGCGCGTCGTGGATCTTGCGCGTCCGACCGGCGTCGGCGCTCTTGAAGAACGAGTCCTGCGGCGCGGCGGTCGTCGACAGCTCGGTCGGGATCTCGGTGGCCAGCGTGCCGAGCTCCAGTGACAGCGCCATGAGGAACGAAAGGTAGTCGATCTGCTCGGGATCATTGAGGTCGACGTCATCCCCGATCTCGCGCAGCATGCCGGGCATCACCACCCCGCGCGCGGTGCGCAGCAGGCTGCGCCGGTTGGGCGCGCCGCTCTTGTTCAGCCGCAGCGGTTCGAATCGAAACGACCACGACAGATGCAGCAGGTTCAGCTCGAGCACGTCGATCGAGCCGCTGACGACTTCGTACACGTCGAGTTCGCTCATGGAGCACCCTCGTCGATCACGGTCGTCTCATCGGGCCGCTGAATCGCGCCGACGACCCGCGGAAACGACCCCGCTTCGCGCAGCCCGTCGCGGACCAACGCCGCGTATGGTGCGGGCAACGCGACCGCGCGCTCCCCGAATCGCTGGTGCGGAACGTCGGTC
>JBFIHF010000381.1:0-6059 GCA_041601915.1 Bradymonadaceae bacterium
GCCGATCGCGCCGAGCAGGTCACGAAGGTCGATCCGGCGGGGTGCGGGGCGCGCAACTTCACGGTCAGCGGCAATACGGTCACGCTGTGCCCCACGCTGTGCGCGGAAGTCGAGGCGTCGACCGAAGGCGCGCTGACGATCGTCGCCGGGTGTCAGATGGGCGAAGAGTGCGTGCCGGTCGCCGCGTTCGAGACCGACTGCATGGACGGCATCGACAATGACTGCGACGGGTTCCTCGACCGGCTCGACATCGAGTGCCTGCAGTAAGCGGCCCTAAGCGGCCCTGCCAACGAATCCGCTGGTCCGCTGGTCCGCTGGTCCGCTGGTCTGCTGGTCGCCGGTCAAATTCAAACTACGACCCACACTCGGTTCATGGAGCCACCACGCGAAGCGTCGAGCAACCTCGCGCCTGCTGGTGAACCGCGGCCTCCCCGTGAAGCGCGAGTGCCTCGGGCGCTTCGCGTGGTGGTTCGCTAGGACGATATGGAGCGCCTTGGAGCCGGTCGCTCCACATTGTCTAGGCGTCAGCCAGTACTTCGACGCGCACCAGCGGCTTGATGCGTAGCGCGCCGAGGAACGCGGTGAACGGCTTGATGCCGTAGTCGCGTTGGTCGATGACGGCTTCGCCCCGGAACTGACTTCCGTCGCGGACCATGCGCACCTCGAGGTCGCCTTCTTTGCCGACCAGCCGCAGGCGTCCCCGAATGATGCCGCCGCCGTCGTCGGGCTCCAGGGTCCCCTCGAAATCGATGTGCTTGAACTGCTTGGTTCGCAGCACATCCTTGTTGAGGTTTTTCTCGATGACCTTGCGGTCCATCGACGAAACCTCCGCGTCCTGGCCGTCCACCAGGCAGCCGGCGACGGTGATCGAGTCCGCCTCGACGCTGACCGCGAAGCCATCGTCGAGCTCGTCGACGTCGAAGCGCCCCACGGCGAGTTTGAGATCGTGACCGACGGCGCTGAGCATGCCCTCACGCTCGGTGTAGATGAAGATTCGTATGTTGTTCACCAACTACTTCCTCCGGAACTCGAGCCGTAGCTCGAACCCCCGCTTGAAGAACTCGAACTGAAGCTCGAGCTGGAACTGGAACTGGAACTGGAGCTCGAACTCCAGCTCGAGCTGGAGCGGCTCGACGAGTACGAGGAGGCTTCGGCCGCGGCCGCGGCCTGTCGAGCGGCTTCGGCCTGACGCCGTCGCTCGCGGTCGACCTCGTACTCTGCGGCGCTTTCTGCATCGCGAATCTTGACCATCGCGGCGCTCGCATGCCGCGCTACTTGCTCCCAGTCTCGCTGTTCGGCCGCGTGGCGGGCGGCTTCGAGGGACGCGACGGCAGCGCTCGCGTCGATGCGAACGCCGTAGCCGAGGCTTTGGTCGTCGACCGCGTCGTAGCGATGTCGGGCAGCGGCCAGGTCGGCCTCGGCGGACTGGACGGCGTGCATTTCGGACTCCCACGCCTTGCGTCCGCGCTGCAGCCACGCCTCGGCGGTGCGGACGGCTTGCAGGACCGCGATCCCGCTCACCCCGGGGCTTTCCAGGGCGACCTCCACCTTCGCGAGCGCCTCCTTGGCGTCGTTGAGCATCGCCTCGACGTGTGCGCGGTCTCGGGTCTCGCCCTGGGCACGCACGAGCAGATCGCCGCACTCTTTGTTGAGGCGCGCGTGTTCGGCGCGCGCTGCGCGATAGGCTTCCACTTCCGCCGCGACTTCGTCGCGCACGGCGGTGGCGGTCAGGGCAATGCGCTCGGCTTCCGGGTGGAGGTCCAGCCAGTGCGGCCGTTCGTCGGCCGCCAGACTCTGCGCAGCGGCCAGCGCGACCCCGAGCTCGTCGATCTCGGCTGCCAGCGTACGGTCGACACCACGTGCGCCCTCGCGCAGGGCCTCAATCTCGGCCAGCGTCTTCTGCGCCGCTCCGAACTGGACGCTGGTCTTCTGGCGAGCCTCGTCGAGCCGCTGCAGGATGGTTTCGAGTTCGTCGAGCAGTGCGCGCCGCTCGTCGATCAAGGGCGCCAGAATGTCGACGTCCGCGATCGCGGCGAGGTAGTGCTGTTCGGCATGCGCGGCGTGCGCCGACGCGAACCCTTGAGCGGCGAGGGTGCCCAGCGCGTCGATCTCCTGAATGTTGTCGGCCTCACGATCGTAGGCCACTGGCGCGTGTAGACGCTCCAACTCCGCGAGGATCTTCGTCGCGTCTGGCACCCGAGCGTCATTCTCCTCATGGAGGCCGTCGAGCTCGGCGAGGCGCCGCGGGACGCCCTCTCGTGCCCGCCGCGTCGCGTCGATCGCCCCCTCCAGACGGTCGAGGTCGGCCGCGATCGTCAACCAGGTCGCGTGGGCGCCAGCATCGTCGCGTTGGCGAAGCTGCTCCGCGACCACGTGGCCGACGCGGTGCAGTCGTTCCAGTTCATGCTCGGGGTCGAAGCCGGGCTCGAGGACCGCATAGCCGTCCGCACGAAGCCTGTTCACCGTCTCGATGAGCAGATCGCGCCGCGCCGGCTGCGTATCCGCCACGCCCCGCATCGCCGTATTGCCGAGCTCTGCGGTGCCGTGGCATTCGACGAAATGCGCACGGGCGCGGTCCAAGCGCTCCAGCGCGTGAATCGGGTCTCGCTCCGCGACGGCTCGCCCCGCGAGCCAATCGGCGTCCGCGCTTCGCGCGGTGCCTTCGAGATGGTCCGCCGGATAGCCCGCGTCGGTGCGCTCCGCGATGGCCGTCCACGCGTCGCTCGACAGCTGAGCGACTTCGACGCGTCGTTCATCCACGGCGACCATGTAGGTCGTGGCGCGCTCGAGCAGCGCCACGGCGCTCTCGTAAGTCCCCGCGAGGTCTTCCAGCAACGAGGCTGCGCTCGCCCGGTACTCGCGACTCAGGGGGAGGAAGATCCGCCGGTGCGTCTCTCGTTCGCCCATCTCGATCGTGATCTCAGCGGTGCGCAGGCGCTCGAGGACGCGCTCCAACACCGTGGCCTGGAGCGCGGGCGCCAGTTCGGCCTGCGCCGCCGCCGCGCGATGGATGTCCTGGGCCTTGGCGAACATCAAGAAGAGTCGATTAACCTCGTCGGCGCAGTCCTGGTCGAGCTGCGCGCTGTCTCCCACCCACGCCGCCCGTCCGGAGTCGAAGTAGATGGAGAACTCCCGCTCCAGATCGAGCAAGCGGTCCGATGCGGTGCCCAGGGCTGTGGACCACCGCGCCAGCTCCGCCTCCACGAGTCGTGCGACGCGACGCCGTCGGAGCGCCAACACCACGATGATCACGAGCAGCGCCAGCAGACCTGCCGCCGCCACAATCGCCGGCACCACCGTGTGTGTCAGCCTGTAGCGGGCATCCGCGGTTTCAAGCACCGCGTCGACCGCGGCGAAGCACGCGTCGATGTCGGCCGGCCTCGTCTCGGACATCACGCGAAACTCGGTGATTCGCGCCTGGCATCCATCGAGCTGTTCGAGGGCCAGCTGTGGTCCAGACGCCGCCAAATCGGGCCGCGACCTGATCGCTTTTCGCATCGATTCGATGCGACTCAGCCATTGCGGCGTTCGGGCGACGAATTGCTCATGCGCGGCCATGCGAAGCCCGACTTCGTCGAAGGTCTGGCGCGCGGTTTCGGCGTGCGCGGAGGCTTGCGATGGGCTGTGCTCGAGCAGCTGGCGCGCCACCGTGGCACGCTCCTGGGCGATGGTGAACTGATTGCGGGCCCACCCCGCAAACTCGGGGCCCAGTTTCTCGGCGCGCTCGCCGAGCGTCACAAGCTGCGCGAAGTCGCGGTCCAGCGCGTCGAGTTTGCTTTCGGCGCGCCGTTGCGCCTCGACGGCCGCGCCCTGCAGAGCGGCCAGCTGTGCGTCGGTCGCACGCGCGAGGGCGCAGACGGCCTGCGGATAGTCGCCGGCCCGCGCGAACGATCTGAACGCCGAGTTATCGATCGTGCGCGTGATGACTTCGCGCTCGAAGCCGACCCCCGCCCACACGGAGCCGGGATGGATCGCGACGGCTCGATTGAGGAGCCCCAGCGCGATGAGCACGCGCCGGCGCCCGTCCGGCACGGACCAATCCCGAGCCATCGCATCGACAAAAGGAACGGCGTCGTTGCTACGAGGGCTGGCATCGCCATCCCGATCAGTAATGGGAACGACGGCTGCGTAATAGCTCGCACCGACCGCACTCGGCAGATTACTCAAGCACTTGCGGGCCGTGTCCCACTCCGGCCCGTCCAGCGCCGGCGTGATGGCGAGATGACCCGCATTCGGTGGGGCTGGGAAGGGAGACCAGGCGGCTGCGAACGCTGGAAACAGCCAGAGGGCGGCGGTTAGAAGCATCTGAGTTCGAGTCATGCCGTCTGATAGCACGCATCCCCGCAGCCGGCGACCTCGGCGGCAGAATCCGAATTCCGACCGAGATCGTCTACGCTGACCCGCAGCGCGCCTCAGTTACCGACCGTCTGGTCTCTTTCTTCCCTTGAATTCGTGGGATCCGTGATGATAGGTAAAGGTGCGCTCGGAGAAACCTGTGTTTCCGCGCGCCTAAGATGATGGAAGACAGGATTTGTCGCACGGCCGAATCGACCGCAGAACGATTGCAGTTCGGCTCTCTCATGGATGGTGACATCATGGCGAAACTCTCGTTTCACGACTCAGTTCGAGACTCCCAGGGGCCTACAGTTCCGGCGTCGATTGCCGAACTCATCGACAAACCCGGCATCGCAGTGCGGTTTCTCCGGGGGCGCGACGTGCACCGGGAATGCTCGAACGCGGAACTTCACGCCGAAATGATGCGCCGAGCCCGTCAGCTTCGCGCGTTGGGGCTCGAGAAGGGCGACCGCGTCGCCTTTGTCGTGCCGGAGACCGACGACTTCGTCCTCACGTTTCTGGGTGCCCTGGCCGCGGGCGTCGTGCCGGTGCCGATGTACCCGCCGATGTCGTTCGGCAAGCTGGACGCCTACGTCGACACCGCGGCACGCATCGTCGAAGCCTCGGGAGCCCGCATGGTGCTCACCGATGGTCGCATGCAGGCGATTCTGTGGTCGCTCGTCGATCGGGTCGCGTGCCTCGAGTCGTTGCAGACGGTGGAGGTCCTCGATAAGCAGGACATTTCCGACATCGACGTCGATCTGACCGACATTGCGCTCGACGATGTGGCATTCCTGCAGTTCACGTCCGGCAGCACCTCGACGCCCAAAGGCGTCGTCGTCAGCCACGGCAGCCTGCTCGCGAACCTCGACGGCATCATGAATGTCGGCCTCGAGATCTCCGAAGACGACATCGCGGTCAGCTGGCTGCCGCTCTACCACGACATGGGCCTCATCGGCCTGGTGCTCGCCCCGATCTGGTTCGGCGTGCCGACCACCTACATCCCGACGATGGACTTCGTGAAGCAGCCGTCGATCTGGATGGAGACGATGAGCACCTACGGCGGCTCGATCTCCTTCGCGCCGAACTTCGCATTCGCCCTCGCGGTCAAGCGGACCCGCGAGTCCAAGCTCGAGACGATGGATCTGCGTCGCGTCAAAGCGATTGGCTGCGGCGCCGAGCCGAACCATCCCGAGACGCTGCGGACGTTCATCGAGTTCTTCGGCCGCGCCGGGATGCCAAGCACGGCGCTGTTGCCGGCCTACGGCATGGCCGAGGCGACCCTCGCGATCACGTTCCACCCGTTGAGTTCGGAGCTGCGCACCGACGTCATTGACGCCGACCGCTACGAGGCCGAAGGGATTGCGTACCCGGCCACGCTGGGCGACGACGTCGAGATGCGAGTGGGGGAGCACGTCTCGTGCGGTTCGCCGTTCCCCGGGCATGAAGTGCTCGTCGTGGATGCGGACTTCAACCCGGTGCCGGAGCGCCATGTCGGTCAGATCATCGTCCGAGGCCCCAGCAACGCGCCGGGCTACTACCTCGAGCCGGAGAAGACGGCCGCGACGTACCGCGAATTTGGTCTCGTGACCGGTGACCTGGGCTACCTCGCCGACGGCGAGCTGTATGTGACCGGCCGGCAGAAGGACATCATCATCCTCAACGGTCGCAACTACGATCCGCACGCGATCGAGTGGGCGGTCCAGGACATCGAAGGCATTCGC
>JBFIHF010000382.1:0-6048 GCA_041601915.1 Bradymonadaceae bacterium
TCGCCGCGGCGAGGGTGGACAGCCCGAACAGCTCTACCTCGCCGACATCCGCGCTGAATGCGGACTGTGTCGGCACGTTCGTGTGCAGCGCTACTACCACTCGACGCCGCTGCATCCCGTCACGATCGCCAAGCTGAACGACCTCGCGCTCGGCGTCGTGCACAAGACCGAGTTCGAGTGCCCAAACTGCGGGAACGCCGTCGGCCCCGAGCAGGCGCTCAGCACCGCGTTCACGTGGGCGTTCCCGGATGACGCCGGCTTGATTCGCGCGTTTGTCCCCGACGCGCGTGACCCGAACGCCCTCGTGTGGCAGCTCGTGGCTGAACGACGCCTCGATCCGCAGGAACTGCCTGGCTGGGAGCCTGCGCCGACCGAAAGCACCCACGCCACGTTGACCGATGAGCTCGTGGAGGAGGTCTGTCGTCGGATGATCAATCCAAAGGCGGCGATCCGCGACACCTTGCGAGACTGGCGCGATGACCCCGCGGGCGGTGCGATCACGGGCCTCGGCGCGCACATGACGCTGTGCGCGGCCGGGCCGGACGTCTCGTTGGACGAACTCGCCGACGAACTCGAGGAGCCGGGGGTGCCGATCGCGCTCGACGACTGTGTGCCCGTCGACCTGCCGACGCATCGGGACCCCGCAACGATCGCCGGCGCGCTGGATGCGTGGATCCCCGAGGGGATCGATCGCGCGGCGGTGCGGTTCTACGTGCAGCCGCAGCCGGCGTTCGAGATCATCGATCGCGCGTTCGATGTCGCCAATCTGAGCTGCACGCGCGATCCGCAGGGCTACACCGAAATCACGACCCCGCGCGACGCGGTCTATCCCCGGCCGCTGCCGATCCTGGCAGTCCTGCGCCGGGCCGTGTACACGGGGGTGACCCCCGGTGATGCGGCACGCCTCACCGCCGAAGAGATTATCGGAACTCTACTTCGCGTATGGTGACGCGCTTATGAACATCGTCCTCGCCCTCCATCTCATCGGCGTCATCATCTGGATGGGCGCCCTGTTGATGTTGTCCCGACTCCTCGGCTTCCACTGCGAGCTCGAGTCCGCCGAAGCACGAGAAGCGCTCAAGAAGTTCGAGCGTCGAACCTACTTCATGGCGGTGCTACCGGGGGGACTGCTGGCCCTCGCAACCGGACTCACGATGCTGCTGTTCAAGGGCGCAACGGCGAGTCATTACCTGCAGGGCGGGGGGCCGTGGGGCGCGACCTTCCATCTCAAGCTCACGCTCGTGTTTCTCATCTTCGTGCTCGATCACGTCGTGATGCGGCGCATGAAGAAGCTTCATCGCGACGACGAGGGCAAGAAGTCGTTGTTCGTGGCCGTGCACGGGATGATCGGAGTGCTGTTCGTCGTTATCGTGATCGCGGTGAAGACGAACCTGCTCGGAGGATGACCCGATGCGCGTGACCACAACGCCGCGACCGCTGGGCGAGATACCGATCGGCGCCTTGGCCATGGCGCCGTTGTTCATGCTGCCGCTCGGCGCGTGGCTGATCGAAACGAAGACGCTCGATCTCTCGGAGTGCGGCTTCAAGCGGATGTTCGACCTGCCATGCCTGTCGTGTGGCTCGACCCGCGCCACCGTACATCTGCTTCACGGCGACCTGCTCACCGCGATCTCGTTTCAACCGATGACGATGATGATCTACGCGCTGCTCGTGGTCTGGGGCTCGGTCAGCCTCTGGGCGCTCTTCGCGCGCCGCTCGCTGCACCTCGATCTCAGCAAGCGGCAAGACTTCGCGATGAAAGCGTCGTTCGTCGCGATCCCGATCATGAACTGGTTCTACCTCGTCGCGATGGGGATCTAGCGATCCGGTTGAACCCCGTCGCAATGGACGTTTTCGGCCAAATGTGGTTAATCAGACTGACGAATCAGTGGATGGATAAACCTTGATGGAGCCTCGCCTCCCAAAGATCGGGGAATTGGTCGCCGGACGTTACCGAATCCTGCAAGAGCTCGGTCACGGCGGCTATGGCGTCGTGTATCGCGCGCGGCAGGACGCGATGGGCCGCGACGTCGCGATCAAGATCCTCCGGCCGGAGGCCGCCAAGGACGAAGTCGAGGTCGAGCGGTTTCGCCGAGAGGTGTTTCACGCCAGCGGACTGCGCCATCCGAACACGATCACGCTCTACGATTTCGGCGAAACGAACGGCCTGTTCTACATCATCATGGAGTTCCTCGAGGGGATGAACCTCCGTGACCGCCTGATGAAGGACGGCGCGCTGGACCCCGATCGGGCACTCGACGTCACCACCCAGATCTTGAAGGCCCTGCGCGAGGCCCACGAGCACGGCATCGTGCACCGCGACCTCAAGCCCGAGAACGTCTTCCTGTGCAACCTCGTCGACGGGGAGCGCGTCGTGAAGGTGCTCGACTTCGGGCTCTCGAAGTACGTGCCGGGCTCGCCGGAGAAGGAGCCCACGCTGACCAAAGACGGCGTCATCTTTGGAACGCCCCAGTACATGTCCCCGGAGCAGGCCTACGGGCAGGAGATCTCGCCAGCGACCGACATCTACGCCGTGGGATTGCTGATCTACGAGATGCTCACGACGAACACCGCGTTCAGCGGGCGCAGCTCGATGGAGATTCTGATCAAGCAGGTCTCCCAACCGATTCCGTTTCTTCCGGATCCCCATCGCGAAACGATCCTCGCGGACCTGATGGACATCTGTACCAAGAAGAACGTCGAAGACCGCTTTCAGAACGCCGGCGAAGCGCTGCAATGGCTGATGAGCCGCCGCAACGAGATCTCGGTCGTCACGATGTTCCGCGATGTCGGCCCCGACACGCTTCCGCAGGCCGAGATCGAGCCGTCGATCGATACGGCGATCCTCGCGCCGCCCCGACAGAGCGAGCACGATCCAGCCTACGCGGCGTCCGAAGTGACGATGCGCCTCGCCCAGATGCCGCTGATCGGTCGAGAGACCGAGATCCAGAGCCTGATGAAGTGGAGCAAGCAGGCCGTGCATCAGGGCGGTATTGCCGCGGTAACCGGTCCGATGGGGGTCGGCAAGACCGCGATCGTCGACGAGTGGACGCGCCAGATGGAGCTCGAAGGAGCGATCGTGCTGCGCGGCCGATATCGGGCCGATGGCGCGGTGCTCGAAGGGCTGCGCACCGCCCTACGGCCGATTTACGACGAAGAAGCGCGGCGTGACCACACGCTGCCGGTCGTGCTGACGCCGGCCAAGCTGCAGGAGCTTCGAGCGGTCCTCGAGCCCAAGGTGCGCGCCGACACCGGTGAACCGACCGACATGGGCCAGGATTGGCGCTTCGTCTGCATCGAGAGCGCCGTGCACAACCTCGCCCGCGTGCGGCCGACGGTGGTGGTGCTCGAAGATGTGCACTGGGCAGATTCGTTCTCGCTGCGGTTGCTCGCGCACTGGCAGGAGGAGCTCGCGACCCAGACGCTGCCGGTGATTCTGGTGCTCACGAGCCGCACCGACGAGTTCGGCATCACCCGGCAGCTCAACGAACTGTCCCGACTCGGCTCGCGCTACTCGCAGGTCTCGTTTGCGTTCGAACTCGATGTGCTCTCGCTACCCGACGACCAGGCCCGCCAGCTCATCAACTACGTCATTCCACTGAACCAGGAGGCCACCTCCTACGTGCTGAAGCAGGCGCGCGGCAACCCGTTGTATCTGACCCAGATCGCGCGGTTCATGGCCGAGGAGGGGCTGCTCGAGTTCCACGACGAGACCGGCAAGTGGGCGTTCGCGGCGCCGGTCAAGCGCGAGACGCGACTGGTGCCGCCCAACCTGCGCACCCTGTGGGGTCGCCGGGTCAAGAACCTCGTCAACCATCATCCGCTGGGGCCGGTGCTCAAGGCGCTGCTCTCGCGCGCCGCGTTGATCGGCGGGCGGTTCGAGTTGCGATTACTGAAGGACGTTCTGCGCGCCGAAGGCCGTAACGACCTCGAGTCGTATCTCGATGACGCGCTCGACGCCTTGTCGCGCGCGAGCATCTTGATTCCCACCGTGATCGATGGCCGTCCCGGCGTCGAGTTCGGTTTCGACGTGGTGCGAAGCGCGCTCGAAGACTCGGAGATCAACGCCGACGAAGACCTCGGCGCGCTGCACACTCTGCTCGGGCGCGTGAAGTCCGAACGTCACGTCCCCGACGATGACGCGGCCGGCGATGCAGCGGCCGAGATCGCCGTCCACTTCCGCGAGGCGGGGGCGCCGCGAGACGCGCTGCTGTGGCTCTTGACCGCCGCGGCGGGCGCCGACCGGGCGCAAGACTTCGTGGGTGCCCTGGAGCGCTATACCGGTGCCGAGTCGATGCTCAACAGCACCCTCGACCCCACCGGCGAACGGCTCCTCGAGATCCGGCTCGCCCAGGGGCGGCTGCATGGCTTCCTCGGAGCGTTCGGTCCGGCAGAGTTCGCGCTGCGCGGCGCGCTGGAAGAGGCGCAGCGCGTCGGCGACGTCGTCGGGGAGGCGATGGCCGGCGAACGGCTCGCCGATGTCCTGAAAATGCTCGCGAACTACGAGCAGTCCTCCGAGATGTATCAGCACGTCCGCGAGCTCTACCGGCGCTTCAACGATGTAGCGGGCGAGATCCGCTGCAACATCGGCCTCGCGGAGATTTTCCGGTACGGCGGACACTATCCCGACGCCGAAGCGATCTTCCGCGACGCGCTCAGTCGCGCCGACGAAGCATCCCTCGACCCCGACGTCTCCGTGCGCTGTCTGTTTGGCCTCGGGCAATGTGCCTACGCCGCCGGGCGACTCGATGCTGCGCGCAACCTCTATCGGCAGGCGCGGAAGCGCTCCGAAGCGGCCGGCGACGTGCGACTCGTCGGACACGCCGATATCGAGCTCGCATTGCTCGCGATTCACACCACCGGCTGCGCCGAATCCGAACGGTTAGGGCTGCGCGCACTCGCTCAACTCCGGAGCGTCGGTGACACCGTCGGGGTCGGCTTTGCCCATCTCGTGCTGGGGATCGCGATTCGCCGATCCGTGCGCATGTCCGAGGCGCGGTTCCACGCAAAGCGGGCGCTCAGCATCCACGAGCGGCTCGGCCACAACTACGGCATCGCAAAAGCCGTTCTCTTGACCGCCGAAATCGAGTGGATGGAGGGCCGCCTCGACGACGCGCTCCAGCACGCCAAAGATGCCGAAGCGCTGCACGCCGCGCTGCGCGACGCCCACGGACTCGCGCTGAGCAAGTGCTACCGCGCGTTGATCGAGGTGGATCGTGGCGACGCGGAGACCGCCGGCAACCTCCTCGACGAGGCGATGGCGATCACCGGCCGGGAAGGACTCGGCCTCTATCAGCCGATGTGCCTGATGCTGATGGCTCTCGTGCAGGAGAAGCAGCACAACCTCGAGGAGGCGATTCAGCTGTACGGCGAGTCCCTCCAACTCGCCGAGGCGATCGGAAACCGCGAGACCGCGTCGATCGTCGCGACCGGCCTCGCCAAGCTCCACCTCGTCTTCGGCGATTTCGAGGCCGCGCGACAAGAGGTACCAGTCGCGAAGAATCAAGCCGAGCTGTTGGGCTCCAACATGGCTCTGATTTTCGCGCTCGCCGGGGAAGCCCTGCTGGCGAGGCTCGACGGCAACGCGCATGTGCTTCAGGAAGCGCTGAGGCGACTGCGCGCGTTCCGGGAGAACAAGGGCGGTGCCAACCTGCGCGTCGCCGAACGAATCTACGACATGGGCGCGCTTGTGATACAGCGCCAGCGCGGCGCACAACGCGTCGCGACGATCGAAGCGCTCGCCGATATCCTCGACGGCATCAGTGCCTCCGAGTTCGCAACCCAACTGCGGGCGGACCTCGCCGCGAGCTGAAAGCGACAAGCGCGCCGGCCATCCGACCCACGCTCGCCCCGCCACCAAAGGCTGAGCGGCGAGCCACCCCACGAATTCTGCAACGTTCGCGACTTAGGGCCGATTACGTCTCCTCAAGGAGGCGCCATGTCCGCACCCAATCCCGTGTACCCCGACTCGACCCTGTTCCTGACCCGTCGCACCCACGACGGCAGCTTCCGGTTCACCCCGACCGAGGAGATCCTGAACATCTTCAA
>JBFIHF010000383.1:0-6032 GCA_041601915.1 Bradymonadaceae bacterium
GCGAAAGTCGGCCTCCATCGCGTTGGCCTGCATCCTGCTATCTGCCCGGGTTTGTTCTGACAATGGATGGCTAAGGAGATTTGCGATGAAGGTCCTCAAAGCACTGGTTGTTGTCCTCGCTGTACTTGCACCGTCGCTCGCGACGGCGAAACCCCCCGTCGAAATGGAATGCGAGAAGATGTGGGACGGCCAACAGGGCCGCGAGGTGCTCCGCTGCCACGAACTCGACCGGGCGCCACCGCGCAGCCTCATTGCTCCGCGGTCGCGCGCCTGGGACCCCATCACGATCGGCGCCCAGACACTCGGCGCCGGACTGATGTTCGTCCCCGCCGTCCTCGCGTCGGTGTACGCCGGCGCCGGGTACAGCGCCCTCGGCGGGTACAAGTTCGAGACGTCCGACTTCCCGGCGCACACGTTCAGCGTTGGCTTCACGATCGGGCAGGCGGTGATCCCGGCCACGACGACCCTCGTCGGTCGGCTGGTCGGCGGCAACGGGCCCTGGTGGTCGATCGCGGTGGGAGCCGGAGCCGGTCTTGTCGTAGGACTCCCAGTCGCCCTGCTCTCCGAAAATCCGGGGGCAACAATGGGTGCGGCCTTCAGCGCGTCGTTCATCGGCTCGATGCTGACGTTCCACCTCGCCGCGAAGCCGCGTCTGCGCGAGCCCACCGAGGGCAAAGGCTCGCTGCATGTGACGTTGGCCCCGCGCGCAAACGGACCGCCGGCGTTGGTCCTTGGCGGGACCTTCTAGCGCACCCACTCGCCGATCAGCTTGCGGAGCAGGTCGTTCAGGTAGCCGGCGTCATGCGGCCCCGCGGTCGGTTTCGCGTGCGCATTCCCGATGCCGCTGTCGTCGGTGAGAAAGACGTACGTCCCTCCCGTGGCGACTGCGGCCGCGCGCATCAGGTACTCGCCCGACTTGCGCAGCCCGCTACCGACGACCGGAACGATCCGGATCCCCTGGGCCGCGGCTTCTTCGAACAGCTGACGCATCCGCAGCGCCGCGGCCCCGTGCGGTGGGGCGTCGAGGACCAAGAACAGCAGGCGCGCTCGGGCGTGCTTCGACCACGCGTGGTGCCGGATGGCATCGGCGAGCGCCTCGTCGACGGCCTCCGGTTCATCGCCCCCGCCGTGCGCCGACTGCTCACTGAGCTGGGCCCTCGTCCGCGCAAGGTCGGACGTAAACGGGTACGGACGCACGAGGTACTCGTCGCCGTGGTCCCGGTAGAAGTTCACGCTGGAGCGCAGCCGCAGCCCGCGATGGTCGGCCTCGACGCTCTTCAGCACGTCTTGGAGTTCATTCTGCAGATACTCGAGTTCGTCGGCCATCGACGACGTGGTGTCCACGACGAACATCACGTCGGCAACGTTCGCGGGCCCCGTCCCCGCAAGCTCCAGCCGCGTCGCTCGACCGATCTCCGAGGCCGGCCCAGCGGCGCGGTTTCCGCCGGCTGTGGCGGTCACGAGCAAGCGTCCGTCGGTCGCTTGCGCGCCGAGCCCGTCAAACAGCCAGGCGCGTCCTCGGTTGTCCGTGCGCGCACGCCAGATCGTCCGGCCGGTGGTCTCATGGCGCAGCTCGACTTCGGCATCGCAGACCGCACCACCATCGGCGTCGTCGATCACGACCGGATAGATCCGCGGCGTCTGGATCCCCCACGACGTAACATGCGGCGAGAAGTTGTCCGCCGAGATCGACATGCTTGGCGTCGCGAGTTCTAGCCAGTGGTCCCAGTGTTCCACATCGCGCCACTCTCCCGCGGTGAGCTGACCCGCTCGGCGCGCGAGCGATGGGTCAGCGGCGAGGGCCCGGTGCGCAGCATCCGGCCCGTCATCACCGCGGATGATTTCGAGCGAGACGGCGCTCCCACGCTTCTTCGGAGCGCGCCGTCGGTGTCGGATCTGCCGCTTCTCCTGGATGACCTCAATGGGTGCAGGGCGCGACGCGGCGGAGATTCCGAACGTCGAGTCCGCGAGCACCGGGTCGGTCACTCGATGCACGGGTTCCGACGGCGCGGGCGCGAGTTGGCTCGGGACTGTGGGCTGCGCGTCACCGCAGCTGCTGAGAGCGATCGCGGCGGCGACGTAGATCGGTGAAACGCGAGCATTCATGAGTCCTCCGATGGGTATCGGACGACCCTACCGGCGGCTTGTGCAGTCCGTGTGTGCGCCGCGTGGATTTTCGTTCGAGACTGAAGTGCTCAGGTCAACTGTCGATCCACCCACTCGACCGCATCCGCGATCGGCCCGGGCACTTCTTCCTGCAGGAAGTGTCCGGCGTTCGTGTGCACCATGCGAATCTGCGGAAGCAGCTTCTCGATCCAGCTCCCGACTGTGCCGAGCACGGGGTCGCTCTCGCCCCACACGCCCGCGATCGGCCCGCCGAAACCGGTGATGAAGTCCTGCGAGGCTTGCATCAGCGGGATCGAGGGGTGCTCCGCCGAATTCGGGACCATGCGCGCCAGCGCCAGTGGTGCGGCGTTGCGGCCCAGTCCCCGCAGTGGCGCCCGGTACGCCCGTCCGACGGCCCCCTTCATCGAGCGACTGTCGCCCTGGGCGATCCCCAACATCGATTGTGGGAAGCCCGCGACGCGAAACACGACCTCGCTCACGACGGGCATCCGGGCGAACGCGTGAAACGCGGTCGGCTTGAAGCCCGCGCGCGGCGGGCCGACGACGGTGTTCAGCAGCACGATGCCGGCCGGCGGCGCCGCGCGCTCCGCGCCGAGCAACCCAATCACGCCGCCCCAGTCCTGCACGACCAGAATGTAGTCCTCGAGCTCTAACCCCTCGATCACCTTGCCCAGCCAACGCCCGTGGTTCTCCAGCGTGTGCGCCTCGGCGTGCTGCGGACGCGTCGACCACCCCAGTCCGATGAGGTCTGGCATCACCACCCGATACCGGGTCGGGTCCAGGCGAGTCGCGATCTGGCGGTACAGAAAGCCCCAGGTCGGGTTGCCGTGAATGCACAGCACCGTGCGAGGGCCTTGACCACGCTCCATCACGTGCACGGCGTGATTCTCAACGGGCAGCGCGTAGCGCTCGAACGGCACCATCCGCTCCAGCCAGCGCGGCAGTGGTGGGGCTGCGAGCCGATCGATCACGGGAGCGGACCGACGAGCCACTTCGCGTGCGCGCGCGTGACGACGGCCCCCGAATCGTCGCGCGTCACGACCTCGATCGTGTGCTCCGCGCGCTCGTTGGTCTGGGGAATCACCGAGTAACACTCCGCCGTCAGAGTGCCCCGAGCTTTCTTAAAGTACTCGATCGACAACCCGGTCAGAATGCCGCGCGTCCGCTGAGGAAGACTGATCGAGAACGCGAGCCCCGAGCACGCCTCGGCGAGGTTCATCAGCGCCACGGCGTGGATCGAGTTCAGGTGGTTGCGCACCCGGGAGCGATCGCGCATGAGCACTTTGGCGTAGCCGGGTCGTAGCTCCACGATCTCGGGATCAATGGTGCCCGTGTAGGGCGCCGCGCGCCCCACGATCTTGCCGAACAGCCGCGCGCCGCCAGGCACCGACGACAGCTTCTTCCAGGCCGTGCGCAACACTGCGAGCTGATCCATCGGAAACCTCTCAGAGATCGGCGTCGATCTCGGCCTCGAGTTTCGCGGCCGCTTCGTCGGCGTTGGCGGCGGTGATCTCCGCGGACGCCTCGACACGCAAGTCGTCAGGAATCTCGGTCGTCACGACCACCTCGGCCGGCGCGGTCACCTGGGCCGCGGTCGTGCCCGTCGTCGAGCCTTCGGGCGCCTTCGGTTTGCATGCCGTAAGGCTACCGGCGCACACGATCGAGGCGATGATCCACTTTGCGGTCGTCATTTGGCACCACCTTTGTCTTTGGCTTTGTCGTTCGCTTTCGCAGGCATGCTCTCCGGCTTCTTGCCGTCGTCTTTGGCCTCTTCGGCCCCGTCCTTCTTGGCCGGGGCATCGCCGGCGGCCGCGAGACGCTTCATCGCCCGGTCATGCCGCGCATTCTCTTTGTCGCGCAGCATCTTCGCCTTCTCCAGCAGTTTCGTGTCGTCTTTCTTCTCCGCGCCCAGTTCGGCGAGGCGCTGGATCTTGGCCAAACGCTTGAGGTGCTTGCGCTCCTCATCGGCGATTTGCTTGGCTTTGTCGGGCGCCTCCCCCTCGTTCGTCGCCCCGTGTTCGTGTCCATGGCCGTTGTTGGTCTTGCCCTGCTCGCCGGCATTGCCATGCTCGCCGGACTTACCTTTGTCGCCGGACTTGCCCTTGTCGTCGGGCTTGCCCTTCTCGTCGGGCTTGCCCTTCTCGCCGGACTTGCCCTTCTCGCCGGACTTGCCCTTCTCGGCGGACTTGCCTTTCTTACCCTTGTTGGCCTTGTCGTCTTTGCCGTCTTTGGCGGGCTTTTCCGCCACGTCTGGCTTGGCTTTGCCTTGCGCACCTGCCGGAGCACAGAGCGCCGAGACCAGCACCGCGATGAGCACTGCGAGTAGATTCCTTGCCATGATTGATCCTCTCAAAGGGTAACCGCCCGAGGATCCGGCGTGACGCGGTGTTTGTCGAGGGTCGATTCGGTGGCACCAACCCGGGGGGGCCGCGGTGTGGTCCGCGAGGATCAGATTGTGGCGGGCAAAAAAAAGCCGCGTGGCTGCTCGAGGGTCAAGGACGGTCCGACTAAGCCGTCGCCACGCGGTCGGGAAAGGTCTGGGTTTCTAGTGAGGGCTACTCACCTCGTAAAGCACAACGTGCCCTGTTCTCCGCCCTCGAGCGGAGCAAGGAGGCTCAGCAGTGATCACCCTCGACTTTGGACTTTTCCCATTGCGTCGGTTCGATACAGATACTTTGCATTGATCACCTCCTTTTAACGGCACGTAGGTTTCGCAGCCACCCAAGGCTACTGGACCGGGACAGGTGCCGCACCTGCCGGGGACCCACCAATTACGGTGCAGCATTCCAACTTCGCGTTCAAGAAACCTATTCCGATTCTTGGACGAAATTCACACAAAGCCGAGCGGCCGGAAGTCCGCGAAGGGGCTGGCGTCGAACCCCCACCAGTCCGTAGCGACGGTCCGATACAGCCGTCGGAAGTCCGTCGTGAACCGCAGATCTCCGTTGTCATCGAGGGCATCGAGGGCCGGCCGAGCCCCGTAGCGTCCGCCCTTGACGGCCCCGCCCATCACCAGATGGGGCGCCGCCGTGCCGTGGTCCGTCCCCCCGCCACCATTCTCGCGCGGCCGTCGACCGAACTCCGAATACGTCACGACCAGAACGTCGTCCCAGATGCCGGCCGACTTCATCGCGTCGCGAAATCCGCCGAGCCCCGCATCGAGCGTTTCGAGCAGGCGCGCATGCGGGCGCGCCTGGTTGACGTGGGTGTCGAATCCCGGCAGCCGGATCTTCACCGCCAGCAGCGGCATCCCCGATGCGATCACCTCCGCGGCGAGTTCTAGCGGGCGCAACTGCCGGTTCTTGCCAAATTGACCGTCGAATTTCGGTGCGCGTTCGATGTGCTGGCCGAGGGTGTCGGCCGCGTCGAGCAGCTCGCGTTGCGTCTGCAAGACGTGCTGGAGCGCCGGGTTGGTGGACGGCGACGTGTGACGCGTCAAGCGACGGGTCATCTTGAACAGGCGCTCGGGCTCCTCGAGCTCCAGGGAGCGTGCGCCCGCCAGAGGGCCTTCACCCCCGCCGCCGACGGTCAGGCCCGCTGGCGTGTAGCCCGACAGCTTGTCCGGCGGAGTGACGCGCGCGACCCATCCATCCCGCACGTACTGCTCCGCGCTCGAGCCGGACTCCCAGATCTCGATGGACCGAAAGTGCGAGCGATTGGGGTCGGGGTAGCCGAGACCCTCGAGAATCGCCATTTCTCCGGACTCCCATATCTTCGCGGTGCGCTTGAGGCTTGGATGAAGCCCCGTGTCGCCATCGAGCGCGAGAACCTCCTTCGAGCCGATCCCGAGGGACGGTCGCAACGCGCGGTACAGCGGGTCCGTGTACGGCACGACGGTGTTCAGGCCGTCGTTGCCTCCGTTCAACTCCACAAACACCACCACGCGGCCGCGTCGTGCCGTGCGA
>JBFIHF010000384.1:0-6026 GCA_041601915.1 Bradymonadaceae bacterium
CCCGAACTGCTCGACATCGGGCCGTGCGGCCAGCGTCGCCGCAAACTCGTCCGGAAGTCCGTCTTCGGCCAGCGCCTCGAGGCCCACCGGCTGTGCGCCCGCACTCACGATGGGCGCCGACCCCAGCACCCACACCAGCGGCGACAGCGCGGTCCGGTCGCCGGCGCGGTCGGACAGATTCTCGACCGTGACCCGGAACATCTGTTCCGGCGGTATCGTCCCGTTGTTCGTCCCGTTGTTGACCGTGCCGTTGTTCGTCGTCGTGCCGTTGTTGGTTGTCGTCCCGTTGTTCGTCGTTCCGTTGTTCGTCCGCCCGTTCTCCGTGTTGTCGACGCACGCAACCGCGACGACGGCGAAGAACAGCGCCAGTGACCTCGTGAGTCTCATGGTTCCTCCGGTTCGCAGACCGTTCTTCTCTCGAATCCCCCCTCCGGCGCCTACGACGAACCTCGACGCCTAATTTCCGGCAATGTATTCACGACCTCCGGTTCGAGTACGCCGCCGCCGCCGCCCGCCCGGTGAGGTCAGACGAGGGCCAACGTTACGGGGCTTCCAAAGAGCAGCAGACCGTAATCGCCGACCTTGCGAAAGCCGAGCGCTGCGTAGGCGCGCTGCGCGGGCTCGTTGTTCTGCGCCGTGAACAGAATCGCGGTCTGAACGCCGCCGTCGCGAGCGTCCCGCAAGTGGCCTGCGACCACGGCACGGGCGAAACCGCGGCCCCGCAGCGCGGGCGGTGTCCAGACGCCCCCGACCTGGACCATGTCCGGGAGCGCGGCGTTGAACGCCGTCATCGCGACCAGCTCCCCGTCCACCTCGAGCACCCGCATCGATCCATCCTCGATGCTGCGGCGCATTGAGTCCTCGACCGGCGACGTCGTATCGTTCAGCGACTCGGCCTGGTAGTCGCGACGCCACGCGCATACGACCTCGAGCTCGTCGAGCCGCGGTGGACGACACGTCACGTCGTCGCGCGCCAGCAGTGTCGGCACGACGAGGTCCGCGAGGGGAAGTTCGTACAGGACCTCGCGCGCATCGAGCTGGCGCGCAGCTCCCGCGAGCCCGAGCTCCGCGGCGAGCCGCTCGACCTGTGCGAACTCGCCGGACATCCCGGTGATCGACAGGCCGGTCGTCTCCACCGCGAACCGCGCGGCGCGGGCCACCGAGCCCGACGACTGCATCAGAAGCATCCCGTTCCAGAAGTGTCCCACGACGCCGGTCAGCATTCCGCGCTCGAACACGCCCACGTAGGCGCCCTCAAAGCGCTCCGTCGGTCGATCCGTCATTCCTGCGGCCCGCAAGTTCGACCGCAAGAACATCGTCGTCGTCGGGGTCTGCTGGAGGAACTGTTCCACGTTGCCCGTGTCGGCCTCCCCCAGGCGGCGAACGGCCGGCGCCGGCGGACCGAAGATGTACGGCGGTGCCCGCTGCACGTACCGATACCGCCCGCCGTCCGTCTCGACGTCCCCCGCGGCGAGCAGGTTCTGGAACATCTCCTCGATCTCGTCGGGCGTGTACACGGCGTGGTTGCGCCAGTCGAGGTACTCCACAAAGCTGGCCGGCTCGTGCCACTCGCCCTGATAGATCGCCGCGATCAGGCAGTCTTCCAGCGTCCAGCGACAGGGACGTTCCTTGCGCCACTTCCGCAGTCGATAGGCCGTGATGCCCCACTTTTCGCAGAGCTCGGCGTCCGTGAAGACGAACTGCCCTTCGAGCAGGATGCGGTCGATCTGGTCGTCGTCGTATTCGGTCATTCGGTCGCCACCGCGTTGGCCCCCACCGTAGCATGCGCCCGGGCGCGCCACCCACCAAGCGCGCTGGCGCACCGCCGCCAACATCCACCCTCCCCCGCGCGTCTCGGTTGACCGTCCTCAGCGACTCTGATACTTACAGCGCCCGCTTCCAAAGCGGACATCGGGGCGTGGCGCAGCCTGGTAGCGCACTTGCATGGGGTGCAAGGGGTCGCAGGTTCAAATCCTGTCGCCCCGATCATGAAAAAGCCCACCTTTCGAGGTGGGCTTTTTCGTGTTCGAGAATACGCGAGGGTGAAGCGTTCGGCGTCGATTCCGGGCCAATGCTGTGGTCTCGGCGATCCGACGTTGGTCGTCACCGGCGGGCCGCCAGATCGTCTTCACGTAGAGGAGATCGTCGGACTTTCTACCGCGTCCGGATTCCCGACATCGCGTCAGACCATGTCACGGTGCCGCTGCAGCACGAAGAAGCTCGGTGTGCGCACAGTCGTACACCCAAGCGCGACGTAGCTGAATCCGAGGAGCCGATCCCCAAGGCCGCCGTCGAGACTGACGAGCGGGTCTCGCATCAGCATGAGGGCCGGGGATTGCAGGAATGCCGTGTAATCCAGCAATACCGTCGACGGCGAGTGCGAGCGTCGCTCGCCGGTGTTCGAGCGGCGCACCAGAAAGTGGCCGAACGTGTGGGGCACTCCCGACCTCAGCAGCGGTTCGACCGCGCCATCGATGCCAGTCTGGCGCAGGCGCACGTTCCAGCCGCGCACGATGTCTCCGTCGCGATGAAACACCTTCATGAAGGTCGTCCAACTGAGCCTCTCGACGACCGACGGAAGCCCAAGCGAGACCCCGACGTACTCGGTATCTTCCAACCGGGACGGGTTGAACGACACGCCGTTGCGGAAGACCTCGCGGAGCTCGGTGACGGACATCTGACGCAACATCTCAGTCTGCATTGGGCCATCTTGGCCGCGCGGCGAGCCGTGTGCAACCGCGCGGCGTGGCGGAGTCAGCAAAACATTAAGCGGCGGGAACGTCGGTGAGCACTTTTTCGTCGTCCGCTTCGCGACGACCGGCCGGCGGGTGACATTTTCCGATGCCTCGCTCCCTCATCGGAATTGGACGGTCATGATGGTGGCGCCACTGCTCTTCGGCTGCGGGGATTCCGCAGGCTCCGGCGGCAACAACGCGACGAACGGCGCGTCGAACACCCTCACTCGAACGAACGGCGGTACTCGCCGAACCCCACGATCAGCATCCGCTTCGGCGTCGTCGAAGGCACCGACGGCATGGCCGCATGCGACAGCGACGCGCAAGTTGTGGACCTTACGGTGCCGGGTCAGTCGTCCGACTTCAGCTCGAAGACCGGCGTGGATACGGGCCAGAGCGCTGCCCTGCTCGACGGCCCCCTCCCGATCGGTGGCGCCTTCAGCGCATGCCTCGAACTGGAGGCATCGGTCGACGTGCAGGTGACGCTCGCCGCCGCTGCGGAAGTCGAGGTCGACGCCCCTGCATGAGCGAGCCGCCGCACCACATCGCGGGCACGTGGGTGGGGACCTACACCTGCACCGACTGTGGCGGTCCCTCAGATGGGGGAGTCATCATGCTGGCCGTCGCATTGATGGTCGGCTGCGGCAACAACGACGATGAGCCACTCCTGAAAAGATGTGCGTTCAGCACTGGTTCGATCGGCTGGGCACTGACTGTCACGCTTGCATTCAGCCAGCATTGCGGCGAGCCTGAGTACACAGTTACCAAACGGAGGGAGAGATGAAGCGAATTCTCACATTACTGATCTTTGTCGCGTTTTTGGTTCCAGCCATGGCATTCGCGGCTGACGGTCCTTACGAAGTTCTCGAAAAGGACGGCGGCTACATCGTCTCCAAAGATGGTGGAGAGTCGCAAACCGGTTACTATGGGACCAAGGAGGCGGCCGAAAGCGCAGCCCATCGCGCGAACAAGAAGTGGAACAGCATTCAGAAGTCCAAGGAAAAAACTGCGGGCGACGAGTGAGACTCGGCTGACGCCGCGGAGCTCTGATGCAGACCTTCGTGGATCGCAACGTGCTCTTCCTCGCGGTACTCGTGCCATGCGATGCCGCAGCAATGGCTCGGGATCACCGATATCACCGGCAAAGTGTCACGAAGCCAAGAATGGCGAGCACAACCGCAACAGCCCAGGCTTGATCAAGGGGACCGGTCGCAGGTTGGGCCGCAGCCTGACTAGTCCCAACCGAGCCCGGAGGCTGCCAGTTCATCGACCACGCGCTCCATCGAGATCTGGCGCCCATCGTTACTATCCGCCGATCAGTAGCTAGTTCGCGACGGTCACCGACAACGTTTCCTCGGTCAGGCGCCGTCCCTCGAAATCGCCGCGAATCACGCAGTCGCCCGGCCCAACGAAGTGCAGCCAGAGCGTCGGGCCAAAGTCATCGTCGTCGCCTCCGCCGTCGCAGACCTCCGGCGGCCCGGCGGTGACGTCGGGAGCCAACTCCAGTGACCGAAACGCGCCCGCGAGCACATACCCCCGCACCAGGGCGAGTTGTCCCACAACGAGTTCGGCGGTTGTCACGTCCAGCTCCACTCCGTCGATTTCGTCGCGGTCCCCGCGGCGCAGCTCAACCTGCTCGTAGCCCGGAACCTGCGTTTCGAGCACATGGTCGCCGCGCCCGGCGCTGAGTCGAATCTCGCGCCATTGACCATCCACGCGGTCCTCGATGTCCACGGTTCTCGAGCGCCAGAGCGAAGGACTGATTCCCAGGAGGTCCCAGTCGCCGTCGGAGAGCTGGTACCCAATCGTCGCGCTCGACGATGTGATGAACCAGGGCGGCGGCGGGCCCTCAAAGCGTATGTGGGTGGGGTGGCGAACACCGATCAGCGTCGTCGCCTCAACGGCCTCGCTCCCCACGACCTCGTAGTCTTGCAGCGCTTCGTTCCACTCGCGCACGTCGCGCTCCAAACGCAACGTCAGTGTGGCGTCGCCCACGGTCTTTGCCTCGACGACGACCGATTCGACGCTGGCGGCCCGGACTTCGACCACAGACACATCGCTGCTGATGCCGTCGCGCATCGCACCGCGCGACGGACGGTAGAAGTTGAACGTCGACCCCGGGAGCAGCCCGATGCGCGCTGGGATATCGACCGTGGTGGCCTCGTCTGCCGTGCTTCGGAACCCGAGCTGAAAACCGTCGGGGGTCGCTGTCTCGCCACATGCGCTAACGACGCCGAAGAAGAGCAGGCAACAGATTCGAGGGTACATGTTCGCTCTCGTCATAAGGGGATCTCGCCCGCCTGCAGCGCACATGCCGGAGCGACAAAGTTGGACGAAATGACTACCGAATCGCGGGATTGAGCGCCGCAGCGACCCACAGCGGCCGCCGGCGTGGAGCAACACTTGTCCGATCTTGGAGGTCTTCCGACTTGAGCCGTCGCGAAGTTTGCGGTCTGATTCGCGACCGCGGAACGACCAAAAGGAAACCATGAGCTGGCTGCAACGCTTGAAGCAACAACTCACCGGTCAGAACCTCGAGTTCGACGCGGTGAAAGAGGCCGTCGAAGCCATGGAACACGGCTCGTCATTCGCGACCGACGAGGTGGACGGACTGATGCAGGCGTTCCGCGATCAGCGCGACATCTTGCGCGGTCGAATCGGGTCCTATCCTGGCGACGCGGTGAACGCCAAAGACTGGCTCGATGGCGTGGGGCTCGGCCACCTCGCCGTGCGCTTCGCCGAGGTGCTCGAGCAGGCCGAGCTCTTCGAGGCCGAGTTTTTGGCCCGGGAGCTCGCCGTCAACATCGGCTGCATCGTCGAAGGCCACTACCATCACGTGATCGGGCCGCGGATGGTCGCCTTGATTCGGGCGTCGGACCGCGTCGATCGGCCCCAGCACGCCGAGGCGCTCTGCGATGCCGTCGCCGGCGATTTCATGTGGATACTCGCCGCCAACATCGAGCAATCGACGCCACCCACCCCCGAGGATGCGATCAGCATCTGGAGCCTGAAATGCGCGCTGGAACGTGAGGCCGCGATGACATCTCCACCGGCGCGCGAGTTCAACGCCGACGATGCGGCGACGGTGCTCGCGCGAGTCCCGACCGGCGACGAGTAACAGGCCGAACGCAGTCCGCGGGATGCCTCGCCGTAGCGATGGCGGAACGGCATCCGGCCGTGCGACACTGCGGCGTGGGCTGGCATCTGACAGAGAACATGATCGTCGAGGCGCGCTACCGCCTCGATTCGCCCCTCGGCGAAGGCGGGTACGGTGCTGTGTGGCGAGCCACA
>JBFIHF010000385.1:0-6019 GCA_041601915.1 Bradymonadaceae bacterium
CACCATTGGGGACGTAACTGAAGGCGCCGGATGGCTGAAAGCTGAGCAGACCGACGGCAGGTTGCGTCGCGACGGCGGCCGTCAGCGTCCCGCCCGCCGGATCGACGTCGTTGGCGAGCACGCCGGGCGAGGTGATGATCAGGGTCTGGTTCGCTTCGACCGAGTAGGAGTCGTTGGCCGCGACGAGCTCGCCACCGAGGTTGTAGAAGTGGATCTGGCCGGTGCCGGCCTCGTTGGGCGCGCCGACGACGAGCGACGACGACATGGAGACGGCGGCGCCGAAGCGATCGCCGGCCTGGCCGGTTGGCGAACCGAAACGGCTGATCACTCCCCAACCACCGGGGCCCTCCGCCTCACCGATGAACGACACCGTGCCGGTTCCCGCGGCGGGCGCGCCGACGACGAGCAACCCGCCCGCGTTGTGCACGCTCTCGCCGAAGCGGGCGTTCGCGGCCGCACCCGGGTCGATGACGCGATTGACGAGCCCAAACGCGTTGGCGCCTCCGGTGCTTCGCGCGTGGCGAAAGATCGCGCCCGAGGTGCTGTGTTTGGGCGCTCCGATGGCGAGCACCCCGCCGAAGAAGTGCATCGATGCTCCATACTCGTCGCCAGATGCACCGGCGGTGGTTCGGATGGTGCTGGCGAACGCGGGATTGAGAAAGCCGACCTGTTGCGGACTGGGCTCCAGCCGGTAGCGATGCACCGCCCCGGTTCCCGTGCCGGGCTCGCCGACAAAAATCTCGGCGTTCGCCTCGTCGGTTCCTAACGCCCGTCCAAACCTCGCGTTGGCGACCGGAGCGGGGCTGAAGACGAGCGGTTGTTCGGCCCATCCGCCCTGTTGCTCGCTAAACAAGACCGCACCGCCCTGGCTGGCGGCGAGCAGGCTGAGTCCGGGCGCGCCGAGGATCGCGATGACCGTGGTGATCTGCGGATCACTGAAGTCGTCGACGGTGAGCGCCGTCGCGGTGCCGAGTGCAGCGGAGGGACCGGTCGCCCCGGACGTGAGCTTTGTGGTTTGCGAGAACGACCCGCCGTTGTCGGCAAACACGTATGCCGCACCGGCGTCCGCGGCGACGGTGTCGTCGCCCGGCGCACCGACAAGCAGCACGCCGGCGCGAAGCGCGACGGATGCGCCAAACTGAGCACCGGCGGCGGGGTCGGCGGGGGTGAGTTTGCCACTCTGGGTCCACGCGCCAGCCATGTTGCGACGGAAGACGTACACCGCTCCGCCGGTCCCGTGTGCGGGCGCGCCGATCGCGGCGACACTACCCGCGATCGCGACGGCAGCGCCGAAGCGGTCGTTGGTCACGCCGTCGGAGGGACCGGCCTGCGACAGGCGCGCGAGGGTCGGATCGATGAGCAGCGGATACACGGCCTTCTGATCGTTGATCACAATGCGGACGGACCAGTCCGAGGTCACGCGCATCGACGCCTCGATCTCGGTCCCCCTGGCGTCGACGACGCGCAGATCGTTGTACGTGAGCCGCGTGCGCGCCCCCTGTAACAACTCGATCCCACGCTCGCCCTCTCGCACGCGCAGCCCGTCGAATCGCACGCGGACCTCGAGGGCGCCGAGGCCATCGGGACGCTCGGCGATCGACCAGCTGTGTTTGACACCCGCGGCAAGGTTTTCGAAACGCTCCGTGAAGGCGGGGCGTCGGGCATCGGTGCGATGGAGCGTCGCGTGGAGTTTGACGGGGGTGAGCTCGAGCGGGGCGTCCTGACGCCCGATCGCCTCGGTGATCACGGTGAGTGACCAATCCTCACTCGCCATGATCGGTTGGAGCACAAAGCCAGCCGGTGTGAGGCGCAGGCGCAGGTGCTGCGGATCGTTGGTGGCGAACGCGGCGGGCTCCGAATCGTCGGGTCCCTGCAGGACAAACGAGTACGGTGAGGGCGCGGGCTCTGGCGGCGGGTCCGAGGAGGTTCCGCAAGCCGAAAACATCGCGATCAGGCACGCAGCAATGATGCGCAACATAGTCGTTCGTCCAAAGGGGGCTCGTGTGCAGAGCTTGACTCAACCTCGGACGGAAGTCCACCGCGCGTGATCGGGTTGCTTCGCAGGGCCGGCCAAAGTACTCTTGAACTAAGCAACTTCAACACAATCTAGGTACCACGTGCGTCAGCTCCCACTTGTCGGGCCGGCACGACTTGCACTCGTGCTGTTCTGCTTCGCCTCCCTGTGGTTGGGGACCCCATCGACGGCCGCCGCGATATGCGGCGACAGTGTCATCGATTGCGCCGAAAACTGTGATGACGGCAACGCCACCGCCGGTGACGGGTGCAATTCGAGCTGCCGCATCGAGTTCGGTTTCAACTGCCCGACGACCGTCGACCCGGCGTCGTTGAGCCCGATCCACCGCTGGACGCTGAATGAGGTGTCGGGCGCCACGGCGACCGATTCGATTCGGACCCTCCACGGCAGCTACTCCGGCGCGACCCTCGGTGCGACGGGGGCGGTGCCGAACAAGACCGGGAGCGCGGTGAGCTTTGACGGGGTCGACGACCACGTGTTGCTGCCGCACGACGTCGATCTGGAGCTCGCTGCGGGAACGGTGTCATTCTGGTTCCGCGCTGACACGCTGCCGGCGGGACCTCCCGCGTCGGGGCTATTCAGCAAGGACCACAACAACCTCGACGACGACGGTAGCCACCTCAGCGTGTTCATCGAAGAGGGAACTCACCGGCTGACGTTTCGGCTGCAGAAGCCGCTGAACGGGCTGCAGAACGACTCCACGCCGTGCACCCTGCCTGCGCAGTGCGCGGGCGGTGCGTGTGTGTTCAACGCCACGGCCGGCGAAGATCTGTGCCGGGGCGGAAGTCAGTACGCGCGCACGGCCGGCGCGGTCGTGGTCAACTCCTGGTACCACGTGGCAGCCAGTTGGGGCCCCAGTGGGATGGTCCTGTACGTGAACGGCGCGCAGGTCGCGGTCAACCCCTACGTGGGAAGCCTCGTGGGCAACACGCAACCGTTCGTGTTCGGCGCGAGCACGATCGGCGCGGTGGCAGGCAGCTCGGCGCCCGTGGAGGACTTCTTCGACGGGCGAATGGACGACATCTACGTCTTTGATGCGCAGCTGACACCCGCAGAAGTCAGTAGCCTGTACGGCGGGTCGAGTTGCAGCGCGCCGGGCGGCGTCTGCACCGCGGGGGCACCGGCCGGTTGTGGCGACGCGATCTTTGACCCGTTCCGCGAGGAGTGCGAGGACGGAAACCTCGCGCCCAACGATGGCTGTAACGAGCTGTGCATCATCGAGCACTGCGGCGACGGGCTCGTCAACAAGGCCGGCGAAGTCTGCGACGACGGAAACCGCGAATCGGGCGACGGCTGTGACTACAACTGTCTCGTGGAGACCGAGTACACATGCATGGGCACGCCCTCGGTCTGCTCCCCGACCTTCACCTGCGGGAACATGATCGTGGAGGCCGGTGAGGTCTGTGACAACGCCGCGACGTGCAGCGCGGACTGCAAGCGTGTGCTGACCTGCGGGGACGGCATCCTCAACGGCACCGAGGCCTGCGACGACTACAACACCGTGGGTGGCGACGGATGTTCGGCGACCTGTACGATCGAAAGTGGGTGGGCATGCACCAACCCGACGGCCACGAGCTATTGGTTTAGCCCGACCTATCCCTCGATCTGCAGCACGGTTTGCGGGGACGGGATCACTGCCGGTTTGGAGACATGCGACGACACGAACACGACCTCGGGTGATGGATGTGACGCGCGATGTCGAGCGGAGAGCTGCGGGGACGGTTTCCTACGTGGAGCCGAGGCTTGCGACGATGGGAATGCCGCAGGTGGTGACGGATGTAGCGCGACCTGTACCAAAGAGGTCGGGTTTGTCTGCCCGCCGGGCCCCGGTCCGTGTGTGCCCGAGACTGCGTGCGATCCGGCGGCGTTCTACTTCCGAACCAACTTCACCGGCTCCTACGGTTCGTGGCGATGCCCGTTCGACGCGACGTACGACGGAAACGCAGATGGCTCCCCGGATTGCCGAACCGGAAAGACGGTCGCGAAGTACCAGAACATGCCCGCTTTCGATGTGATCGCGGGGGACACGCGGTTGTCGCTGGACGCGTTGTCCGTGTCTACGACCGCAGTCATCGGCACGATCGAGCTGGCACCTGCGCTGAGCAACGGTTCACTGGAACCCGGCGGTCCCTGGGTGACCGTCGTGGCCAACAGTCCGGCGAGCTCCAATGGCAACACGACGGCCAACGACTACGATCTGACGTGGACCGCGACATCGAATTTCTCGTTCGCGGGCGGTGGTTTGTTGATGCGAATCACGGAGACTTCGGGAACGTTGGGCATCAACGTCTACTACAACGATCCCAAGGCGAGTTACGTCTACGTGGACTACGACGGGGTCTACCCTTGGGATCAATATATCGTGTCGTGGGGTCTGGGGCTGAAAGTCGAGACCGGAACACCGGTCTGCGGCCCCCTCAAGTACGGCACGTGTCAGGATCTGGGTGCAGGGCCGGTCTGTGTTCCGGTGCCTAGAAACTACCCGAACACCACGGCGTGGTGCGGGGACAGCGGACAGAACTGTGAGCCGTCGGAACAGTGGTCTTACGGCACGAGCAGTCGCACGGAGCCCGATGGGGGCCGATGCGGCACCATTCGGTTGTACCACTATGACTACGAGTGTGTGGTGAACGCCGGCATCGGCTCCTGCAGCAGTGTCAGCGGTCCAAGCTTTCCGTATCTCGACCGTTTCTGCGAACACTGCGACGACTCCGATCCTTGCACGAGCACCGGCTTCTCCTCGTCCAGCGGCTGCACGTTCAGTGCGACCGGAAACACCACGTGCTGGGACGGCGAGGCGTCAAAGCGCAACATCGGTTCGTGCTCGGACGGTATCGACTACTGCTCGAATCCCGGCCCGGAGTGCATCGGCGCCTCGTATGGGTCAACGGATGTCTGCGACGGCCTGGACAACGACTGCAACGCGACGATCGACGACCCGTCCACGGCCGACCCCACGTGCGATGATGCCGATCCGCTGACGTCAGATACGTGTTCGGCAGGGGCCTGCAGCAACATCCAGCTCTGTGCGGGTACCGACGTGAGTTGTGGCGCGAGCGTGCCGTGCTCCGACTGCACCGCGTTGAGTGGCTGGACGGCCACCGGCGTCTCCGGCCCGTGCTGTGACGGCCTGAACTCGTGCACCTGCGATGAGTACGAGCTGCGCACCTACTACTGCAGCGGAACGGCGTGCGACTACATCCTCGAGCCCGTCTCACCGACCTACACGATCGTTGGCGGTTCATGCGCGACGTGCGACGACGCAAACATCTGCACCACGGACTCCTGCAACGCGGGGACCGGCGTCTGTGAAAACCCGGACACCGGCTACAGCGGCGCCTGTTACTACGGCCCGGCCGGCACCGAAGGCATCGGGATCTGTAGCGGAGGCACCGAGATGTGCATGGCGGGAACCCTGGGCGCGTGCTCGGACGTTCAACCGTCGGTCGAGGCCTGCAACAATTTCGACGACGACTGCAACAACATCGTCGACGACGGCGCTGCGGACTTGTCCTGTCCGGCCGGCCAGGACTGCTGGTCGGGCCAGTGCGACGACGAGTGTCTCGCCGATGGCGACTGCCTCGCGACCGAGTACTGCTACTTCGAGAACGGGCTGCTGCCGGGCCGTTGCGCCCTGCAGCCCGACCCGTGCCTGGATGTGACATGTCCGCCGGGCCGGTTCTGCTTCGCGGGCTCGTGCACAAACACGAACTGTGGCAGCGATCTGGACTGCAGCATCTACTCGAAGTGCTACAACTCGGGGCGGTGCCTCAACGGGGATGACGACCGATGTAAGGGCGTGCAATGCCCGCAGGGGCAACAATGCACCAAAGGGACCTGTAAGCCGCCGTGCAACGTCAACGCCGATTGCGCGTCGGGCAACCGATGCTTCGACAACTTCTGTTTCCCGGATCCGGATCCGTGTGCCGGTGTCGACTGCGCGATCAACGAGATCTGCTATCAGAACGAGTGCTTCGATCAGTG
>JBFIHF010000386.1:0-5934 GCA_041601915.1 Bradymonadaceae bacterium
GCGAAGGTGTTGTCCACGATCGACGTGATCGCATGCGCCCGACAGAACGTCGCCGCCTCGATGAGGTTCGCGACCTCGATCGTGGGGTTCGCGATCGTCTCGAGGTAGAAGGCGACCGTCTCGTCGCGCATCGCCTCGGCCCACGCGGCGGGATCGTTGGGGTCCACGACCGTCCATGCGATCCCGAAGCGCTTGAACTGATCGCGGATGAACGCGAGCGTCCCGCCGTACAGGCCTCGCTGCACGAGCACGTGATCGCCGGGACCCGCGATCGTCATCAACGTCGTGGTGATCGCGGCCATACCGCTGGACGTGACGAGCGCCGCCTCCGCCCCGTCGATCGCGGCGAGCTTGGTGTGCAGCGCGATGTGGCTCGGGGTGTTGTTGAGCCGACTGTACCGGATCTCGTCGTACTGCGGCGCGCCACCCGCAGCGGGCGGCTCCATGACGTAGGTCGTCGAGGCGAAGATCGGCATCGTCACGGCGCCGCCGCTCAAGGGTTCTCCGGCGTGCACGAGCCGCGTTTCGAACTTCATCTCAGAACACTCGATGAACGCCGGCCGGGTACTCGCCGACCCAGCCACAGGTGAAGTGCCCGCCTTCGAACCACGTCAGCTGTTCGCGGTAGAACGTGCACTCATGCTCGTCCGCCGTGATGATCTCGATCAACACGTGGGCGAGGTACTTGTTGATGTACCGACGCATGAAGTCGGCCTCGGGCTTCTCGAAGTAGCTCGGGATGTAGTGCTCGTAGTCGGCATACTCGGTAACTGCGCTGATCGCCGAGGCGATCCACTTCTTGTAGGTCTTCGCCTCCCGAAAGTCCGCGATCAGGGCGGACGGCGGGTTCAGATGCCCGTCCTTGTCGAACACCGTCCCCTGCTTATGGAAGATCGGGTCGATCGCGTCGCTCCAGGTGTCGACGCGGACCTCCTCGCGGCCCTCGCGCTCGGCGCCGACGTGGCTGAACCACGAGATCGTGTCGAGGGTCTCGAAACAGTTGACGACCGCCTGCGTATGCGGCCCATACTGGTTTTTGTACTGTGAGAACGTCTCGAACGTCAGCAGCACGTCCCAGTCCATTAAGTCCGCCATCGCAACCCCGCGTGAGCCAAGATCGCCATGATATACGGGAAACCCCCGAACACTGGGAAGTCCGAAATTGTTGTGGGCGTCGAGGGGTTCCAACTCGTCAGGGTTTCTGGCATCATGATCTTGGAAGACCTTTACAGGAGACACTCACATGGCCATCACACCTCGGACGATCACTCGTAACCCCCTGCTGCTGCTGTTGTTCAGCACGCTCGCAATCTGCGCCCTCGTCCTGATGTACCCATGTCAGAAGTCGGCGTGTTCCAAGAGCGCCTCGGTCGTGAAGACGACTCCGGTGGCGCGAACAGCGGCGGTGAAGACCGTGAGCGCCGCGACCGTACACGCCGCGAAGTCCGCCACCCATGGCTGGCTCGGGGTCGAGATTCAGACCCTGACGCCGGAGCGCGCGAAGTGGGCGGGCGTCAACGCCAAGAGCGGTGTGCTCGTTC
The DNA here is from genome assembly GCA_041601915.1 of Bradymonadaceae bacterium. Lineage (GTDB taxonomy): Bacteria > Myxococcota_A > Bradymonadia > Bradymonadales > Bradymonadaceae > JBFIHF01. Next base: position 1,542 of record JBFIHF010000386.1, read on the forward strand.
TCGGCCTCCAGGACGGCCGTCCGGCGGAACTCGCTGGCTTCCAGCCCTACGACGTGATCGTGCGGTTCGACGGCAAAGCGATGGCCAACGCGTGTCAGCTCAAGCGCACCGTGGCAGCGACCGCGGCGGGATCGAAGGTCGCGGTCGAAGTCCTTCGGGACGGCAAACGCTTCATCCTGCACCCGACCCTCAGCGAGAAAGACGGGCTGGGCGGTTGCGGCGGAGCGTGCAAGTAACCGAGATCGTCTCCGACTCGGACAACTGGCGCGGCGACTTCGGTCGACGCGCTTTTTGTTTTCTTGAGCCGCCTCCCGCGACGTATGATGCCCGCACACGTGGAGGACATCATGATGAAGACACTGGGAGTCTGCCTGGCGGCAGTCTTGTGCTTGACCGCTTGCCCCGCTGAAGAGACGAACAACGGCGCCGACGCGGGCAACAACGATCCGATCAATAGCAATCCGGCGGAGTGCCCGTCGACACCGCCCGAGTCCGCAGGCGCATGCGCCACGGACGGGCTGGCCTGCGTCTACTCGCTGGAGTGCCCGTGTGGGCCGCGCGAGAACTTCACGTGGACCTGCAGCGGCGGGCAGTTCGTGCAGCCCTCACTCACGTGCACGACCGGCGCCGCGGCGTCCTGCGTCAATAACACGCCGACGGACATGAACCTGCCGGACGGCGCGATGCCGCCAGCTGACATGGCCGTGCCCCCGGACATGGCGAGCCCACCGGATCTCGGCGTCGACGTCGGCGTCGATATGCCCGCGCCCCGACTGGAAGCTCACGGCTGCACCTACGCTACCGCGCTCGACCAGACGGGCAATGCCGACGTCGTCATCAGCGATCTGATCGCGTGGGACCTCGCCCACAACAACGTCTGCATCCGCGTCGACGCCGGCACCAACGTCACCTGGAACGGGAACTTCACGAACCATCCGCTGGACGGTGGCGTGAGCCCCACCGAGAACGCCAACAGCCCGATCGACATCGCTGGCGCCGGCGCGGTGGGCGACGACACCGTCGTCGTCACCCTCACCCTCGGCGGCGACTACCCCTACTTCTGCGGCATCCACACCGGCCTGATGCGCGGCGTCGTGTACGTCGACTGAGCCCTTGGCGGCTTCGCCGCCGCGGGCCGGGTGCGAGCCCTTGGCGGCTGCGCCGCCGCGGGCGGGGGGGAGCCCTTGGCGGCTGCGCCGCCGCGGGCAGGTGGCGAGCCCATTGGCGGCTTCGCCGCCGCGGGCAAGTGGCGAGCGTGGCGCTTCGCGCCACGCAGGGAACGGCGGGGCTTGGCGCTTCGCGCCGCGCCGGGGCTTGGCGCTTCATGCTCATACCCAAGAGATCCTTCCCTGGCCCCCTCTTCTCTTAGGGGTCGACGATGAGCCGGATGCGCACGAGCTCGCCGTTTTCGTGGGGATCTGCGGATGCGGCGATCGACTTGATGCCGGGTGGGAGGGTTGCGGCGAGGGCGGGTAGCGCGGCTCGGAGGGCGGCGATGTCGAGGTAGACGCCGGAGCGGTCTGGGGTGGTGAGGAGGGTGTCGACGCCGCGCTTGGTGAGTGTGGGGGTGAGGGGGGTGGGCGCTTTCGACCAGCTCTTGAGGTGGTCGAGGGCGATGGGTGAGTCCACGATCGTGAGGGTGTCGGGGCCGAGGATGGCGGACCAGCGGATCTCGTCGTCTTCGAACCAGACCCAGTCGGCCTCGTCGTCGCCGGTGCTCTGCAGTTGCAGGCGGCCTTTGGAGAGCTGCGTCCAAGCGCCCATCGTGCGGCGGAGCAGGCCGCGGTCGCGGACGGGAAACACGATCGCTTCCGATGTGGTGGTCAGCGTCACGAGATCGGAGAGGGTCGCGTGCTTGGGGTCGAGGTCGTAGACGACGATCACCGCATGGCCGGTGAGTGCGGCGAGGACCTGGGTCTCGAAGTCGAGGGCGAAGTCGTCGCGAAGCTTGGCGACCAGCGCGTCGAGCTCGCCGCGTTGCTCGGCGCCGAGCGTGCCGCGAAACAGCGCCCAGGCGAGCTCGGGGTCCGCGGACAGGCGGGCGAGGGTGAGCGGCGACTCGCCGATGAGGCCCGATAGGTCAGGCAGCGGGCCGGTCGGTGAGCCCAGTCCGTCGATGAAACTCGGCTCGCCGGGCGTGGGCCGCATGCGCAGCTCGGCGTCGACGACGTCCCCGGAGACCTTCATCGTGAAGTCGATCCGGCTCGCCTGGAACGTGGCGGCCTCGACGAGCTCTTTGGCTCGCGGCTTCGTGGGCTTCCAGCGCTCGAGCATCACGCGCGGTTCCGCGAATCCGGCCCAACCCGCGGGGGCTGGCTTTCCCTTGCGCCAGCGTAGCAGCGCGGCGTCGAGCGTGGGACGATCGGCGGCGCCCCAGACCATCAGCGAGCCGGGACCGTCGGCGACCGACCATACGCCCTCGCGCTCGCCCGGGGTCGTGGGACCGCCGCGGCGCAGGACGCAGATCTTCGGCTCGCAGGCGAACCACGCCGGCTGTGCCTCGTCCGCTGCTGTCGGGGCGATGAGGGGTTCGATGTAGGTCGACATGCGCCGCAGGTCGGCGAGCGTCGGCGCGGAGATCAGCAGCACCGCGGCGGGCGGCACCCCGATCGGGGCGGCGGTGGGCGTCGCGCGGTCGCAGGCCGTCAGCAGACAGGGTAGCACCAGCCACGCAGCGAGTGTGGAGCGGTCGTGGGCCAAAGTTACAGGTAGATCGAGAACGAACCCATGAAGAACATGTTCGACGTGTCCTGTAGGTCGAGCTGGTAGCCGACGTCCACGCCGGCCGCGGTCGAGCGCCAGCCGGCGCCGAACGTCAGCAGGTGCTGGGTCAGGCCGCCTTTGTACTGGTAGCCGGCGCGGATCGGCACGACGCCGCTGATGAGGTACTCGATGCCGGCCCCAAGGTCGGGGGCGGGATCGGGCGCGGTGGTCAAGTCGACGCCGACGTCGCCGGAGAGCAGCAACCCGGATTCGAGCCCGAACGCGAGCCCACCGGAGATGATCGTCGGTGCGATCGCCTCACAGCCGGCGCGTTTGCACTGTTCGATGAGGTTGCGTCCCGCGACGCCGAAGTGCAGCAGACGCGTCGCGCGAAACATGATCCCGGCGTCGATCGTCGGGCCGTTCATCAGCTCGATGTCGGTCTGGACCGGGTCACCGGCGTCGTCCATCGTCGTAATGGTGTCTTTGACGATCAGCCAGTGGCCGCCGATACCGACGGAGATGCGATCGGGCATCACGGGCAGCGCGAGGCCGACTCGGATGTCATGGCCGCGAACCTTGTCGTCGCCGCGGCCGAAGTAGTAGCCGTAGCCGACGCCGGCCGCGATGCTGGGGTTCGTCTTGCTGTCGACGATCGCGGCGCTCAACGCGTTGCCGGTCGGCGTGTATTCGTACCCGGCGTCCAGCGCGTACATCGGCGCTCGCGCGGCTCCCGCGGGGTTGTGGTACAGCGCGCTCGTGCCCGATGCTACGGCGGTAAACGCCTCGCCCATGCCCGCCGATCGCACCCCTTGTGAGAACTCCTGCGCTGCGGCTGGCACCGCGGCCAGCGAGCAAGCAGCGAAGGCGAGGGCGACAATGTTCCGATCCATGGCAACTCCTGCGGGTCAGCGCGCAATGTCGTATCGGAACACCGCGCAGCGCGCAAGGGTGCGGCGGGGCGCGTGCCCGAATCGCAGTAACCGCACGCGCAGCTTGCGCGGTTGCTGACGACGATCGACAGTTATTGCATGAGCGACTTGCTGCATCATCTGATTGACCAACTCGAGGCCGTCTACGGCGGCAAACGCTGGATCATCGCGACCGACGTGCTCGCTGGCGCGCGCGGGACCACGCACTGGCTGCAGCAACTGGGGGCCGAGGCCGTACTCTGCATCGCGTCGTCGCGCGGTGCGGGACCAGCTCCCGATGAGGACTTCGCGCCCAATCCAATTGTGTTCAACGTCGCCGGCCAAGACATGATGTCCAGCGTGCGCCTGTCCGCGAAGTTGCTCGCCGATCTGCCCGCCGAGGCCCGCGCTCGCGTCGATGCGTTCGACCCGCAGCGCACGGCGCGCGTGATCGGGACGATCTTCGACGATGGCCGTCCCGTCGGCGACCGCCGAAAGTATGGAGCGCGCCCCCAAGCGTGGCAGGACCTCGAGGACAAGACTGTCATCGACCAGGTGTGGGACGACATCGGCGTCCCGCGCGAGCCCTGCGAAGTCGTCGCCGCGCACGACTTCGACGCGCTGCTCGCGGCCAGCGCGCGCCTGGACCAGGGCGCCGGGACCGTGTGGGCAGCCGATCAACGCGAGGGCTTCCACGGCGGTGCCTCCTACACGCGGCGCGTCACCAACGACGCACAGGCGCGCGTGGTGTTCGACCTGTTCGGACCGCATGCCGACTA
>JBFIHF010000387.1:0-5930 GCA_041601915.1 Bradymonadaceae bacterium
ATTCTGCGCCCGACATTCGCCTCCCAACTGATCGTGTTGCGGTCGCTCGTCGCACCGGACGTGGCGAAAGAGGTCGCCTGGACGTGGTCGGCGCTCTCCGCAGCGACGCACGCCCACAGCTACGAACTTCCGGCGACCGGGGACGAGTTGCGGCGGTGGCTGGATTCCGTCGATCGGCTGGCCGCCGAACTCGCGCTGCCGGCATGAACGGCGGGCGACCGCCCTGCGCAACCTACTGTAACCATGTAACTTTACACCCCGAACTCTCTGGTTGCTCGGATCGATTTTTCGTCCTAGATCGATCCCGTCGTAGACGGCAATTACGCCTCGTAAACTGGAGAATCTGCATGAAATATCACGTCAGCATGAGAATCCCAGCCCCTGCCGGTACCGAACTCGAAAGTGCCCCTGGCGGGGTCGCCCCTGTCATCGGACGCGTGCTCGAGCGCTTCCACCCCGAGACGGTCCACATGGCCACCACGGAACGCACGCTGTTCATGGTCGTCGACCTGAAGACGGATGCCGATGTCGTGGAGCTCATGGTCTCGTGCGCGAAGCTGACCGGCGAGTACGCAAAGCTGACTCCGGTGATCGCCGGGAAAGACTTCGCCAACGTCGTGGGCAAGGCGATTCCGGCCGCACACAAGCTCATCAAGGGCTGATCGGCCCGTGGGCGCGCAGGTCTCCTGCGCGCCCGCCGCTGTTGCTGGTGGCGAGTTTCCGCGCAGTCGATATGCTGGGGCGGAACCTCGCTGGAGCAGCCGATGCTTGCCGAACAGTCCCTGGCACGTGGCGCGTCGTACCTCGACGAAGCCACCGAGAATCTGACGTTCGACGAATTCGAGTGGGCGTTTGAGGAGGTCTGGCGCGGGGTCGCGTGGGTCCTCAACGCCCAAGATGACCCGCCCGCCGCGTCGCTTGAGCTCGGCCCGCCCGGGGTGCCGGCGATCGACACCCTGCCTGGAACGACGCGCCTCGTGTCGCAGCTCAAGGCGCTGCACACCAAGCTCGGACGCGCGTCAGACCGTGAGATCGCGCTCGCCGTGAACGCCGAGCTCATCGAACGCCTCGTGTTCGAGGCCTGGGATCTGCACGACGCCGTCGGGCAGCGACTCGGGCTCGTCGATGACCGCCTCGGCAACAAGCTCATCCTCACCGACGTGTCCCCCGGCCGCGTCGGCAGCCAGGTCATTCACCGTCGGACCGCGCTGAAGCTGCTCGCCGCCGGCAGCGTGATCGGCCTGCAAGCCTGCACGAAGATCGAGACGAAGGCGTCACCCCAGGCGGCCGCCACCACGCCGGTGACCGAGCCAACCGCGACGACGCAAGCGCAAGTAAAAGCGGTCACACCGCTGGGTGGATCGCCGTGGCAGACCACCGATCCGTTTCTGTTCTGCGCCTACCACCTCGACGACTACCCGGCAGGCAACCCCGAGATGGGGCCCGCGGCGTCGCTCGACGGACGGGAGCTGGGGCGCGACTTCCAGGGACGCGACAACTGGCGCATGTACCACGGCCGCACGATTCCCGGCTTTCCACGCCACCCCCATCGCGGCTTCGAAACCGTCACCGTGGTGCGGTCCGGGATGCTCGACCACTCCGACTCGATGGGCGCTACGGCCAGATACAGTGCCGGAGACGTGCAGTGGCTCACCGCCGGCGGCGGCATCCAGCACGCTGAGATGTTCCCGCTGCTCAGCGCCGATGCGCCCAACCCGCTCGAGCTGTATCAGATCTGGCTCAACCTGCCGCGCAGCGACAAGATGGTCGATCCGCACTTCACGATGCTCTGGAACGAGAAGATTCCACGCGTCGTAGCGCGCGATTCGGACGGACGCCTGGTCGAGGTGACGGTGACCGCCGGCGCCTACGGAGCGGACAAGCCACCGTCACCGCCGCCGAACTCTTGGGCCTCACGCCCCGACGCCGAGGTCGCGATCTGGACGCTGCGCATGGAGCCCGGCTCGCGCTTCGAGCTGCCCGCGGTGTCGCCCGGGACCAAGCGCTCGCTCTATGTGCATCGCGGTGCTGGCATGCGCGTGGGCGAGGTCGACGTCCCGCCGGACCATCGCGTCGAGGTCGACGACCCCGGTACGCTTGCCCTGACCGCAGGTCCCGAAGAGACGGAAGTCCTCCTCCTGCAGGGCCGACCGATCGACGAGCCGGTCGCCAAACGCGGCCCGTTCGTCATGAACACGCAAGACGAGATCCGCCAGGCCTACGCCGACTACCAGGCGACCCAATTCGGTGGCTGGCCGTGGCGCTCCAACGACCCTGTGCACGTTCGCGAGAAGGGGCGGTTTGCGCGCCACATCGATGGACGCTTCGAGGAGCCCACGTAGCGCTCAGGGCGCCACGATCTCCCACCCCGCGCCGGCATTCACCCATGTGGTCTCGCCCAGCGGGACGTTGCAGCCGCCGCAGTCGTCGAGCATGACAGTGAGTCGCCAGGCGTCGGGCGTGAGCTCCAGCCTCTCGAACAACGCCATGTAGTGCGGCTTCTCGACTTCGGAGTGCAGCACCCAGCTCGCACCGCCGTCGGACGACGTGACGATGTGCAGCGTCGGCCCACTCGACTCGATGAACCAGTCCAGCACCCCCACGATCGTGTCGTCCGGCGCGACCGTCACATGCACCCAGCCCCAGCCCGAAGCGGGGCTCGCTCCGGCCGCCCGCTCTTCGTCGGTATGCAGGTCCAGCCACTGCATCTCGCCGTTGTCCACGCGTACCGCCGCGTAGTTCGACATCACATCGCCGCGAGCGCTGAAGAAGTCGACGACATGCTCACCGGACGACAGCGTCCCAAACGCCTCTGTCGCGAGGTCCGCCTCGTCGAACGGGACGGTGAGAACCGCCCGGCCCTTTGGGGCCAGCGCGGGCTCGGCGACGACGACCGGTTCGGTGACGGGCGGAGATGTCGGAGGCGCGGGCGGCTGCGTCGCGCAGCCAGCGACTCCCATGACGAGTATGACGGCGATGGCGTGTTGGAACATCCCGGCACTCTGGGCCCTACCCCGCGCACGGTCAACCCATCAGGTCAGCAGCTTCTGCTTCTGATGAGCGAACTCCTCGTCGGTGAGGGCACCGGCCTGCCGCAGATTGTTGAGCTTGTGCAGCTCATCGGCGACGTTGCCGTTCTGCATGTTGATCGTCACGTTCTGGCCCATCTGATTCTGCACCGGCGCCGCCGTCAGCATGCCCGCGTGCCCGTTGTATCTGCGGTCGAAGTCCGCTTCGCTCATGAAGGCGTAAACGAAGATCTCGAGGAACGCGATGAGCGCCGGGATAAAGGTCCAGCAAGAGAACAGGTACAGCAGCCCCTGAAAGTTTTGCCCGAGGTAGAACTTGTGGACGCCGATGCTGCCCAGCAAGAACGTGAGTACGATGGTCGTCCCTTTAGTCTTCAACACATACCTCGAGTGGCTGTTCGTGTTCGATCGCCCGCAGCCGGTCGGCGGCGGTCAGCGTGTTTCGTCGTTCCAATCCCGAGAGCACCCGCACCGGTCGATAGACCCAGTGTCCCGTGTCCACGTCGAGGTCCTCTTCCACCGAACCGCGCTCGATGAGGACCAGCAGTGCCGCAGCGGTCCGCCCTTCCGACCACTGCAGTTCATCGGCGAAGTGCTCGAGCTCGCCGGTCCCACGGGCCTCCACGGCCGCGAGCAGCGCGCGGGCGTCCGCTTTGCGGTGGCTTCGTCGCTGCGGCAGGTGGGACCCCACAGACATCATCGCCGCGTAGGCGCTGCCGCGCAGCGCGACGAGTCCGGGCACCAATAGCGGCCAGAACCCCGTCAGCGCCGCCGCAGCGATCAACGCGACCCCACCCAGCCCCGCCCCCAGGGCTACCAGCGCGTGCGCCCATGATGGCGCGCCCCCGATCGCCGCGAGCACCGAGCTCGACGGCTCCGCTACGACCCGCGCGGGTTCGACCCACGCGCGCCCAAACGAGACGCCGGAGTCCGAATCCATCTGGATGTCCCCCACCTGCAACTTCACGAGCCGAGTGCGGCGCCGCCGATGCCAAGGACCGCCATCGCGATCAGCCCCAGGATCACCCCCGCACCCCACAGGATGATCAACGCCGGGATCGACGCGACCGCCATCTTGATAAACAGGCCAATCAGGCTGCCGATCGACATATCAAAGTCGACCACTTTCACGCGCTGCAGTTCGTCGTTCACCGCCCCTCCATCACTAAGATGGAGCAACGCTACAGGCAGGCGCGGAACGTCGCGTGCCAACCGCGTCCGGCAGTCACTGGACGCTGCGGTCGGTGTCGTCGGAGTCGACGCCCTGGCGGACGTCATCGTTGTCGAGGTCCAGACACACCCCCGCGGTGAAATCGTACGGCGTGGCGTTCGAGTAGTTGCCGCCCGGCCCATACCGGCAGGCGACGATTGTGCCCCCGAAGTTCAGCCCCTGGATGCTGTTGCAGTACTTGTAGCCGCAGCCGACCTGGGTCGTGTCGTCCCACACCACTTGCGTGTAGTGCCCGACCGCAGACAGGTTGCTCTGTCCAACCGTCCGACCGTAAGTGTAGCTCGTGCGCTCGCCGGCCCACGACTGCACGGAGTTCAGCAAGATACTGCTGCTCGGCATCTGCGATGACGCGTACAGATTTTCGCCGACGTAGCTGAACCCGCCATCCGGACTGCGGTTGGCGTCGTGCGCCCATACGCAGGTCGAGACGTACGCCGCCGCGGACGCCGCGAGTGTGGCGTTCCACGTCAGCGGCGCCACGCCGACCCGTGCGCGCCAACGGTTGTGCTCCGCTGTGACCCCTGCCATCACGCCCGCTTCGGGGTTCTGCGCCGGAACCGGGACGTAGTCGCACGTCGCGTCCGGTGTCGACGGATTGCAGTCGTCGTCGACCCCGTTCCCCGGCACCTCCGCTCGCCCGGGACGCACATTCGAGTCGCCGTCGTTGCAGTCCGGCCCCTGCGTCGCATTGTATCGATCGCAGCCCGTGAAATAGCCGTCGGCATCGCCGTCCAGACACGTCGCGCACGACGCCCAGTTGTCGCCGTCGGCATCGCTGCAGTCCGGGCCCTCGATCCCGCCATAAGCGTCGCACACCCCGAACCAACCATCTCCATCGCCGTCGACGCAGCTCGCGCACGCAGCCCACGCATTTGCGTTGTCATCATCGCAATCTGGCCCTGAGATGACCGTGTAGCGGTCACAGTCGACGAAGTACCCATCGGCGTCCGCGTCGGCACACGTCTCGCACGCGCCCCAGTTGTCGGGATCCGCGTCGTCGCAGTCCGGACCTGGCACGCCCGTGAAGTCGATGCACCCGACGAACACCCCATCGCGGTCCGCGTCGGTGCATGAGTTGTCGACGTCCGGCACCGGCGCGCCATCGGGCTGAACATAGCCGGCGTCGACGTTACCCGCGTCGCCCACCGTCGTTTCGTCGCCCGTCTCACGGTCCGCAGGCATGTCCGCGACATCGGACTCGACGACGGGCGTGCGCGTCTTGGAGTCGTCGTTGCTGTCGAGCTCGCCTGAACATGCGGCGGTCAGGGCGACCAACACGATGATGAGTCGGCGCACGAGTACCTCGTAGGGCTGGGATGTCTGCGACTGAGCATGCCGCGCACACGGCCAGATGTCGAGCGGATGGATGCAGACAAGCGTCCAAAAAACAGGGTAAAACACCCCACACACTGATCATCGACCGCGGAGATAACAATGGACGTCAACGGCAAGACCGTCGTGCTCACCGGCACGTTTTCGACGATGACACGCAACGAGGCCAAGGCCGCCCTCGAAGAGCTCGGGGCGATCGTCACGGGCTCGGTTTCGGCGAAAACGGACCTGCTCATCGCCGGCGAGAAGGCCGGTTCGAAGATCGACAAGGCCACCTCGCTCGGGGTCGCCATCTGGACCGAGGCCGAGCTCGCCGAGCTGCTCGGCGACTCGTACAC
>JBFIHF010000388.1:0-5918 GCA_041601915.1 Bradymonadaceae bacterium
GCGCTTCGCGCCGCAGCCGCTCGTCGAGTCGGGAGTAGCGGCGTTGGGCGGTGTCGTTGCGGACGGCCATTTCGATGGCGCGGGGGGAGCCGACGATGATGACGAGCTCGGTGGCGCGGGTGACGGCGGTGTAGAGCAGGTTGCGCTGGAGCATCACGTAATGCTGGGTGAGGAGGGGGATCACGACGCCGCGGTACTCGGAGCCCTGCGCCTTGTGGACCGTGATGGCGTAGGCGAGGGCGAGGTCGTCGAGGTCACCGAACTCGAGGGAGACGGTGCGGGTATCGAACTTCACGCCGACGTGCTTGGTGTGGGTGTTGATCTCGATGATGCGGCCCAGGTCTCCATTGAAGATGTCGTGATCGTAGTTGTTGCGGGTCTGCATGACCTTATCGCCCACGCGCCACAGCGAGTTGCCGCGCTTGTACTCGCGCTTTCCAGCCGAGAAGTAATCCTGCAAGCGCGTGTTGAGCGCTTGCGTCCCCACATCGCCGCGGTGCATCGGCGCCAGGACCTGGACTTCGGTCATCGGGTCGAGGCCGAAGGCGTTGGGGATGCGGTCGGTGACGAGCTGGAAGATCCGGTCCTGCGCGGTCTGGGGGTCTTCGGTCGCGATGATGTAGAAGTCGGTGAGCTGGCCGTCGGGCTGCTCGGGCACGCGGGGCATCTGCCCGCCATTGATGCGGTGCGCGTTGAGGACGATGTTCGACTCGCGCGCCTGACGGAAGATCTCCATCAATCGCACGACGGCGACGGACTCCGAGTTGATGATGTCGGCGAGCACGTTGCCGGGGCCGACCGACGGCAGCTGATCGACGTCACCCACGAGCAGCAGCGCGGCGTGATTGGGGACCGCGGCGGCGATCGCCGCCAGCAGGTAGGTGTCGAGCATCGACGCCTCGTCGACGATGAGCATGTCGACATCGAGCGGATTGTCGGCGTCTCGCTGAAAGCCGCCTTCGCGGACGCTGTACTCCAGCAGGCGATGCGCGGTGGACGCATCGCGTCCTGTCGCCTCCGCGAGTCGCTTCGCGGCACGGCCCGTGGGCGCGCACAGCGCGATCCGCTGGTCGAGCTCCTTGCCGAGCGCACACACGGCTCGAACGATCGTCGTCTTGCCGGTGCCCGGCCCGCCCGTGATCACGCTGACCTTGTTCAGCCAGGCCGCGCGCACTGCTTCTCGCTGCGCCGGTGCGAGCTCGAATCCGAGACGGTTTTCGGTCGTTCCGAGCTGGTGGTCCACCGATCGGACCTGAAACTTCCGGGTGCTGCTGCTGAGCCTGCGGAGGTGGTCGGCAGCGACCACCTCTGCTTCGTGGGCCGCCGTGCGGAAGATCAGCGGGCCCTCGTCGGTGGCTTCGACCGTGATGCGGGACTCATCGAGCAATGTAGCGACGGCGTCGTCCATGAGGTCGACGGGCTGGCCGAGTAGTTTCGACGCCGCATCGAACAGCTCCGGGCCGGGCAGGTACATGTGTCCGTCGCCGTGCGCTTCCAGGAGCGTGTAGAGCAGGCCGGCCCGGATCCGCGTCGGCGCATCGGGCGCGATCCCGGCTTCCCGTGCGATCTCGTCGGCCTTCTTGAAGCCGATGCCCCAGATGTCGTCCGCGAGCTTGTAGGGATTGGACTGGATGACTTCGATGGCACGGCTGCCGTAGTGCCGCCAGATGCGGCTCGCGAACTTCGGCGAGATCCCGTGGGCGTGCAGGAACACCATGACGCTGCGCACCGCGCGCTGCTCGCCCCACGCCTTGATGATCGACTGGGCGCGCACGCCGCCAATCCCCGGGACCTCCACGATTCGGTACGGATTCTCGTCGAGCACGTCGAGGGTCTTCTCCCCGAACTGCGCCACGATCCGCTGGGCGAGGACGGGTCCCACCCCCTCGATCAGCCCGCTACACAGGTACCGCTCGATCGCTTCGGGCGTGGTCGGGACCACGGGATGAATCGACTGCAGCGCGAGCTGCTTTCCAAACTTGGCATGGGTCTGCCATTCGCCGGCAATCTCGACCTCCTGGCCGAGCTTCGAACCGAGCAAGCTCCCCACGATGGTGACGCGCTGCCCATCGGGCAGATCGACCTCCGCCACGGCAAACTCGCCGTCGTCGGATTGGAACCGCACGCGTGCGAGCTGGCCGCGCAGAATCGTCGGCGTCTGAGAACCCGAATCCATGGCTGCAGCCTACCGCGAACACCGTGCCGTTTGATAGCCGCCTGCTGTCGGCTATCGCGGCCGTTGCCGGATCCGGGGGGCGTGTGAAACAATCCGCGGCAACGTCATCTCGGCGAGCATGATCAGGGGTCGCAATGGACGACAAGACGAAGAAGTTGGCAGCCGCGATTGGAATCGCGACGCTCATCTGCATGGTGATTCTGGCCCTGATGGGTGAGGCGAAGGATGCCTTCTTCATTCTGCTGGGCGTCTGCACGACGCTGGGTATCCAAACCTTCCGCGAGGTGTTTCTGCCCGCCGAGCGGCCGATCACGGTGGAGCCCCCTGCTCATCGCGTCTCGCCGGAGCCGCGCATGCCGTCGGGCATGCACAAGGCCGCCAAGGTCGAGAGCGCCGCGGTGCCTGTGGTCGCTGCGGCTTCGGGCCCCTCGCTGGCTCGCGTGGCGTTGTCCGGGATGACGCTGCAGAACGCCAAGCTCGCGGGCGTCGGTTTGGAAGGCGCACATTTTGACGGCTCCGATCTCACCGGATCGGACCTGACGGGCGCGAATCTATCCGGCGCGCATCTCGTGGGGGCCGTTCTGGCGAACGCCAATCTGAGCGATGCCAATTTGACCGGCGCGGACCTCAATGGAGCCGAGCTCGTCGAGGCGACGTTCGTCAACGCGTCGATGGAAGGCGCCAACCTCGAGGCGGCGACGCTGACGGGCGCGAACTTTCGAGACGCCGTGCTGCGGAAGGCGACGCTGACGGAGGCCCAGGGTGAAGCGGTCGATTTCAGCGGCGCGAACCTGCAGGGGGCGGACCTCAAGGGCAGCGCGTTCCCGAACGCGCGTCTGGGCGGTGCGGATTTCAGCGGCACCCAGCTCGTGGAATGCCAGCTCCAAAACAGCGAAGCGGCGGGGGCAAGCTTTCGGCGCGCCCGCTTCGAGCGCTCGAGCCTGCGGGGGACCAACTTCACCGACGCGGCGTTCGATGAGGCGCAGCTGCGCTCGTGCGGCTGTCGTGACGCGAACTTCGACAGCGCGACGTTTGCGGGCGCCGATCTGTCGAAATCGAACTTCGAAGGGGCGTCGTTCAAGAACGCGAAGCTGAACAACGCCAATCTCACTGGCTGTGTGTTGCGCCGCGCGTCCTTCGAAAGCGCGCTGATGGAGCGCGCCGACCTCAGTGGACTTGACCTGCGGGCGACGGTGCTGCGCAACGCGAACCTGAGCCGCGCAAACCTCGGCGGTGCGAACCTCGTCAAGACCACGCTCGCCGGGGCGAACCTGTCGCATGCCGACCTGCGTCAGGCCGACATCCGCGGCACCGATATGCGTGATGCGACCCTGACGTCGGTGTTGCTCGAAGGGGCGAAGGCCGTCAACGCGATCTTCGAAGGCGGCAAGCTCGCCGGTGCGGACTTGCGCGGCGCGGACCTCAAGGGCGCAAACTTCGCGAAATCGGACCTCTCCGGTGCCGATCTGCGGGGGGCCGACCTCACCGGGTGCAACTTCCGCGGCACCAACTTTTCCAAGGCGAACCTCGAGAGTGCGAAGTTCACGAACGCCGATCTTCGCGACTGCAAGTTTGCGGGCGCCAACATCAAGGCCGCCGACTTTTCGAACTCCAATGTCGCGGACTGCGACTTCACGACGGCGAAGCTCGAGGGCATCAAGCTCGAGGGCGTGCGCCACAACCTGTTGACCCGCTGGCCGGAAGGCCTCACGCCTCCGACAGACCCCGACACGGGCGAAGACGAGTTTCAGCGCCCGACGTTCGACCTCGGTTCGCAGCCGAGCGAGGCGGACGGCACCGGGCTTCATGAGATCTCGGAGCTGTCCGAGATGATGGGTGTTCAGCCCCGGGAGAAGAAAGTGGCTGCCGATGCGCTCGAGCGCCCGAGCCTGCAAGGTCTGAAGTCGCTGTCCAATCTGAAGAAGAAACGGGGGGGCACGCTGTCCGGCCTCAGTGAGTCGTCCGGCGATGCCGCGGGCACCGCGGTGGACATGGAGGTGCCGCCTCCGGTGCTCGATGGCGAGGATCGCCGCCGGCCGGATCGCCGCATCGAGCATACGATGGAGATCACGACCGAGGACGTTGAAGTGCTGGGGATCCCGAGTCCGCCCAAGCGCTCGCGTCGCGACGACGCGACGACGGAACTGCGCCCCGGGGACCTCGAAGAGATGGCCGTCGAGGAAAACGCGACCCCCGACAACACCGACGAAGAGACGCCGGCCGTCGAAAGCGAACCGGCGGAGTAGGACGGTCTACAGTTCGAGGGCGCCGAGGCGCGGGAGCAGCTCGACGCATGCCTCCGCGAGGCGCTTCAAGCCGTCGGGGCGCACGCGGAACGTGCGCTCGTCCATATACAGGTCTCGATTCACTTCGATCTGAATGGCGTGCACACCCTCGGCGGGCGCGCCGTAGTTGCGCGTGATCCAGCCGCCTTTGTACGGATCGTTGGGGCGCACCGAGTACCCGACGCCCCGGAAGTGGTCGGTGACGATGCGGGAAACCGCGGAGTTGCACGAACATCCGTCCAGATCACCCGGGACGATGTCGGCGCGGCGGTTGTTGGAGCGACGTGACGTGCGGCCGAGCGAGGGCATCGAGTGCCCGTCGACAAGGATGCAGAACCCAAACTCACTGCGGACGCGGTCGATCTCGTGGCGCAATGCGTCGTGGTACGGCTGCCAAAACGTCGCAATGCGCCGCTCGAACGCCTCGAGAGTCATCGGAGCGGCCATCACGGGGGTGCCGTCCGTCGTGGTGCGCCAGACGACGCCACGCTCCTTGTAGTAGCCCGGCTCGTTCACCGCGCTGGCCCCCGCGACGGCGGCGCCGGAGATGTCGTCGGCCGCACGATTGAGGTCGATCACGTAACGCGACACTTTGGATTCGACGATCGTGGCGCCATGTGCCGGGGCGTCGTGCCAGATGCGATCGGTGAACAGGTCGAGATCTCGTTTGGGCGGACGGTTCCCGACCGTCATCTCTTGTTCGACCGCCGGCGGGATCCACTCGCCGGCGTGGGGTACATCCACGACGATGGGCAGCGCCGCCCCCTTGGGGCGCTCGACGCGGAAATAGTCAGTCATCGTCGCCTTTGCTTGTATCGCGATACCCTTCGGCCTTCTTCGCCGCGATGAGTCGATTGACTTCCGCGAGCGCGTGTTCCTCGGTGTTCAGGGTCACGATGAACTGACTTCCGTACAGTCCGACCTGCCAGGTCTCGTCCCCGCTGCACAGCTTGATGACTTTGCCGTCGAGGGTGTCGTGTCGCATCGTCGTGACGTCGATCGCGGCAGCCTCCGTGGGCACGGTATCGGTCTTCACCGGGACGCTCACCCCGTCGTCGGGCCACTCTGCGTCGGCGCGCACGCCGATGTAGCTCGGGAATCTCGGCACGCCGCCGTCCGTCAGTTCCTGATAGCGGTAGGTGACGATCGTCCCGATCGCGGGCGGGTCATCCCGCTCGGCGTCCGAGAGGCCCGTGCCGCACGAGAATCGCGTCCCGTTGGGCATCACGAGTTCGAGCGCACCGACGCGTCCCTTGTGGCGCCCCGCGCCGTCGGTGTGGCCGATGACCTTCGCCTCGGCGTCGAAGAAGCTCTTGACCTTCAAGAGGCTCGTGGATCGACTGCCGACGTACTTCGACTGCGGCTCGCGCAGCATGAGTCCTTCGCCGCCCAGCCGTTCCACCCGCTCGAGTTCGGCGGCGAGGTGAGCCATCCCCTCGCACCGTTGGTGCGCCAGC
>JBFIHF010000389.1:0-5912 GCA_041601915.1 Bradymonadaceae bacterium
GCAACGAAGCCAGCGTGGCGAGCCAAGGCCCGCGTCGCCGGTGCTGCTGCCGGGATCGTACTCATCGTCGGCGCTGCGGCGATGCTGGTGCAAATCCAACGGGAGTGCGCCCACTCCAAGTTCGTGGGGCCCCAGCCGGCTCACTGTTGCGAGGGCCCAAAGCCAACTGGAACTCCCCCGGCACCCCAAAGGTACATCGGCAGCCACACCGAGCTGACGGGTGGCTGGATGTGTTCAAACGGGGTCTGGGTCGCAGAGACGAAGAGCTACAGCAACTGGTAGCGCGATCCGGATGAGAGAAGATGTGCCCAGCTCAGCGCGAACCCAGGTTCGGCGGAGACGAAACACTGGGGCGAATCTTGGCGCTGGAACTCATCTTTGTCCGCTCCCTTGCGAGTTCCGCAGACGATCGAACAGGTTCTGGCGCACTGCTTCGGATTGGTCATTGCGCCGGCTTGCCATTCTGCGAACGTCGGCGCTACGTTGCGGACATGAGCGAGTCGAATCGGAGAACGTGGCGCGGCCGGTTGTACGCGGCCGCGGTAGTGGGACTGCTGAGCTACGGTTGTGGTGAAGAACGGGACCCGGGGGACGTGTTCGTCCCAGGCAACTCGACGCCGAACAACTCGACTGGGTATCTCGGGCCGACCGATTGCCCCGATGACGCCTTAGTGTGCAACGAGACCGAGGTCTGCTTGCGTTGGTTCGGTTTCCACGGCGACGATGACGAGTACGAGTGTGTGGCGCGTCCCACAGAGTGCGACAACTGCACATGTCTCCGCGAGAACTCCCGGGACCTCGGCTGCGGTATCGAGCTGTTCGGCTGTAGCGACGATGGTGAGCTCGCGATCGACTGTTGATGTCAGCGGGACAATCCGGAAAACAGCTCGTCGCCAACGGACGCGAGCGTAACGATCGCGGTTCACCTCGCGTCCACAGCGTGTTGTTCACACGTTCAATCGGCGGTCATCCAGGGCGCGAATCGTGGAGGCATGCTGCGCCGGTCACCCACCGCATCCGGAGCAACCATGTCAACGCATCGAAATCGGCTCGTCAATCTGGCCGCCCTCCTGGGCCTGTCCGTCTTCTGCGTCATCGCGGTCGTCAAGACGTTCGGGACGACCGTCAGCGCGAAGTTCGAGAGCGCCAACACCCACGTCGTGAGCGAAGTTACATTCGGCGGCGAGTCCGACTACGTAGCCGCCCCACCGGCCCGCGCGGCCGGCGAGGTGCCCGCGGCGGACACGGCCTGGGTGGAGCCGCGCGTGCGCTCGGGTCAGCTGACGGCGAGCGAGTGGTCGGACATCGACAACTGGGATCTGTGGACGGAGCTGATGACCGGGCCGGACGGGCAAGGCCTGAATCAGTGGGCGCTGGGACTCGACCACCGGTTCGTCGTTCGCGCCACGAGTCAGGCGGGCCCAGCGCGGAACGTGCCCGTGGATCTGTTAAACCGCGACGGCGACGTGCTGTGGTCGGCCCGCACCAACGGTGCCGGGATCGCCCAGCTCTTCGCGGGTACACAGGCCAGCGGCCCGTTCCGCGCTCGTGTGGCCGGCGGCGAGCCGCGTCCTCTCGACGCGGCCGAGATCACGGTCGACGTGGCCGCTCCGACCGTCGCGGAGGCGATCGACGTGATGTTCGTCGTCGACGCCACCGGCTCGATGAGTGACGAGTTGGACTACGTGAAAGCAGAGCTCGTGGACGTTGTGAACCGTGTTCGAGCCGGCACTCGAAACGAGCTGTCGGTGCGGGTGGGCGTGTCGGTCTACCGCGACCACCAGGAGGAATACCTCGTCCGGACCTCACCGATGAACGCGAACGTCACGCGCGCCCAGCGCTTCCTGAACGAGCAGTCTGCCGGAGGCGGCGGTGATTTCCCGGAGGCGGTCGACGAGGCGCTCGACGAGGCGATCTCCGAGCAAGTCTGGGACACCCGCGCCCGCGCGAGGATCCTGTTTCTGGTGCTCGACGCGCCGCCGCATCAGGATGCTGCCGGCCAAGACCGTCTGCGCGCGGCCGTGAAACGGGCCGCGCAGCTCGGCATTCAGGTCATTCCGGTCGTCGGGAGCGGAATCGACAAGCCAACCGAGTTCTTGATGCGCGCCCTCGCCATCTCGACAAACGGCACCTACGTGTTTCTGACCGACGACAGCGGCATCGGCGGCGGGCACATCAAGCCCACGATTGGCGACCACAACGTCGAGCCGCTCAACGACTTGCTGGTCAGGCTGATCGTCGAGGCGGCCACCCGTGGCGCCTCGCGCTAGCTGTCGGCAGTGGGGCCGAACACGATCTAGCGTCGACCCAAAGTCAGACTGTATACTCCCTGTGAGCGGCGCTCTCCCTGGTCTTCGGATGGCTGAGCCCTCAAACACTCCCAAACATGCGACGACATCTATGCTGCGTATCATCGTCACCATCGCCCTTGTCTCGATCGGGGCGTGCTCGGACGCACCGTCGAAGTCCAACAACGGCGCCGGGGACGCGGGCGTCACAGCTGACGCCAGCGCAACGTGTGAGAACGTCAGCGCGTTAATCTCGGAACGCACGAGCACCCTCCCTGTCGACTGTGAAGTCGATGAAGACTGCGCGGTCGATTGGTTCAACACCTGTGAGTGTCGCCAGGCCCACCGACAGATGGACGACCCAGAGCTCGACGGGTGGCGCGAGATCTACGGCGAGTGCCCAATCACGTCGTGCGACGAGAGAGAGTCGTGCGTCTGGGACGGCTGGGGAGGAGGCGCGCTGCTTTCGGCGGGCTGCGTCTCGGGCGAATGCGTGACGGTGCCGGGCCCCGACTGCGCCGCACTGGCTAGCCCGCCACCCGATCCCAACAGGTGCCAGGCCGACTCAGACTGCGAGGTGCGCACCGATACCAACATCTGCGGTTGCCCCACGGCTTACCACAGGACCACCGGCGCCATCCTCGCGCGCTCATTCGACCTCGGCTGCCCCATGCCGGAAGAATGCGCGCTGATCGATTGTGCCGCCGGAGAGTCCGCGACATGTAGCGATGGCATCTGCGTCATGACGACCCTTTAGTCTCGGCGCGCAGACGGGAAGGTGCGTTGCCGATCAGCTCCACGGTGACCGCCAGGTCCCGTCCTGCACGTGACGTCAGCGCTTCATCGATCGGCCACGAAGCGCCGTCGGGTTCGGTCGCCACGTTGAAGTTCTCACCCACCTACCATTGCATCACAGACCCTCAACCTGAGTCCGAATCCACATCTCATTGAACACAGGCGGCAGGGACTTCAGCCAGTCTCTGGGCGGCGCGCCGGGGTGTTCGGATTCGAACGCGTCGGAATGCTCGCGCAGTCGGTCCTCGAGTGGACGAACCATCGCGTCAGGGATCTGCACGCATCCGAGGTCGATCTCCGCGCTACCTGAGACGCCGAGCGGGTTGATGCGGGCCGCGATGAAGACTCCCGGTTGAAGCAAACGCGATGCGCTCGACTCGAACACGGTGACCTCGCGACGGTTGCTCGAGCTCAGCAGCGTGAGCGACACGCCAGGCTGCACATCCGTGACGTTCCAGAGCTCCATCACCGAGCCGGACAGGCGCTCCAGGTACGCGCGCGGCCCGTCGGCGAGCGGCGAGCGCTCGAGCAGCATCTCGGTGGGGGTGCGCCCCGAGGGCCCGCGGCGGTCGTGCCAGAACCACCCATCGAACGTGAGGTCCGCGGTCCGCTGCTGCTCGTCGGTGAGTTGCCACGTGCCCGGAACGTTACGCCAGAACTCGTCCAGCGCCGCGGCGCGGTCGTCGGCGAGCAACCCGTGGCTCAGCTTGTTCAGGACCTGCAGCACCAGCATCCGGTCTTCGGCGGCGGGCGGCACCGCACCGGAGGCTGCATCGAGGCAGCATCGCTTGTATTTGAGACCGCTGCCACACGGGCACTGGTCGTTTCGACGCGGAGTTTTCACGAGCGCGCGCACTTCGGTTGGAGGCATGACGGCAACGGGGCGCCGTTCACCGTACCTTTTGCCGCGGCCACCCTTCCATGTCCACTTGCCTTTCGGCCACTAGTGCACCTGCGCAGACGCGCTGCCTCGCGTGGGTGTGAGCTCGAAATCCGGTCAAGATCAGCGGAGCAGTATGAGCTTGCTACTCCAGCTGCGCGGCCATGACGAGTGGGTCGCCGGACTCGAGGTCGTAGACATCGATCTCGGGCAACGGATTGACGCCGGTGCCGGTCTCCCACGTGCTGTGAATGGTCAGGATGTCGCCGTCGACTCGCAATGCCTGCACAGGGAACCGCGACCCGCCGGAATGCGGAATGAGGCGCGAGTGCACGAGCTCTAATGTCCCTCGTCGAGCAACGTAGATCGCCCACTCGCGGGGGGTATCGTACACCCACCACACGTACTTGGGCGTCACTCCCGTGGCGAGGCTGCGTGCCCCGACCATGGCGAACCCCCGGCTCCGCGTCCCGTCGCGGAAGTCGACAGAGCCGTTGCAGTTCGTCTCGCAACCCTCCGGATTCTCCGCGCCCACCGCCACACCGTATGCCAGCTCCCGCATGGGCAGAGGCAGGCTGTGGGGCTCGACAGGGGCCGCCTCCAGCACCGAGGCTGGCCACGAGGATCCCCCGTTCGACTCGCACGCCGCGTCGTAGCTCGACACCGAAATGCGTTGGGCGCCAAGCCCGAAGATCAGCAGGCCGCGGTCGTGCTGGATCGCGCGATACTGAGCGCCGCTGGCGTTCTTCCTGCGTCGGCAGGTCTTCGGTCCGTCGCCCCAATCGACCGTGATCGAGAACTCCATCACCGCGTCGTCGAGCTGTTCAAACGTTCGCTGAACAACCTCACCATCACAGCCCAGAAGCGATCCGCCACCGGTGCAACTGCGGAGTTGATCGGGGTTCTCGATCGGTTCGGGCCACATCCATGGATGCGGGGCTGCGTCCTCGAGCTCCCGAGCATCGACCTCGGCCACCAATCGCTCGCCGTCCTCTAGATCGTAGACGCGCAGCCACACCGGGTCCCGCTGCGCTGGCTCGGAGTCGAGGACGCCGCGCACGACCAGATAGCGGCCGCCGACCAGGCCGGCATGTGTGATCGATGGCCTCCAGGGATGAAGGTTCACGAACGAGGATTTTGCCCACTTGGTGCCTGGCATGTGCACATCGGTGTGGTCTCGATATCGGAGCACCACGACGCCGCCATCCTGGGAGAGCGACCATCCGGTCAGCACATCGTCGCTCCGCCCAGCGCGCAAGTGGAGCCGAGGATCTGACCACGGCGCGCCTGTGATCTCGATGCCCGAGGGCAGAGCCCGGATGTCCCATTGCGGAATGGAATCCATGACCGGCGTCTCGTACGGCACCACGCCGTAGACCAGTTCGTCGGGCAAGAGCACTTCAGCGGGCAACGTGCGTTTACTCACGAGCGTGCAGTCTTTGTCGTACTCCAGGGACGCCAGGTGTTCGACACCGCGTCCAAACGCGAACACCCGACCATCCCTCGTCGATCGTGAACGCGACTCTCCGTCGACGTGCGCCGCGGCCTCGCCCAACGCGGTGCGCGTGCATCCCCGTGGCCCCACGACCGTGGACGCCTGATACCTGCGCCAGTGAAACGTCGGCCCCGGCGCCTTCTTCGACGGTGCGGAGCCTACCGCGGGCCGCGTGGACGGCTCGACCGCAGCCGGTGGCTCGTCAGCGGACCAGATCACGAGGCTCAACGCGACGGACGAAGAACCCAGCAGAAGTACTGCAGCGGTGAGACGTGGACGTACGAGCACGATACCCCAGGGAAAGAGGACCCGAGCTAGGTGACTGGTGTTTTTTGCATGGCGCGCCTGAGGAAACAGCCGCGACGATGGCTGCGTCGTCGCTCGTCGACGATGCCCCGCATCGTCTCACTCGCACCTCCTTGCCATCCTCGCGGCTGTTTCCTCAGGTTCTCTA
>JBFIHF010000390.1:0-5899 GCA_041601915.1 Bradymonadaceae bacterium
ACGAGTGAGGTGGCGAGCCCGACGAGCACGGCGCTGGGCGCGAGCGCGAGGCCGTAGAACCCGGTCAGGTACACGAACACCGCGAACATGTCTGCCGCAGTGAGGGCGTGCGACGTCGCGAGGGCTTCGATGCCGGCGAGCGCGAACACCGCTGCCGCGCCGACGAGCAGGGCCGCGCGTAGATGCGCGCCGTAAGTTGGGGACGATTCACTCACAGGCGCATCCTAACTCGTCTCGTCGTGCCGTCCCATTTCTCATCGATCGGTCGCATCACCACGAACACCGTGCTACAGAGGCCGACATGAGGATCCTCGTGACAGGAGGAGCGGGCTTCATCGGGTCGTCGACGGTGCGGAGCCTCGCTGAGCAAGGCCACGAATGTGTCGTCTTCGACAGTTTCGAGCCGCTCCTGTACGGGCGCGACATCAAAGAGCGCAACCTCGCGTGGGCGTCAGAACCGGGCGGCGTGTCGCTGGTTGAAGGGGACGTTCGCGACGCGGCCGCGTTGCAGCGGCTCTTCGGGGGCGCGTCGTTCGACGCCATCGTGCACTTCGCCGCGGTGGCTGGCGTACGCCCGTCGATCGAACAGCCGGCGCTCTACTACGACATCAATGTGACGGGGACGGCTCGACTGCTCGAAGCCGCGCGCCGCGCCGGCGCTTCGCGGTTCGTGTTGGCGAGCAGCTCGTCGGTGTACGGGGCGAACTCGAAGACACCGTTTGCGGAGACCGACCCCGTCGAGGCGCCGATCAGCCCGTACGCGGCCAGTAAACGCGCGATGGAGTTGCTTGCGTCTGCCGATCAGGAGCTGCACGGCGGCGACATGACCTGCCTGCGGTTCTTCACGGTGTACGGCGAACGGCAACGCCCGGAAATGGCGATCCACAAATTCATGCGGATGCTCGCGGGCGGCGAGGCGGTGCCGATGTTTGGCGCCGGCTCGACGGGCCGCGATTACACGTACATCGGCGACATCGTCGCCGGCGTGCAGCGTGCGTTGGAGCGGCCGCGCGGGTTTCGAATCTACAACCTCGGCGGCGACGAAGTCGTGCGTCTGAACGACCTCATCGGCGCGATCGCGGCTGTGATCGGGGTGGACGCGCGGATTGAAAAGCTGCCATTACAACCGGGCGACGTTCCGCTCACGAGTGCGGACCTGACGCGCGCTCGATCGGAGCTTGGCTACGAGCCGCGGACCTCGCTAGAAGATGGCCTCCAACGCATGTGGCGTTGGCTAGAAACGGAGAGCTGATGCGCATCGCAGTTATGGGTACCGGGTATGTGGGCCTCGTCACGGGCGCGTGCCTCGCCAGCGCCGGGAACACGGTGACGTGCGTGGACGTCGACGCGGCGAAGATCGCGGAGCTCAACCAGGGCAAGTCGCCGATCTACGAGGCGGGCCTGGAGGCACTGATCCAGCGCCACCACAGCGAGGGTCGACTGACGTTCACGACCGAACCCGCCGAGGCCATCAAGAGCGCTCAGATCGTGTTCATCGCCGTCGGGACCCCCAGTGATACCGACGGGTCCGCGGACCTGCGCTACGTGCTGCAGGTGAGTGAGACGATCGCGGCTCATCTGGACGGCTACACCGTCGTGGTGATGAAGAGCACGGTGCCGGTCGGGACCTGCGACCAGATACGCGAGCGCATCGCGGCAAACACCGCGGTGGAGTTCGACGTCGTGTCGAACCCGGAGTTCCTCAAAGAGGGCACCGCCGTTGGCGACTTCATGTCGCCCGCACGCGTGATCATCGGCAGCGACAGCGAGCGTGCCGCGAAGCTGGTTTCGGAGCTCTACGGGCCGTTCATGCGGCGTCGCGAGCGGATCGTGCGCATGGGTGTGCGCAGCGCGGAGATGACGAAGTACGCGTCCAACGCGATGCTCGCGACGAAGATCTCGTTCATGAACGAGGTCGCGAACCTGTGCGAGGCCGTTGGCGCCGACGTCGAGATGGTTCGACAGGGCATGAGCTTCGACGAGCGCATCGGCCCCCACTTCATCTTCCCTGGCGCGGGCTACGGGGGGTCTTGTTTCCCGAAAGACGTGCGTGCGCTCCAACGACTGGGCCACCAGCACGGTGCGCACACCTCGATCCTGAGCGCCGTACACGACGTCAACGAACGCCAGAAGCTCAAGCTGGCTGCGGCTGTGCAGGCTCGCTTTGGCGAGGACCTCTCCGGTCGTTCGTTCGCGATCTGGGGCTTGTCGTTCAAGCCCAAGACCGACGATGTGCGAGAGGCGCCGGCGTTGGAGACGATTCGTTGGCTCGCCGAGCGCGGCGCGACCATTCGCGCCCACGATCCGGCGGCGCGCGACAACGCGGCCGGCGAGTTGGCGGAACTCGCGCAACGTGTGGAGTTCTTCGGCGACGAGTACGACGCGTTGCGCGGCGCGGATGCGCTCGTCATTCACACGGAGTGGAGCATCTACCGGTCGCCCGATTTCGACCGCATCAAGGCGCTCCTGACGGCCCCCATCGTGCTGGACGGACGGAACCTGTACGACCCGGCTGGGATGCTCGAGCTGGGGTTCGACTACTACGCGATCGGCCGTCCGCGCTGAGCGAAGTTCACGGCGCGAGCGCCGTTTCGGTCTCTAGCTGCCGGATGACCCAGGTCTGACGGGCCCGCCATTCGGCGAGCTTCGCTTCGAGGTCCGCCAGGGTCTTGGGGTCCTTGTCGGCGAGGTCGACGAGCTCTTCCGGGTCCTCGAGGATGTCGAAGAGCTGCGTCTCCTGAAGCAGCATGTCGCGAATCACCTTGTGTCGGCCGTACTGCAGCGCGACTTTGGGCGCATAGGTGCCCGACGACGACACTTCGCGAAAGCGCTCTCTCGCCTTGGACGCATTGCTCTTGCGCACCGCTTGGACAAACTCGAAGAATTGTTTGCCCCGGATCGAGAAGGCCTCGGTCACGAGCGCCCGCGGCTCGGGATCCTCGAGAGACGCGAACAGCGACCGACCTTGCGCCATCGTCTCTTCGGGCAGGTCTTCGCCGAGGAAGTCGAACAGCGTCGGCATCATGTCGATCTGCGCGAACGGGACCTCGGTGTTGGTGACACCTTTCGGGATGCCCGGCCCCGCGAAAAACGCCGGGACGTGGGAGACCATGTTGCGAACGTGCACGTGGTGCCCGAAGAACTTCTTGCCGCGCACGCGCTCGCCGAGCCCCTCCCCATGGTCGGCGATGATCACGACGAGGGTCTCGTCGGCGAAGGGTTGCTCAAAGAACCAGTCCATGAACTTGCCGAGCTCCGAATCGACGAGGCTCACCTCAGACTCATAGGCGGCGCGAGAACCCGTGGAGCGCATGAACTCGGGCTGTTTGACCCAGGGTTGATGCGGTTCATAGAGGTGCGTCCACGCGAAGAAGCTGTCCGACTCCTCGATGGCGCCAATGGACTTGCGCAGGTTGGAGAGCCCGTCCGCGGTGGATGTGTGCTTGGCCACTGGCGTGTCGTCATCGACGAAGAAGTCCGTGATCGCCTCCTTGTCGAACCACCTGTTCTTTGGCCGCGAGAGCACGAGGTGGTCGAAGCGCAGGGAGAGCAGGTCGAACAGGCGCGACTCCGCCCAGGCCGGCGTCTGCGTAAGGACCGAGGGTGGCTGCGACGTGAACATCGCCCCGTATGCGAGCGGAGTCGCCGGATACTGCGCCACGGCGCGGGGGACGTAGAGGCCGTGCTTCTTCCACCGGTGAAAGTTGGGCGCGATGGCCGGCTGAGACCAGGTGTCCGAGCGCGTCGACTCCAACACGATGAGCAGCACGTTGCTGCCGCGCGGCTCCCCGCCGAGCTCCGCTCGCAGGCCCTGAACGCTGCGGCGGATCGCGGCGATGCCTTGGCTGGTGAGCGTCGCGTCGGGGTTGAGGACCGACTCCGCGGGCACCTGAAGACTCTCGGTCCACGGCAGCCACAAGAGAGCAGCCGGTGCCTCGGAGTAACGTTGGGTTGCGCGCTGACCGGACATCCAGTTCGGAACGACGGCGACCGCCGCGAGGCTGCACGCCAGTAGCGTCCATCCCGAGATGGCTACGGCGCGCGAGCGTCCCCACGGTGCGACGGCCCAGACGAGGTTTCCCGCGACGAACAGCACCAGGTACGCGTGGAACTGGACGTAGTCCGTGAACACGAACTGAACGCCGACAAAGCCAATGACCGCGGTCAGTGCGGCGAGAACTCGCCGCGCCCACAGCGGTCCTCGGGGGGCGAATCCAACGACGTAGACGTACGTGGCGACGAAAATTGGCGCGGCGATCGCGCCGATGACGCGCAGGGCGTCATAGTAGTCAGAGGCTCGAATGCCATCGCCGCGCAGCAGTGTGTCTTGCCATCCAAGGCCGAACGCGCCGGCGAGGACAAGCCACACGATGAGTCGCGGCCGCTCGAATCGTTGGAGCGCGCGATCGACGAGGATGACCCCCGCGCCATGCAATCCGACGACAGCGACGCTGATCGCGAGCAACACCGGGGTATGCGTGGCGTGTGTCCAGCGCATGTCGTCGGGCACGGCGAGCATGAAACAGAGCTCGAGTAGACCGAGCAGTAGCCCTATGATCGCGGGAACTGCCGCGCTCAGAGGGCGGGTCGTCAAGGGTTCGGCTGCGGACATGAACGGTCAGTTGCAGGTGGGAATCGACTCGAACCAGTTGCGCTCGAGCTGCTGTGGAGCGAACGAGGAACACTCCTTGCCCTCCAGAATGCGGTACGAACGGCTCGTGACGAAGTTTTTCGCGCCGTCGGGGATCGCGCGGTTCGACGACAGCTGCGTCGCAAGCTCCGTGGAGATGCGGCAGGGGGCCGAAACGTTCGCGAGTGCGCCGAGTCCCGCGGGGCTCTCGGCGCCGAGCACGAGAAAGCGTTCCACGGGGATGTTCGTCGCCTTGACGACATCGAACTCGCCCAACGAAAGAGTCTGCTGGGCCTTCACGGCTTCGCGGGACGCGTACAGGACGATGCCGCGGCTGCCATCCCCGAAGAGGTTCACGACGCGCACGAACAAGTCTTTGCTCGTCTCGAGGCGCAATTCGGTGCGCTGGCCATTGCACAGCGCGCCGCCGGGGCGCGCATCGAAGCGCAGGCCGATGTTGGGGTTGATCCCAGCGAGCTCGGTGAGCTGGGACAGCGGGTTGATCGACGGCCCGATCAGTTCGGGAAACGCGATCGGGTCCACGGCGCGCAGGCCCTGAGGCAGCTGGATCTTCCACGTGACCTCGAGCATCGACTCTCGACCGTGCATCGGGGTGATGTTGGCGCGGAGCACCGCATCGGTGCCCTTCGGAACGCCGATCCCCGACCAGTCGGGAGGAACCGCCGAAATCAACGCCCCGTGCTTGGAGAGTGCCGCCGTCATCCGGTCGACGAGCCACTCCGCGCGCGCGCCACCGTCGACCCCCATGTCCGTGATGTTGTCGAACGCGAACCGCGGCTCTTTGCGTTCGGCGACGTTCTTGAGGAGTTGGCCGGCGCGGGTGTCGAGGTCGGCGTCGAACCGCTTCCGCGGTCCGGCCTTGAACTCAGCGACCTGATCGCCCTTGATCACCGCCATGGCGCAGACCTGCAGCGAGTCCTTCTCCGTGTGCCACAGGGTGATCAGCGGCGCGAGTTCGGTACAGCGATACCCCTGGCAGATGCGGTCGCGCAGCTTCGCGACCGCCGCGCGGGATGCCTCCTCGGTGCTGTTCGGCGAGTCGGCGGGCACGAACGCGGTCTCCTGCACGTAATTTGTAGGCGGTACGCGGTTGCCGTGGCACTTGGATTGCTCGAGCTGACCCGGGTCAGCGGCCGGTGTTTCGACCGCGACCGGTCCGTCCGGGAGCTGGTCCTTCTTGCCGCACGCGGTAACAAACAGCAGCGCGGCGGCGATCCAGATCCACGGTTTCGGCATCGGAGCCCTCCT
>JBFIHF010000391.1:0-5891 GCA_041601915.1 Bradymonadaceae bacterium
CGGCGACATCTCGCCGAACACGCAAGTCGCGCTGCTGCGGGTCCTCCAAGAGGGCACGTTCGAGCGCGTCGGCGGCACACAGACGATTCAGACCGACGTTCGCGTCGTGTGCGCGACGAACAAAGATCTTGAAGAAATGGTGCGCCGCGGCGAGTTCCGCCTCGACCTGTACTACCGGCTCAAAGGCGTCGTGATCGAGATGCCGGCGCTGCGCGACCGCCGCGCCGACATCGGCCGACTCGCGAACCATTTCGCGGCCACGCTCGGCACCGACGGGACCAAGTGGTTCGCGACGAACGCGCTACAATTCCTCGCGAACTACAGCTGGCCCGGCACCGTGCGCGAGCTGCAGAACTTCGTACGCAGCATTCTGTTGTTCGTCGATGGCTCCGTGATCGAGCTCGACGACATTCTCGAGTTCCGAGACTTCTTCGTGTCCGGCGACATCGACCGCACGCTGCCGCCCTTGGACTTCGACACGCTGCTCGACATCCCCGAGCGCGCCGACGAACTGATGACCGTGGAAGAAGAACGCTCGTACACCTACCGCGATCCCGCAGATGCGCTGGCGGACAAGATTGTGTCGGAAGGTCGTTCGCTTTCCGACATCAAGCGGCAGCTCGAAATCGAGTGCATTAAGCGCGCGCTGATCGAAACAGATGGCAACGTGACCCAGGCAGCGGATATCTTGCAGATGAAACGTCCGCGATTGAGTCAGATTATCAACGGCGACGAGGAATTGTCGGCGCTGAAGACCCGGTTGACGGGATGAACATGAGGCAGCCAGTGAAACGAAATCATCGGATCGTCATTTCAGTCGCCGCATTGGCCACGATGTCCATTGCGGGCTGTGTCGACAACGAAGCGGTGGGCACCTTCGGGTCGTCGACCTCGGTTCGGCAGCAGGCCGTCACCGTCGTGCCCGAATTCATCATCACCGGCGCCGATGCGATCCCGGAATCGCTGTTCGTGACGCAACTGGGCCTCACCGTCTCCGAGATTCGACTCGAGCCGATGTGGAGCAAGGACTCGCTGGCGTACTCCACGCGGGAGGCCGTCGCGATCAACTTCGACATCGCCGCGGGGCAGACGACCCAAGCCCAAGAGGCGCTCGAGCTGCCGGCAGCCGGTCGCTACCTCGTTAGCATCCGCCTGGAGCCGACCGCGGCCGAGGACGGCCAAGAGCCCGCCTCGTTCAGCCTCGACGGATTCGTCGCCGGCCAGCGGACCCAACCGATCGTGGACGACACCTCGGACGGACGCCCGCAACCGATGCCGTTCGACAAGACGGAAGACAACGCCGAGCTCACCGACCGCCACGCCTACCCGACGCAGTGGACGCCGTTCGAGTACAACTCCAAACGCGCCGTCTTCTACACGTTCAACGACGTCGAGTTGGAGGCCGGCACCCAGTCGCTGACTTTCTCATTCGATGTCCGGGATTGGGCCGCCGATGTGATGGTCCCGATATCGAACGCCGTTCGATCTAGCGGCGGTTGGGATGACAGCGTGGACGTCACCAACCAGATCGACAGCACCGGCAACGGCGTCGAAGCCCTGATTCGTACCGGCGTGGTTCGTTCGGACCGCAATCCGGGATGAGCGAATCGTACTCCCACCTGCAGCCGGCCTTCTGGGTCGGCTGTTTTGTTTTCGCGGTCTTTGGCGCCGCTTGTTCGGGCGATCGGGCATGTTCGATCGATGGTGACTGCTTCCAGGGCGAGTCGTGCGAATCGGGATTCTGCGAAGTCCCCTCCAACAGCACGCCCAATAACGTCGCCACCAATCAGACGCCCAACAACGCGACCAACTCGAGCACCAACGGCCAGACGACGGTGAACAACGCCGTAAACAACACGACCGGCCCGACAAACAACGCGACGACGCCGGTGAACAACACCGCGCCGGCTTGCCTGGTCGACCTGTTCGCCAATCAGTGCGACGAGGACGAGTGGGAGGAGAACGACGGCTACGACCCGGGATCGTCAGCGTGGGACAAGACACCGTGGGTCTCGAACTCCTGGTGCGACGGCGACGCGCTCTCCGAGCCCAAGCGTACCCTGTCGGGCACACTCTGCGCCGGGGATCGCGGCGATGCGTTCCGGCTCGTTGTCGCGAACAACGGCCCGATGTGCATCATGGGCGACTTCGTCACGTTTCGAATCCTCGTCGAGATCAAGACGCCGTGTGACTCGGCGCTCATCCGCGTGGAGCCGTATACGTTTGGTCGGGACCCGATTCGCAACGACCTGTGCGCGGATGACGAGAAGGTCCGGTGCACGGTGACGAACGGCGGGCTCACGCATCTGATCGAGTGGGTGTGGGACTGGGAGCAGATCTTCGATCCGCGCGTCCAGATCATGTCGGAGGCGCAGAACCTCCAGATTGATTACGACCTGACGTTCGAAATCGTTCCGCAGTGAACCCGATGCAGCGGCTACGCGAACATCTGCTCGGCGGCTCGTTCGCCATGGGGCAGTTCGTGTTCGGACGGCTGCTCGCCGTCGCGACGTTTCTCGCGTTCTGGTCGTTGTTCGGACAGGTCGAAGGCCTGTACGGAGCGCATGGCATCTTGCCGATCGAGGACTTTCTCGCGCTCGCGACCGAGTGGGGACGCAACTCAGGCAACTCGCCCACGTGGACATTTCCGAGCCTGATCTGGCTGACGGGAGGCGCCGATCGAACGCTCCGTGGGCTGTGCCTCGCCGGCATGGTCGGGTCGGTGGTGCTCTTCGCCGGCGTCGTGCCCCGGTTGGCGGTCGCGTGCCTGTGGTTGCTGTACTTGTCGTTTGTGGCGCTGGGGCAGGTGTTCCTCGGATACCAGTGGGACGGGCTGCTGCTCGAGGCCCTGTTCGTGGGCTTCTTCTTCGTGCCGGGCGGCGCACGCCCGCGGCGCACCGCACGCCCCGAGACCGGCGGGCGGTGGCTCGTGTGGCTGCTGTGTTTCAAGCTGATGTTCTCCGCCGGGCTCGTGAAGCTGATGGCCCCGAACTCCGCCTGGACAGATCTGACGGCCCTCAACTTCCACTTCTGGACCCAACCGATACCGAACTCAGTGGCCTGGTATGCCGACCAACTTCCGCAATGGCTCAAATCGGCCGGAGTGATCTTTACGCTGGTCGCCGAAACGATCGGGCCGCTCCTGATCTTCGCGCCGCGGCGCGTTCGGCACGCGGGGGCGTTGCTGATGATCGCACTGCAGCTGTCGATCATGGCGACCGGCACCTACGGCTTCTTCAACGTGCTCTCGATCGCACTGTGCGCGGCACTGTTCGACGATGAGTTCTTCGGCCGCGCCGCGCTTGTTCGCTCCGAGGAACCGCCAGCGCTCGGGTTACGACGCAAGATCTGGATCGGCTGCATCGTGGTCGTCATGCCGCTCGTGGCGCTGACCTCGTTCCTTCCGCGGGTCATCGGGGGCGCGATTGGGCCGCTGCGCACGTTCAACGGCTACGGACTGTTCGCGGACATGACGCGCGAGCGCCCCGAGATTTCCGTCGAGTGGAGCGACGACGGGGAGCGCTGGACCCCCTACGATTTCGAGTACAAGCCGACGACGCCGGACGAGCCGCTGCGAATGACGACGCTGCATATGCCGCGGCTGGACTGGCAGATGTGGTTTGCGGCCCTGGGTGGCTGTCAGCGGCCGGCGTGGTTGCAACCGTTCGCGCACCGATTGCTCGAGGGCGGTCCGGAAGTCCTTGGCCTGCTTCAGGGCGGCTTCAGCCCCGACCCACCGCGTTTTGTGCGGATGCGCTTCTTCCAGTACCGCTTTGCACGAAGCGCGACATGGAAGCGGGACGACGGGTTCGTGTGTGCACGATTCACGCTAAACGACACCGGAGCGCTCGTCGCCGCTTACGCCCGCTAGAACACGCTGTCGTGCAACTCCATGACGTCCAGCGTGCCGTCCTGAATCAGCCGGCGGTACAATCCGATGCGCGGCAGAACCTCCGCGGCATAGAATCGAGTCGCTGCGATCTTGCCATCGTAGAACGCGAGATCGGCGGGGTTTTCGTCGCGGCGTCGCAGCGCGACCGCGGCGTTGTGCATCATCCGCCAGCCGATCGTGACCTCGGCGAGCGCCAGCAAGATGCGATTGCCCTGCAACCCGACGTGGTAAAGCGACTCCGCCGCTTTGCCCATCATGACGCCAAAGATCGTCTCCAGCTCCGTGAGCGCTCGGGCGAGTGCTGCGCGTTCGGTCGCCAGCTGCTCGCCGCCGACCTCGTCGTCGATGAAGGTGTGGATGTTGCCGAGGTGAACGCGCAGCGTTTCACCCATGTCGCGGGCGACCTTGCGGAAGAACAGGTCCAACGACTGAATGTGGGTCGTGCCCTCGTACAGCGTGTCGATCTTGGCGTCGCGGATGTACTGCTCGATCGGATAGTCCTTGCAGTACCCCGAGCCCCCGTAGACCTGCAGTGCGATCGCGAGCAGCTCGTACCCCTTCTCCGAACAAAACCCCTTCACGAGGGGGAGCAGCAGGTCGTTGAGTCGGTCGAACGGAGCCGCGCCCTCGCTACCGTGGCCACCCAGGCTCTCCACCTTGTCCTGAATCTGCGCCGTGTACATGCAGAGCGCGCGCATGCCTTCGACGTACGACTTCTGCAGCATCAGCATCCGACGCACGTCCGGGTGCCCGATGATCTCGATGCGATCGGCCTCCTTGTCCGTCGCTTCGAGGAGGTCGGGCCCCTGTTTGCGCTCCTTCGCGTAGGCGAGGGCGTTGAGGTAGCCGGTTGACGCGACGGCCATCGACTTGACGCCCACAGCCATGCGGGCGTGCTCGATGACGTGGAACATCTGCGCGATCCCGCAGTGCACTTCGCCCATCAAGAGCCCACGGCACGGAATGCCGTTGCCGCCCAACTCCAGATCGCAGGTCGCCGACGCGTGGAGGCCCATCTTCTCCTCGATCCCTCGCACGAACGCCCCGTTGCGCTCCCCGAGCGAGCCGTCCTCGTGGACCCAGAACTTCGGCACGATGAACAGCGAGAGGCCTTTGGTGCCCGCGACCGCTCCCTCGGGGCGAGCGAGCACGAGGTGGACGATGTTGTCGGGGAAGTCGAAGTCGCCGTTGGTGATGAACCGCTTACTGCCCTCCAGTTCCCAGACATCGCCCTCGATGTGACGCGCTTTCGACCGCGCAGCGCCCACATCGCTGCCGGCGTCCGGCTCCGTGAGCACCATCGAGCCACCCCAGTGCCCTTCGATGATGTTCTGGACGAAGCGTTCCCGCTGCGACGGCGTGCCGCTGCGATCGATAATGCGGCTGATGAACGCGCCGAAGAGGTAGAACCCAAACGACGCGTGTGCACCGACCAGCAACTCGAAGCTCGCCCACAGCACGGAGGGCGGGGCGCCGTACCCACCGCGCTCCGGGGAGAGCTCCAGGTAGTTCCACTCCGCGTCGTAGTAGGCCTGCAGACTCGCCTTCAGGGACGCCGGCAGCGTCACGTTGCCTTCGGCGTCGAGTGTGAGTCCTTCGCGGTCCGCATCGGCGAAGCTCGCCGCGATCTCCGTCGAGCACAGCTTCTCGAACGTCTCCAACACCGTGCGCGCCGTCTCTGCATCCACGCCTTCAAACGGCGCCTTGCCCAGCAGGTCGAGCGTCTCCGACGCCTCGAACAGGTTGAACATGATATCGCGAAGATTCGATTTGTAGTGGTGGACTGACGTCATCTCGTACTCCTGTGCGGACACGCGACATAACAAACCGCTTGAAGTGAGTAAACACTTACCGCCGCACTAGTGGTACTCGGCGGAAGTAATGAGCCATCCCCGGCGTGATCGGAGCGACGATGTCGCTGCACTCCGACGCAGGCGATGCACGCGTATCGTCGAGGAGGAGGGCAAAGAGATCGTCGTTCCGACGCGGCGAGGATGGC
>JBFIHF010000392.1:0-5891 GCA_041601915.1 Bradymonadaceae bacterium
CCCTGGCCACTCGAAACGCGGGCGAGTTTCGTCGCGTCGCGGGACTCCGCCTGGACGTATGGTGAGGAAACAGGCCACTGATGCGCTAGACTTACCGAGCCTCCGGGAGCTGATATGAAACCTGCGACACACGTGTTGGCCGTGCTGTGCCTCATCGGGTGCGGCGAGCAAATTGCGAGCGTCACGCTACCGTCGGGTGACGTTGGCGATATGGCCACCGCGGCCGATGACGGCTCCATGACGCACGATCTGGGAGCGCCACTCCAGGACTTCGGTGCACCGACACGGGACATGGCGGCGCGGGCGGACGTCAGCGACGACGCGGCGGCGCGCGATGTTGCAATGGCCGATCGCGGAAGCGATTTGGTCGACATGGCTGCAGCGTGCGACTACCGCACCGTGAACGACATCCTCGTGATTCAGGCCGAAGACCTCCCGCTCAACGAAGACTGGTCGGTGCAAACCACCCAACCGGGCTACACCGGCGCGGGTTACATCTCGTGGGGCGGACCGGCGTTCAACAACGATCCGACGCACGGCGTGATGTCCGTGCAGGCCGCGATCACAAAGCCCGGACGCTACCAGCTGCAGTGGTACGTCCGTATCGGCCAGGGCACGAACGCCACGGAGCACAACGACGCCTGGGTGCGATTCCCCGATGGCGACGACTTCTACGGCCTGAAGGGAACGACCGGCGCCGAGATCAGGCGCTACCCCAAGCCACAATGCGACGACGAGGCCTTCACGACGGCGATCGAGGCATTGCCCGACGTGACGACCGCGGACTGCTCGCGCGGGTCCACCACCGGCGGATGGCTCAAGGTGTATTCGTCGGGCGCAACGGATTGGCGTTGGTCGACCTTCACGAGCGACAATGACGGGTCGCGCATCATGGTCGAGTTCGACTCAGCAGGGACCTATACGTTGCAGGTGTCCGCGCGGGCCGACTTGTTCCTGATCGACCGTTTGGTGCTGCACCACGAGGACATCGCCGACGCCGACGCGCGCGACCTCGGCCTGCCACCGACCAACTGCCCGTAGACCGGTGGTCACCGTATCTCGAGCTCGTCGAGTCGCGCGTAAGATGCCTCCATTCCTTCGTCCATGCCGGTCGCGAGGATCGTTTCCCGCAGCTCGGTCGACGGGTAGGTGATCGTGAGCGTCACGAGCGTGTGGCCGCCGGGCTTGGGAACGAGGATCAGTTCGTTGGTCGTCGGAGGTCCTTCCATCCCCACCATCATCTCCGTCGTCACCGAGCGGCGCGGTGGCTCGACCTCCAGCAGCTCGCCGGTGAATGCGAAGCGTGCGTCTCCACCGACTTGCTCCCATTCGTAGCGGTACGTCTGGCCGACTTCGGTCGCGACCTCGCAGACTGGCATCGTCCAGCCCTCGGGGCCGCGCATCCACTGCCGCACGAGGTCTGGCTCGTGGTGGGCGCGCCAGACCTGGGGCAGCGTTCCGCGGACCAGCCGCGTGATACGAGCCTGATCGCTGCCGACGAGCTCCACCTCAGTCTTGCGCGTGGACTCCCGTAGGTCGGCGAGCACATCGTCGAGCTGCCCGACGGCCGACTCGAGTCCTTCGAT
Source organism: Bradymonadaceae bacterium (assembly GCA_041601915.1). Lineage (GTDB taxonomy): Bacteria > Myxococcota_A > Bradymonadia > Bradymonadales > Bradymonadaceae > JBFIHF01. Next base: position 1,587 of record JBFIHF010000392.1, read on the forward strand.
CATGCCCATGTCCAACAGCGTCTGCATCGCTTCGACGTTGTCGAACGTGGAGACCATCGCGAACCGCGATCCGCTGCTTGTCGTCTCGAAGGTCATGCGCATCTGGCTCACCGGCAACTCGTCGTTGGGCGTCCCGTCGGGATGAGAGAACCCGTCACGAACGTCGATCAACTCGAGCGGGACGACACGCACGTACTCCCAGTAGCCGTAGCTCATCTCCCCGTTCGGGCCCGTCATGAAGTAGTCCGACCGGCCGCCGTCGCGGACGTCATGGCGCGTGAACGTGGCGGGCCAGCTCGGAGGTCCCCAGAATTGCTCCATCTGGCGAGGGTCGGTCCAGGCGCGCCAGAGGCGGTCCAGCGGCACGGGATACTCACCGACCGCAGTGAGGGTCAGCGAGGAGACATCGGATGTGATAGATACGATCGGCATGATTAGCCCTCCGGGGCGCTGAGGACGGCGTCGAGGCCGTCGAGACGGTGTTTCCAAAGTTCTTCGAGTTGGCGCAGGCACTCCCGCGCCACGGCGAGCTGTTCGGGGACGGCCTGCACCATCCGCTGGCGGCCGACGCGCTCCTTTTGAACCAGCCCCGCGTTCTCCAGCACGGCGACGTGTTTCTGCACCGCCGCGAACGACATGTCGTAGTCGGCGGCGAGCGCACTCACGCACACGACGCCGACCATCGTCCGTCGGAGGATGTCACGTCGCGTCGCATCCGAGAGCGCGCGGAACAGCTGGTTCAGTTTGTCGTCGGTCATATGTACAACCATATGGTTGTATATAGTCGCGGACTTCGCGATGAGCAAGCGAGTTGCTTTTGGAAGTGTTTGCCCGAAATTCGAGCGTGGTCGGAAGCCGACCAAGTTTCGTGGCCCCTGCGGGCCGGTGACGCCAAGCATAGCCGAGGGGCTGTGCACGACAACCAACCCGCCGATTTCCAAGGAGAACGCCATGATTCGATTGCTCGTAGTCCTTGCGTCCATTTCCCTTGCCGCCGCCGCTTGCGAATCGACGCCCAAGACGGGCGACTCGACACCCGCGCAGTCCACGGTCGCGCAGCCATCAACGCCAAGCGAGATGGCCCCCACCCTGGATGGCCGAAGCTTCCTGGTCCAGGTGACCGACCCGACCGGCGCCGTCGAGCCCGATACGTTGCGGTTTGCCAACGGAATGTTCGACTCGATCGAGTGCACCCAGTACGGGTTCACGCCCACCAAGTACGAGGTCTCGATCAAGGACGGAGCGATGGAGTTCGTCGCGACCGCCTCGAGCGACAAGGAGGGCGTGATGAACTGGAAAGGCACCGTCACGGGGAACAAGATTTCGGGGCAATACGAGTGGGTCAAGGAAGGTCAGGCCACGGCGACGGCGACCTTCAAAGGCAGCGACGTCGAGATGCGGGGCTCCGCGCCGGCTGCGAGCCGCTGATGCCCTGGCGGACGTGCTCAGAAGCTGTTGCTCACAGAGCCGGCGCCAAACGCGAACGTCGCGCCGAGCCCGACGGAGTCGATCGTCTCCGGCAGGCCCGCCTCCCACGACTCGGCGTCGCGCGTGACTTCGACGCGCCATAGCTCGCCGTTGGCCGCGATGTCGAATCGCGCCACCCGTTCGCCGATCACGAACGACGCCGGTAATCCGTCGGGCGCGTGCGGCAGCGCGCTCACCGCGGCCGCGTAAGCCTGCGTGCGCGTCGCAGCGGCCTTCAAGGACAGCGCGCCGACTTTGAGAGCCAGCACGGCCACGAGCACGCCCACGACGAGTCCGACCGCGAGGTTGCGCGGGTGCGGAAATCTCACCGTGGTCTTGGCGAGCAGGTCGCCGAGGTGTCGACGCTGCGCCGAGAACAACACCATCAACAGGTTGATCGGCCAGAGGCCGAGCAACATCGTGCGAAGAAACATGGCGCGGACTGACGGGCGCACCTCGTTCGCGACGCTCAGCGTACGCTCTACGCGAATGCCGAACAGCCATTTGCCGAGTGTGTTCGCGCGGCTGGGGAGCAGCAAGAGGTAGCCCAAGCCCAGAAACGACGACGGGATCAGGACCGCATAGAACGCCGTCGCGCTGTCGACGGGGACCGCGAGTGCGCCGAGGCCAAACGCGAGATGGATCGCGCCGATGCACAGCGCAAAGTCGACGGCGAGCGCGATGACACGCCGGAAGCGAGGCGCGATCGGAACCTCCTCCTCGGCTGCGATCGGGTCGTCGATGTCGCTCATCCTCACCTCCGGTGTGATCATAGGTCGCCGCCTTCGGCTACCGAAGCTTCAAGACGCGACTTGCCTGGCGAAACAGGACCGAGAAATCTCGAAACCGCGGCAGCACGTTCCGCGGCGGTTCGCCGGCGCTGCGCGCCGCGGAGTTGTGCGGCTGGAGCACCACTTTGCGCGCTGACGGCGACACCTCGCAGCTGTACGTCGCGCCCTGATGGGTCCAAAGCCTCGGGAACGCCTCGATGAGCGGCTGATGTACCCAGTCCGGGATGCCCGTCTCCCGTTCCAGGTTCGGGATCAAATCGTCGTTCTCCAGCAGCGGGAAGTCGTCGCACCGCTCGAGCCCCAGGGCAGCAAACCGAGCCGCGAGCCACGCCACGGGCTCTTCGGGCGTCGGCGGCGGCGGTGACGGGTAGCCGCCGAGGTCCTCGAGGTCCGTCCAGTTCGCGAGCAGACACCAACTATGGAGCGCATCCGGCAATGCGTCGCGCACGCCCTTAAAGATGCGGTTCTCCATCACGAGGCCTGCGGCGGCGCGATGTAGGTCCGGCCCGGTGAGCTCGGCGTCTGTCGATGCGAGCGCCACGCCGGCGAGCTGCGTCTCTTTCGCAGCGCTGATCCGCGGCACGCCGCGGCGCTTGTCGAGCTGCACCTTCGAGACCGTCGACTCGCCGAGTCCCGCTTCGGCGAGCTGCGCGGGGCGCGCCGGCAGCAACATCCGGCCGATGCCAAACACCCGGGTGCCGTCCCCCAGCCACTCCGTCTCCAGGATCACGCCGGCGGTCGGCTTGGCCGCATCCGTGTTGGGGTCGAGCGGCTCGAACGGATAGACGTTCACTTCGATCTGGCCGTTTGCCCACGGCTCCGAACGCGACGTGCCGCCGGACTTTTGCGCCCGCGGACGCAGCACGAAGCCGGCCTCCGGCAGCTGCCGCAGGATGAACGGCACGAGCCCCGCGGTGCCGTCCCCATTCGCCCCCACGAGCCGGCGAAGCTGCTGACTGACCGCGCGGGCTTCGCGCAACCGCTGGCCACTGAGATGGTGTTCGACCCCTCCATCGCGCAGCAACCGCAGGTTCATCGTCACCTCGTCCTGCGCTCCAACGAGCAACTCGGCGCGCGCCACCTTGATCGCATCGATCTGCGAGGCGCTGAGGTTGGTGAGCGGACGCAGCAACGAACCGCGAGACTGCAGGATCGCGACGAGGTCGCACAGCGTTCCATCGATGTCCGCGGGCGCGCCGACCAGCAGTGCCGCCTCCTCCGCCGAGACCGGCAAGTCGGCCAGACGATGGCCGCGGTCCGTCAATCCGCCAGAATCGAGTGCCGCCAACTGGACCAAACGCGCGCGGGCCCGCGCCACGGCAAACGCCGGCGGCTCCGTGATCCACACCGCCTCGTCGAACGCCTGGCCGACCAACCCCAGCTGCGCCGCCTGCAGCAGCATGTCGTCGAGCTCGGTGCGCGCGACTTCCGGTTCGCGGTGCGGGGCCGGGCGAAACCGCTGGGCCCACAGCCGCACGCATTCCCCCGCGGCCACGCGGCCTGCGCGACCCGCCCGTTGCTCCATCGAATCGCCCGCGATCGACACGGTCGCCAGCGCCGCTCGGCCGGCTCGGTGCAGCCGCGTCTTGGCGAGCCCGCTATCCACGACCACACGGACTCCAGGCAGCGTGATCGACGTCTCCGCGACGTTGGTCGCGAGGTAGATACGTCGCCGCTGTGACGGCTGGAGCGCCCGCTGCATCGCTTCGGGAGGCTGGGAGCCGTGCACGATCACGACCTCCTCGTCGAGTCGCCCCAGGGCCGCCTCCGTGGCCCGGATCTCCTTCATGCCAGGCAGAAACACCAGCACGTCGCCGTCGTTACGCGCCAGCGCACTCCGGGTCGCGCGAGCCGCGCGGTCGGCGATGTCACGCTCGGACGGCTCTACGACCACCTCGTCGTAGACCACGTGGACCGGAAACGTACGGCCGGTCGCGTGCAGCACCTTGGCCCCGAGCACCGTGGCGGCGCCGTCGGCATCGATCGTCGCGGACGTGAGAATCAGTGGGACGTCGCGGAATCGCTCCACACTCGCCGCGACGGCGAC
>JBFIHF010000393.1:0-5846 GCA_041601915.1 Bradymonadaceae bacterium
AATGGCGATACTCATGGTGGTCCCTCGGATGCCGTTCCACACTCGGAGTGTAGGAATCGCAGTCGCTTAGGACGAACGCCGATCGGGCGGTGCTCTGGTGCCGAGTTTTGCACCGAACGCCAAGAGGTCGCGTCGTCGTCAGTCGATGACGGTCTCCGTTCGGGTGTCGCCGCGAGGGTCGGTCGGCGGCTGGAACGGGGTACGCGCGGCGTTGGACGCATCGATGACGAGCGTGGCGGATTTGTTCGTCGCGGTGACGACGAGCGTACCGACGAAGTTGGCCTCGCCTGGTTGGCCCTCCAGCACCGCCGTGACCCCGTCATGGGTGCCCGCAGCACGCACCGCACCACCGGCTGACAGGGAACCGCGAAGCCGCAGGTCGGGGATCGGCACCGGCTTGTCGCAGCGCAGCCGGGCCCTCACCACGCCCGTGGTGTGCACGTCGATCACGAACTCGCCCGCCCCGAACTGTGCTTCGGGGAGTTTGACAATGATTTCTCCCGCGTAAGCCAGCACGGGGGAGTCTCGCGCGATACAGTGGCCGCAGCAGGCATCGTTGCAGATGCGCGGCTCGCCGGGCGGGCCAGGGGGGCAGCAACTCGCGCACATCGTGTCGTCGCAGAACTCGTTCTGGGCGTCACAGTCTGCGGAAGTCGAGCAAATCTTGAACGCATCCGTCGCCACGGGGTCGGGAAGTTCGGCGACGGGCGCGGACGGTTCGGTCGGGGTCGCCGGTGTCGGTGCGGAGGCGACGGGCTCGATGGGGCGCTCGCACGCGAGGGTCGACAGGGCGCAGATGGTGAGGATCGTGACGCGCATGGATTTCCGGGAGCTGGAGGACGCCGATGTGGCAGCGGACGCCAACCAGCTTAGGATTCGATCGCGGCACGTGCCACCTCGCCGGACTCCCGATCACATTTCGGTTGGTGATCGATCGCAGGTGTGTTGCTGGCCGGGCCGCAGACCCACATGCAGATCATCCTCACGCCTGATCCCCGCCGGGGTTGGCGTGCGAGGATCACGACGCCACGACGATGTGTGCGCGCGAATCGAAGCGGACCGTACCCTGGCGGGTCACGAATCGAGCAAGCCGCTGCCGGGCATGCTCCAGCAACAGCTCGAATTGATCATCGTCGATCATCTCGCTCAACGTCCACCCATGGATGTCGGTATGCATCCAAGCCTCCAACGACTCGAACGACGCCGTTCCGCGCTTCGACTGCACCTCGACATTCGTCGCACCCGCTTCGGCAAAGAGCTCGCGGAGCAGGTCGACATCTCCCAGCAGAAACGGAGCGCGTACCGCGTCCGCGGCGGCATCCCCGAACAGGTCCTGGAGCATTCGGGTCACGGCGTCGTAGCCGGGGTTCTGCTCCAGCGACGCCCACACCGCGACACCCACCTGGCCGCCCGGACGCAGCACGCGCAGCATTTCGCCAAGCGCCGCCACGGGGTCCGTGAAGAACATCAATCCGAATTGACAGACCACGCTGTCGAAACTGTCGTCGGCGAACGGCAACAGTTCGGCGACACCCCGCACCCATCCGATGTCGGGTGCGATGGCGCGTGCGGTGGCGAGCATTCCGAGGTTCAGGTCCAGCCCCACGACCTGGGCGTCGAATGCATGTCGTGCGTGGCGAGCGACGACACCGGTGCCGCACGCCACATCGAGCACCCGAGATCCTCGCTCGACGTTGACGGCGGCGAGCAGCCGTGGCGCCCATTCGGCGAACAACGCCGGCACAAAGAACTCGTCGTAGATTTTCGCAGCGTTCGTCGTGAGCTGCCCCGTCCGCGTTTCGTTCATCGTCATCCCTCCAGTGAAGGAACACCGCATTTCGGTCCGACCCAAGGCTACGACCGCGCCGACCGATTTCAATGGGCTCCGATGACGACGGTGGGCTCGGCGCGATCTCGCGTGGTCGTCGACGCGATGGGCGTCGGACCGGAAGGGGTTGTATCGGACGCGAGAGTGTCCGACGGTGTCGATTGGCCCCTTAGAGGAACTGACATGCTCTTTCGGATCCCCGCATCGCACGCGCAGATCGTTCGCGTCGCCGACCCGCAGACGGACGTGTCGGCCGCGATTCTCGCGGCGTTTGACTCGCTCGGCTGGAAGCGCCACGCGACCGACGCCGGGTTCAAAGCCGAGGTCGGCGCAAATCTGTGGTCGTGGGGCGAAGCCGTGACCGTCGTCCGGCTCGGCGATGGGCGGCTCTCCGTGGAAAGCCGCTGCCGGATGCCGTTGCAGATCATGGATTGGGGCAAGAACCGCCAGAACGTCGAACGGCTCTGTGCCGCGCTCGAGGCGGCCGGGTTCACAACCGAGCCACCGGCGTAACCGCCACGCACCATGGCCGGCCGCCGGACAAAGCGCACTCCAGTGGTCGAACGACCGGTACCGCTGCCTGCGCCGAGCCGTGTGATCGACGGTGGCGCGGCCATTGCTTTGTTGGTCCCGCGGAGTTCGAGGTGAGCATCTGCTACAGCGCAGAGTTCGAGGAGGAAGCACCGGGTCGCGACGGTGACACCTTCAGCTTCGCCCACCTCGTCGACCCCGTGTGCGACACGGTTCCGTTCGAGCGCGGCGCCGTCGTCAACCTGCACGCCGAGTAAACTCCGCCGGAGTCTTAGAGCGCGCTCCATGCCTCCTCGGAGATGACTTCTCCGAGGATCGGTATCGCAGCGGCGTCCAGTAGAATTGTGGTGTTCATCCCATGCGCCACCCGAGCGCACGCGCCGTTGCAGCCCGGCGCACCCGTGACGATGACGGCTGGACCGTCGAACGCTGCCAGAATGCGCCCGAGGAACGCATCGTCGGTCTCGCCATTGCCGCTGCGCGTGACGACGGCGATCGGAGTGGTGCCCGAACGAAGCTCCGCAGTGGTTACGCCACCCACGGAAAACTCACTCACGATCGCACGCTGGAACGCCCACAGGTGCGTGACGCCAGCCGGTAGAACGACCGAACAGTTCCACCGTTTGTCCGCACCGGTGGGGCAGACGGCGAGCGGTGTTTCTGCTGCGGCCGCTGTTCCCCCGTACACATCGACGGTCGACTGGGGCACCGTCGCGTCACCGCCGACGACGAGCCCGGTCGGGCCCGGGTTCGTTGTGAAACTGGGTGCCGCGAGACCCAGATTGGGGCCCGGCGGGGTGACGACGCCGAGATTCACCAGTCGTGGGGTGTTGTTGCTGATGCGGGCCATGTTCTGAAACGTGAACCCGATGAGCCCTCCACCGCTGGCCCGAATCGCTCCCGACCCCGACTGCGACTCCACGGTGACATCGCTGAAGAGGTGCCCAAACCCTCCGTTGATCTGAAGCGCGGGAAACGCACTCGAACGCAGGGCGCCACCGCTGATGTTGACCCGACCAAAGGCAGCGTCGATGTTGATCGCATGACGCACCGTCGAGACGATCAGGTTGTCGACGAACGTAGCCGATCCGCCGGCGAGCCAAACCGCGTTCCCGTCCAGCGCCAGCACCGTGGTGGCATCGGGGGCAATGCCCAAGAAGTTTCGTTCGAACCGGACGTCGGCACGGTTCCCACCGGGGAGATGGACCGCGAATGCCGGGCCGGCCCCGTCCGTCTCCACGCAGCCGATGACATTGTCCGCGACGGACAACGGCCCGCTCAGCTTGTTGAGAAACAGTGCGGACTGTCGGTTGCCCGTCCTGAACGCCGGTGAACAGTTGCGACCGTCCGGGCTCGTCCCGAGTCGGTTGCCCGTCACGGTCACATCTCCCGCCCCTTCGATGCGCACGGACTCCTCGCCGGATTGGGTCAGCAGATTGGCGCGCACATCCGCGTTGCCGTCGACGATGTAGACGTTTTGAGCCAGGTTGGGAAACCCCGGTCGCGCGCCTGGACCCAGCACGCCGAAATGGTTGCCAGCGAGCGTCAGGTTCGCCGCGCTGCTCGTGATTCCGGCCGCCGTACACCCCGTGACGAAATTGCATCCGCCATCACAGAGTGCAGATGGCGCGATCAGGTCGCCATCGCGTCCGACGACCGCGACGTCCACATTGGCGCCCAGCGAGATGCACTCCGTGTCCATCACGGCGGCGGGCCCAAAGGCGTTGCCCGCGATCGCGACCTGCCGCGCATTGTTGATTTCGACGCCAGGCCCTCGGTTATTCGTCAGAACGTTGCAGGGGTAGCCGCACTCGGCACTGCCGATGGTCACGCGGTCGGCGTTGACGACCAGCACTCCAGGGCCGTCGTTGGTGGCGTCCGACTGATCGACGGACGTCCCGACGAAGTTCCCGAGTACGCTGATGCTCGCCGTGCCGCCGCGCGCCGAGATTCCGGGTCCCCTGTTGAACCCGATGACGTTGCGCGCGGCGTCGGACCCGATGATCGCATCACCACGTTCCACTCGAATGCCCTCGCCGTTGCCACCTGCGGCGCCGGTGCGTGAGAGCCCGATCCACGAACCCGAGATCGAGGTGGGCTCGATGGAGTCGTGAACAACGACCACGCCCGCGACCGCCGCCGATGTGATGCTGACGCCGGCGAGGACGGCCGGCGCACCGGCGCGCACTCCGATCCCGCCGCCGACGAGGTCACAGTCCGCGATCCGTGCGTCGGCACCGACCACGTCGATCAGGATCGGCGCCGAGTTCTGCGCGACCACGCGAAGCCCCCGTACCTCGGCGTTCGCACCCTCGAGCACCAGCACGTCCGAAGCGCCGGTCATCTCCACGGTCACGCGGGCCGCATCCAGCGAATGCGCCACGACCGTGTTGCCCGGGACGTAGAGCGGCTCGTCGACCTGAATCACCGACCCTGCGTCAGCCCCGTCCTCGATGCGGAAGTCGACGGTGCCCCCGCCCCGTCTGCCGGATTCCGTCAGCGCCTCGCGGAGCGAACAGTGCACGGCGTCACACGACCCATCATCGACGTCGCCCACGTGGGTCACCGTCAGGGTGGTCGCTGGCATCCCGAGGTCCGGCTCGCTGGCGTCGGGATCGGGGGGCACTGTCGCGTCCGATGTCGCGTCGCTGTGCGCCGCGTCGGGCCCGGCGCCCATCTCGGACACGTCCCCGTCCCCGTCGCTGGCGCGAAAGAGGCAACCGCTCAACAGCACTGCCGCGAGGCAAGCGCCCATCTTCATGTTGTTGTTCATGGATCGCATGCTAGGGGTCTCGGTGATCTGGCGCAACGGCTCGTCGCTCGTCCCCCCCGCCTGGCCAAAGCCAGAAGAGGTGGACGTGAGCTGGACGTTACACACCGAACCCACGTACTCTGCGTTCATGCGTACACCATTGCTGATCTTGTTCGTGCTGCTCGCCTTGGCCGGCTGCAAACCCGCGAGTTCGGACACCGACGTGATCCTCGCCTTGGTCGACGACATGGCAGCGCGCGCGACGAAGCACGACGTGTCGGGAATCATGGAGTACGTCACGAACGACTACCGCGCTGCGCCCGGCTCACGCGATGAGCAATCGGTACGCGCGATTCTGGTCTTGGCCTTACGGCGCTACGGCAAGTTCCAGATCAAGTACCCGGTGCCCGGCGTCACGCTGGGCGACGACAACCAGACCGCGACGGTGTCGGTGCCGTTTCTGATCGTGCGGGAAGGGCAGAAGTTTCCGGACGCCGAGCTCGCCAAGATCGCCGACGACCCGATCGCGTGGACGGCGAGCGTCGCAGCGACGATCGGCGACCCGTACCAGCTAGACCTGAAACTGCGGAAGGACGCTGACGGTTGGAAGGTTCGCCAGTCCGACATCGCGGGGCTGAAGTCCGTCGGGGACCTCTGAATAGTTTGAAATCGCCGTGCTGAAAGTCCGGCGATCGCCCTGCGACCCCTGGCGAGTAGTCCAGCTGGCGCGGGGGG
>JBFIHF010000394.1:0-5823 GCA_041601915.1 Bradymonadaceae bacterium
GCGAAGACCGACAGCACGGAGGCACGCGAGAGCAGCAGATCAGGAGCCACGCGGCTGGCATCCGCGCGGAGCGAGAACTGCCGTACGGGAACCCAGGTCCCGGCGACCTTCGCCTCCACGAGCCGCTGTTCCCAGGTGCTGATGGTCGACAAGGTGTTGAACGCCAATCTGGGACTCAGCGAGTAGCGGGCGTCGAATCCGATGTCCTGCCGGGAGGTGCGACCGTCGTCGAGCGCCTGGATGAAGGAGGCGCCGATCTCACTGCGCCAGTTCTGACGCCAGAAGAGCCTCGTCCCGCCGACCGCATCGCCGCGATCGGTCCCGAACCGCGGCGTAACGGGCGCCCCGCCGTACAGGGTGAGCGTCATCGGGCCGCCGAGCGCGAGGTCGATCCGCGCGCCATCCATCTGCAACCAACGCGCAGCGCCACCGACGACACTCTGGCGACCGACGCGCGCCATCAGCCGTTCGCCGAACAGTTCGCCCTGCACGTACGCCAGATCGAGGTCCGCCTCCAGCAGCTCGTCTTCGACCGGGTTCACGGGGTTCGCGGACCCCCAGCCGGAGACGACGGCCTCGATGTTGCGCGCCCCGAGGCCTCGAGCCTGGCGCCCGCGCACCCAGACGAGCGCATAGAGCGGGACGATCGATTCGACCTGCCCGTCGACGACCGTCGGTCGGCTGATGATCGCGGTCGTGGAGCGTGCTTCCACGGTCGATTGCGCGGCAGCGTCTGCGGCAAGGAGCGACGCGGCCATGACAAACGCAGCGCGATGTCGCACGTCAGTTGGCATCGATGACCCCGTTGATATGGCGACTGCTTGGTGCGCCGTCGGCGCCGCTCTCGAAGCGGAACCGACCGGCCGTGTCGATGGACGCCGCGTGACACTCCGCGCAATCGCTAATCGTCATCGTCTCGGCGTGACTCTCGTTGATCGGGGGGACGCCGTGGCACGAACCGCAGAAGACCTCCGCGTCGTAGACCGCCGTCCATCGCGGCTCGTTCAACATCCCCGCCGCGGCGTCGGCGGCGTGCGCGGCGCCGGCGCCGTGACAGTACACCCCCGCGCAGCTGCCCGTTTCACGGGTGTACGCCGGTTGGGCGCCATCGGCCGCCGCGATCCCGGCGAAGGCACCTTCGAAGACCTCCGCGATCCCGTCGCCGTCGATGTGCGCGGCGTCGCGAACGTCGGCGGGCACGACGTGGCACTCGGCGCACTCCATCGCACCGCGAAGTCCTCGACGCGGGTTCGCGTGGGCGTCGTGCGCACCGACGCCGGGGTCGGTGAACGATGTCGCGCCACTGAGCGACGGCGGCGGCCCGCCTTGCGGCCCGGAACCGTGACATCCGTCGCAGCTGTCGATCCCGGCCCGCAGAGACAACCGACCATCGATATGGCTGCGGGGACTGCCAATGCCGCCGGCTTCATTGAGAACGCCGACGTGACATACGCCGCAGTCGGCGATGCCGGCGCCCGCGCCATGCGTCTGCGGCGGCATGCCGTGACACCCCACGCAGTCCTCGACCGGGCGAACCTCAGTCCATACGGGCGTCGGAGCGAGCGCGAGGCTGTCCTCGAGGGTCGCGCCATGGCAATAGACGGCCGCGCAGGTCGAGCTCATGGGGTCGTAAGCGGGTTCGCCCACGCGAGCGCGGCTCTCGGGCGTCAGGGTAAGCGCCGCGATCGGACCGAACCGCACTTCGGCCGGCGCTTCGTCCAATTGGCCGTTCGCAGCGAGCACGTGACCCGGCGTGTACAACGTCGCCGGCTCGACGTGACACTCGTCACATCCGAACGTCCGATGGACCGCGTTCTCGTCGAGGTGTTGCGAATGTGCGCCAGAGACCACTTCGGCATGGCAGGTGTCGCACGAGGTCGGGCTATCAATGTGGCAGTCGCCGCACGAGGGCGCACTGCCGCGACTGCTCTTCGCCAGTGCGGGGTGCTCCACGACGTCCGTCACACCCTGATGACATCGACCGCACGCGTCGGCCCGATAGCGGTGCTTGCGCCACAGAGCACCATGAAACGCGTCGGACTCTTCGCCCCGGACAAGAACCCCCGGTTCATGCACGCGCCGCGTCGTGTACGCGGCACCACAGGTCCCGGACCACCGCACGATGGAAAGACGAAGGGCGTCGAAGCCGCGATGCGGCGCTTCGGTCGACGTGAGGACCTCAGCCAGGACCGACGCGGCGACGCCCGGGACGACGTTCGGCTCGGCATCCGCTCCTGAGGCCAAGGTCCCGCGGTAGGTCGTCAGGTCGTAGTCAGCAGCGGGCGTCGGCCCCCGGTGGCAGGTCGTGCAATTCTCCTGCAGCGCGGGACCGATCACGTCCACCCATGTGGGACAGGGATCGGTCGCCGGGGCGCCGCGTAGTTTGCCGCATCCCGCCACCAGCGGGAGCAACAGCAGAATGCCGATCCGTCGCTTCACGGAGCAGCGGCCTTGAATGCGCGCACATACACCACCAACGCATCAATCTCTTCGGGCTCGAGCACGTCGGCGAACGCCTTCATCTTGCGCGTCTTCCCGTCGATTTCCTCGCTGAGCCCTTCCGCGATCGACTTCTTGATCTTCGCATCGGTCCGTGCGTCATGCCACGAGGCGAGGGTCATGTCCTCGCAGCCCTCTTTCTGGCCTTGCTCGGTTTGCCCCTTCCCGTCCTTACCGTGGCAGGACGCGCACTTGGCATTGTAGATGCGCTCGACTTTCTTGGCGCTCGGTGGATCCGCGGACGCGATGCCACCGCCGAAGATCAAGAGACCGACCGTGACCGACCCGGTGAGAAGTGTGGCGATGAGAGTGCGGATCTGTGTGGGCGTGTTCATAGGTACTCCTCAATCAAAGTGGCGGGGTGTGAACGGCAGCGACATCAAATTCTCGGCCGGGGCCATGGCACGTCGCGCAGCTCTCGACCCCGGCGGGCGTCGTCATGATCGTGGCGTGTGCCACGGTGTGCGGTGCGTCGTGACAGGATGTACAGACCGCCGTTTCCGGCGGCGTCAGGGACTCGACCGACGTTCTGACGGCGCAGAAGTCGTCGGCGTCGGCGAGCGGGTCCTCCGCACAGGTCAAGAGCTCGGAACGAGTCCACAGGCGCGGTCCGGTCAGCGGCAACCCGTATGTGCCCGGCAGATGGCACGTTTCGCAGCGCCCCGTCTCGCCGGGGAACAACGTCTCGCCGAAGTTGATCGGGGTCCCGCCCGGATTCATGACCGACGGGAGCGGGAAGCCGCCCAGCTCGTACGGTTGCTGGGTGAGCTCCTCGCCGCGATGGATCTTGTGGATCATCACCTTGAAGTCGACCGACGGGGCCACGTGTGCGAACGGGGTTCCGTCGGCATTCACCTCGAACCGCGGGGCCCGGTCGTCGTTGGTGTTGTTGGGGTGGTGGCAGAAGACGCAATAGTTCGGATCGCGGCGCGATCCGCCGTGCTCGGCCAGCTCGCCGTGACACGAATTGCACTTCGCGAGTTCGACCACCTGGCGGCGCGGCACGGCGGCCGTATCGGTAACGGCCGCGTAGACAAACGGGTTGACCGCGTCACGGCGGACCCCGTTGATCGTGGCGCGCCCCTCCAGACCGAAGGCATAGCTGCCCGCGGCGTCCGCGGGCATCGGGGACGGGAACGTGTACAGAAAGTCGCTGCCGGCCGCGACGAGTGTGCCGACCGCGGGCCCGCCTTGGATGCGGTACTGCCAGTAGCTGGCGATATCGGTCGTCGGTCCCGCCACGGTCACCGTGAGTTGATCGAGGGGCTCGGCCAAGATGTCGCGCGCGACACCGTCCACGCGGACCGCGAACCGGAGCTGCGGCGTCTGCCCCGGCCCGGTCGACGAGACCGATCCGATCTCGAAGACGAGGTCCGGGCGGCCAGGGCCAAACGAGGGGCCCGTGTGTTTGTCGGCCACGCCGCTCAAGCCGCCGGCGGGCGGATGACACGTGGTGCAGTTCGCATCGTCGGGTTGCGGACTGGGAAAGTGGGCGACGAACGGCGCCGCCGGGGCATCGGTCGAGAAGTCGACGAGATCGTGGCAGGACCCGCAGGCGGCGCGTGAGGGCCGCGTCTGACCGAGGTCACCGTCGGGACCGGTATGGCAGACGCCGCAATCCTTGATATCGCGCGGAAACGCCACGCTGGAGTAGTCGTGGACCGACTGGCGGAACCCGATGATCTGGTACGGGATGCCGGCCTCGACGCTGGGCAACGACTCACCGGCGTGGATCTTGTGGATCATGACCGGGAAGCTGACGGTGTTCCCGGTGTCCGGATCGATGGTTTGGGGACTGTGGCACAGGATGCAGACCTCGACCTGGGTCCGCGATCCTCCGTGGGCCTCGAGTTCGCCGTGGCATCCGTTACAGGACGCCGTCTCGACCACGGAACGTGTCGTGACGACCTCGGTACCGGCAGGCACGAAGTGATAGACGGCGTTGGCGACATGCCGCACGCCGTCGACGGTGCGGGTTGCCGTGATGCCGACGGTGTGGGTCGCGCTGGGATCGGCGGGGACGACGGGGGCGGCGAATGCGTAGCGGTACGTCCCGGTCCCCGCATCGACGAGCTCGGTCGATCCGCCGGCGTCGATGCCAGCCTGGGTCGCGGTGATCTGCGTGATGGGGCTCGTCTGATCGCGCGTCGTGTAGGCCGTGTAGTAGAGGGGGCGCCCCGCGGCGTCGGCCTGCAGTGATGCGATGATGAACGACGCCGATATCGCGCCCTGGGTGAAACGGCCGTCGACGTCGAGCGGTTCGCCATCGCCATCGGTGACGCGGAAGGTGGCCTGTGCGCGGCCCGCGGGATCGATGTCGACAGCGGTGATCTCGACGGCGAGCCCGGGACTCGTCCAGACCGAGCTCCGACCCGGGGCGCCAGGGGTGCCGGGAGCCCCCGGTTCTCCCGGGTCTCCCGGGTCGCCGGGGTCGCCCATTGGGCCGACCTCGCCGGGTCTTCCCTGTGCGCCGTCGGCGCCCGGCTCACCGGGTTCACCCCGTTCCCCCGAGACGCCCACTGGGCCCTCGCAACCCACGGCCAGAACCACCACGCAAAGGACAGCAGTTTGATGCCAAGATCTCATGATCAGCTCCAATCCGCGGGAGTGCCGAAACGACACTCCGACTAGGTCACCTCTGCGGAGGCCCTGCCATGATCTAGATCATGGCGACCGAAGAAATCAGGTAACTTGATCCCTCGACTGATACGTCTACGGCTGGTGCTCAGCGGCAATGTAAGTTCGCCGCAGTACAGCACAACGCGAAATGTAGGCCCTCCCGTTCGTCCTCAGCGGCCGCGGGGGTGAGCGCGGAGAACGACCCGATCGAGTGACTGCGCGAGAGCCCCGCCCCGATCAGATACCGCCACTGAGGCAGGTCGACGTGGCCAGCGGCGCCGCGCATGCCCCGGTCTCGCAGGTCTGGCAGATCGGGCAGTCCGCGTCGGTGACGCAGGCGGTGCCGACACACTCGCCGGCGGTCGTATTGCAGGTCTCGCCGGCGGCGGTGCAGTTGGCGTTCGAGGCGCACCACTTGGCCTTGGCGGGGATGATCTTGTCATGGACACCGGTCGGCCGCGGCACGAGCTCGAGGTAGGTGTAGATCGCGGTGAGGTCTTCGAGACTCATGTTGCGGTAGATCATCCACGGCATGGGCCACGCGATCGGTCCGGCGCCACCGAGGTGCGTTCCCTCGGTCAGCACCGTGAGAAACGTCTCCAGCGGCATCCGATGTCCGTTGACGGCGCCGGTCAGGTTCTTACTGGCTGCGCGCGCGATGCCTGACGCGGCGGCGATGGGCGGTGGTGCCGGAAACACGCGACC
>JBFIHF010000395.1:0-5801 GCA_041601915.1 Bradymonadaceae bacterium
GCGTAGTGGATCGCGAGGTACTTGAAGATGTTCAGGATCTCCTCGGTCGGGGTGAACCGGAAGCTGCCGTCGTGGGTGCGACGGGTCAGGAACAGGGTCGAGTCGGGGTATACGGGATTGGGTGCCGTCATAACGCCTCCTGGGAGAGCGTTATCGGCAGCACATCGCGATCGTTGCAGAATTTGTGGGGTGGGGTGCCGCTCGGCCTTTGGTGTCCGGGCGATCGTGGGCCGGCTGCCCGGCGCGGCTATCACGGCTGGTGACGAGAGACGACCGGTCGAATATAACGTTCCCCAACCACCGAGGAGCCCATGGAGACGACCGCAGCAGGATTCAATGTCATCGACGCTGACGCCGGCGTGCTGACCTACGGGTATACGTTTTCGGGGTCTGCGACTTCGACGACGTTCATCGCGAGGATGCAGAACGGTCAGTTGATGGTGATCAGCCCGTCGACCGGCCTGACGGAGGACGCGGTCGCCGAACTGGCGGAGTTCGGTGAGGTCGGGGCACTCGTCGCGAACAACGGCCTTCATCATCTGGGGCAGCGCGAATGGCGCGAACGTTTTCCCGACGCACGATGCTTCGCACCCGCGGCCGCGGCGGCGCGGATCGCCAAGAAGAGCGGGCTCACGTTCGAAGCGATGTCGGAGCTGAGCACCCTGGCGGGCCCGAACATCGTGCTGCGCGAGCTCCCGAACACGCGGATCGGCGAATCGTGGTGCTCCGTTCAGACGGACGCGGGCCACGTCTGGTTCGTGTCCGACGTGCTCGCCAACATGCCGCAGTTGCCGCCGGCATTTCTCCCGCGGATGGCGTTCAAGCTGACCAAGAGTGGACCGGGCTACACCGTGTTCCACCTCGCCCTGAAGTTTGGCGTGAAGGACAAGAGCGCGACGCTGCAGCTGATGCTCGACGACATGGCGGCCCGCGAGCCGGTGGCGGTCGTGCCGTCCCACGGCGGCATCCTGACTGACGCGAGCGTCGCGGCCGAGACGCGTGCCTTGATTCAAGCCGCGCTGTAGCGATTGCGCCGTCAGCCTTCCGGCGGCGTCCGAGTCCGCAGGCGCCCCGCGAGCCAGTCATCGACGCCGCTGACGTACCACCTCGACGTGCGACGATCCGACGGGCCGCCGCACAGCGCCGTGTGCAGCTCCGGTGCGGCGAGGTCGGCCACGATCCGCAACGATGGCGTGAACGAGGTGGTCCGGTCGCCCGCGCGGTAGATCTGGCCCTGATGCGGAGTCGCTCGGCCGCCACGGATCGCGATCGGGCCGCGGTCAAAACCAAGAATGCGCGGAAGCTTCCCACTGAAGAACATGTTGGTGAGCGTCAGTTGGTTTTGCGCGCCCCATGCGATCGGCACCGCGTCCGCGACTCGCGCCAGCGCGGCCGACCAGACGTCATCGCGCGTGCGCTCCCCCAGCCACGGCGATTGGTCCGCGACGAGCAAACGGTCGAAGTTCTGGTAGAAGTCGATGAAGATTCCGGTCGCGTCGGCGAGGTGCTCGACGACCGGTGCGCCGCAGGCCGGTCCGAACATTTCCAGCAGCAGCGCGCCGTAGAACTGTTCGAACGCCGCAGCGCCCGTCGATGCCGTATCGTACTCGAAGTTCCAGTCCCGAAGCGTCTCGCAGAACGGCCCTTCGCCGAGGAGCGGCGCGAGGATCGCCATGAATTCAACGGCCTGGATCGACCGCACGTCCAACTGGATCTGCCGGAACGACTCCACGTCATGGTCCGCCCGCGCGTCGAGCAGTTCCGCGATTCGCCGCGCGCGATAATCGCCCATCGGCATGTTGATCGGGGACGCTGCGCCGAGGTGGTTCAGATCCTGATTCGCCGTGATGATTACCCCGTCGGGCGGGTTTTGGACGGACGGCAGCTCGCTCGGGTCGACGAACCCATCCCAGTCATACGCGGGGTCCCATCCCGCCCGTGGTGCGAAACCGTTCCAATCGGCCGGACGCCGCGGCATGAGACCGGACATTTGGTAGCCGATGTCGCCCGCCGCGTCCGCGAAGATCCAGTTGAACGATGACTCCACTTTCGAGAACGCCGCCATGCCGTCCGCGACGGTCGTGGCGGTCCACATCTCGTGGATCCCGTTGATCGACGCCGCGCCGCCGCGCGCTCCGGACCACCGCGTGGTCAGGTAGAATCCGTCGATGGCGGCGTTGCCGTCGACGACTCCGTGGTCGTTTTCCCAGAACGTGGCGACGACGGGCTCGCCTTTCTTGCGCTGGATCGTTTCCACCCGCCGGTCGAACTCTTCCCACGCATCGCCTCGCCGAAATCTCGCGTCACGACACTCCTCGATCCACGAATCGATCGCGTCCATGAACGTATACGTCGCGCCCCACGCGATGTGCGCATTTCGGCCCACGAGCGGCGCCGGCAGCCCGGGCATCGTGACGAGGAGAGCGTAGCCACCGGGCCAGCGAAAGCTCTGCTCCGCCCACACGTTCGGCAGTCGATTGGTCTCGAGGTGCGGGTCGTTGGCGAGCATCGCCGCACCGGACTGCGTTCGCTCGCCCGACACGCACCAGTTGTTGGACGCCATCATCCGCGCGCCCGCAGCCGCCCATCGCACGCTATCCGGCACGATTCGCTCGCTGAGCTGGACCTTCGAAAGCGCGGAGCGGTCCAAACCGGCGGTGCTCCCTGGGAACAGCGACTCGAGATGCGCGTCGCTCACACCCGCCTGCACCATCTCGACGAACAGCCGCTCGACCTCACCCTGTGACTGCGCCAGCGTCAGGAACCCGGTCATCCTCGCCAACATCAGGCTGTCCGCGACCGTCCATGGTTCGGGCCGGTGCGCCACGAGTTTGAACTCCCACGGTGTCGCCTCGGCGAACCGCGCGTTCACTCCCTCGCAGTACGCAGCCGTCGCCTCCGCCGCGTCGGCGGTGAGCAGCTGTTGCTCCGCGCCGAGCCCGGCGCCGAAGTTGTGCTTCCGAAAGAAGCGGTCCACCTCGACCATCTCATCGCTGCCATCCAGCAGCTCCGCGGCCCTCCCGCGCCCAAGGATGCGCATGATGAGCATCTGCATGCCGCGATCTTGGGCGTGGCAGTACCCCATGCCCCAGTACAATCCCGCGATGTCGCTCGCCGTGATCTGCGGGATTCCGCGTTCATCCCGTGTGGTTGTGGCTCGGCTTGGCAATGTCGACCTCCGGATGCATAACCCTAAGCCGGTGATGGCACCGGACGCCAGCGCACTCCGCGGCATTTGATCGAGGTTGAAATTTTCCGGCGGAACGTCATGTTTGCCGCCGCTCAGTCCCACCGGATGCCGCAGACGCATGATGAAACCTGAACCAGAAAACCGACCCGGATTCGACCCCGACCTGTTTGCCGAGACGCTCGCGCCGCTGCATGGCGAGAGCTGGCAGACGTCAGCGCGCCCGAAAACCCTGGGCGATCTGTCGTGGGATCAGCTCCTGGGACACGTCGCCGAGCGTGCGAAGTCGCCCGAAGGGCTCGAGTTGGTCGATGCATTGCGCCCGCTGCCCACCAAGCGGCTCGCTCAACGTCGCCTCCTCGAGGTCGGCGAGTGGATGGAGCTGCTGTCGGACGACGACGACGCGCCGATCTATGGCCTGCGCGACATCCGCAAAGCGGTGGCCTACGCCGCTCGCGAGGGCGTGCTGGTCGCCGAAGACCTCGAATCGATCGGCCGAAACTGCGACGTCGTGGCCCGTGCCGCCCGCTTCTTCAAGAGTCGCCACGAGCAGGTGCCGTACTTGCGGGGTGTCGCCGATCTGCTCGACTCGTGCGACGACCTCCGCGAGGCCCTGGGTCAGGCGATCGAGCCCGGCGGCCGCCTGGCCGATTCGGCGAGTCCGGACCTGCGCCGCCTGCGTCGCTCGGTGCAGAACCACACCGACCGCATCAAGAGCGCCGTGGACCGCCTGCTGACGTCCTCTCGCTACGAACACATCCTGCAGGACGACTACTTCACCGTCCGCGAGGATCGTTACGTGCTGCCCGTGCGGGTCGGCGCGAAGACGACCGTCGACGGGATCGTGCACGGCTACTCGTCGAGCGGCCGGACGGCGTTCATCGAGCCGCAGGAGCTCATCGAGCTCAACAATCAGCTGCGCTGGGCCCAGATCGAGGTCCAAGAAGAGGAGCTGCGCATCCTGACCCGGCTTTCGGCGATGGTGGCGCGGGCCGAAGATGTGCTGCGGCGCAACACCGAGGTGATCGCGTACCTCGACCTCACCGGCGCGATCGCTCGCCTCGGTCGCGCGATCGATGGCGTGGTTCCCGCGTTTTCGGACCACCGCGAGCTGCGCCTCGCGAATTGCCGGCATCCGCTGCTATTCCTCAAGCTGCAGCCCGCCGCCGGCGGTCCCAACCCGACGGTGCCCAACGATGTCGTGCTCGATCCCGACAAGCGGGTCCTCGTGGTGTCGGGCCCCAACACCGGCGGCAAGACGGTGCTACTGAAGGCGTTTGGCTTCGCGGCCCTCATGGCACGATGCGGCATGCCGATCGCCGCCGACCCCGGCAGCACGCTGCCGTTCTATCGCGCGATCTTCACCGACATCGGCGACGAGCAGTCGATCGAGCGCGACCTGTCGACGTTCTCGGGCCATCTCACGAACATCGCCGGTTTCCTCAACGACTGTGACGAGCGCAGCCTGATCCTGCTCGACGAGCTCTTTACGGGCACCGATCCGATGCAGGGCGCGGCGCTCGCGGTCGCGCTGCTCGAGGAGCTCGCCCGTCGCGGCGCGACGACGACTGTGACGACGCACCTCGAGGGCCTGAAGACGCTAGCGCTGGAAAGCGAACTCTTCGCCAACGCCGCGATGGGTTTCGACATCGAGACGCTCGCGCCGACCTACCGCGTCACACTCGGGATTCCGGGAAGTTCGTTCGCGATGCGGATCGCCGATCGCCTCGGTTTCCCATCGGCGCTCATCGACCGCGCGACGGAGGTGCTCGAGGCCGACGGGCGGCTCGGCATCGATCAGGCGCTCACGAAGCTCGACGAGCAGGTCTCGCAGCTCGGCAAGGAGCAGAAGCGGCTGGAGCACGAGCGCCGGCTCGCCGAGCAGGCGAAGCAGAAGTTTCAGGACAAGCATGCTCGGCTGTTGGAACGCGACCGCGAGGCGGTACTCGAGGAGACGCAGAAGCTCCGCGAGCGACTCGCCGAGGCGCGGCGGATCGCCAAGGAGCGGCTCAAGGAGCTCAAACAGAGTGAGACCCTCACGCGTCAGCAGCTCGAGGCGATGCGCGATGAGCTCCGCGACGCCGACGCCGAGGTCGACAGCGTGCGGGGCCGCGTCGAGCCACCGCCCACCGCGCCCGAAGGCCTCGTCCAGGTCAACCCCATCGATCTCGCGCCCGGGATGGTCATCTACGCCGCCCCGTTCAAGCGCAACGCCGACGTGCTCGAGATCCAGGGCAACGAGATCCACATCCAGGTCGGTCCGCTCAAGGCGACGCTGCCGATCACCGATGCCTACCATCCCAACGAGCAGGCCCGGCGCCGTCAGCGCTCGTCGGCGCCCTCACCGATCGCCCCCGAAGTCAGCGTGACGGTCCAGAGCGATCGCAACACCGTCGATCTGCGCGGCCTTCGCGCTGACGAGGCGATCGAGAAGCTCGACCTGTTCCTCGACACGAGCTACCTCGCCCGCGTTCCCGGCATCTACATCATTCACGGGCACGGCACCGGCGCCCTCAAGCGCGCCGTGCGAGGGTTCCTGCCCGACTCGAGCTACGTCCGCGAGTTCCGTCCCGGCGAACGCGGCGAGGGCGGCGACGGCGTGACCGTCGCCTAC